>JBHJHJ010000176.1:0-12012 GCA_050330955.1 Elainellaceae cyanobacterium | reverse complement strand
GGACTGAGGATATGGGTGAAGTCGGGGTGGGGAATGGTAGGCCGCAGGACGAGACGGGCGTTGAGCAGGACTTCGTTGACAGGTTCGTTCTTGGGGGGATAAAACGTGACGACCACATCTGCCCACTGCCGCTGAGGGCGGATAGAGGCTTCTGAATCGGATTCCCGCTTGCGCATTTGCTCGCGTACTTGCTCTTCGGTGTAGCCCCGCTTACGGGTGTCGCGCTTAATCTTCCAGTTGAGGCGGACGTCTTCAGGCGGGGCGAGGTAGACCTTGACGTCATAGGCATCGCGCATGCCGCGAGTCGAGTAGCCCAGCAGCCCTTCAACGATGACGTAGCGGCGGGGCTCAATATATTCGGGGGGATCGAATTCGCCTGTGTTGTGGTTGTAGATGGGCTTTAGAACAGCCTGCCCCGTACGCAACAGCGTGAGGTGCTGCTGAATGATGTCGAGATAGTTACAGTCGGGGTGCAGAGCTGAGATCCCAATTTCGGCCCGCTGCCTGCGATCGTAGCGGTGGTAGTCGTCCGTGCAAATGACCGTTACATTATCTTCCCCCAGGATCTGGGCAATGCCGCGAGTCAGGGTCGTCTTTCCGGCGGCGCTGTCGCCAACAATACCGAGAATAATCGGGCGGCTCGACATGATCCCTCCTAGGGTTGAGTGTTTGCCTGACGGCGCAGGAGCCTAATCGGGTGCTGCGATGCCGGTAGCAAACTATTGACCCATTCTAGGGAGTAAAGGGACGCAACTCAAGCCGCTGGTCCATCGCGTTTTCTCCCAGCCCGGTGGAAACCTTGGAACAGACTCTAAAGGCGGGGTTCAACACCCTCATCGCATGCGCTGCACAGCGATCGCTCCTCCCATGGCCAGGGCACCTGTGGCAGCAGCCGCAGCCAGCACAACGCCGAAGGGCAACGGTGGTGACGAGCGCCCTAAAAACCGCAGCGAGACCAGGGTCGGGCCATCGGGGACGGCAATAAACGCGTTTTGTACTGATAGGATGGCGATCGCCACCATCCAAAACGCCAAAATGCCAGACAAAACCAGGGTGACTATGGCTTTCATAGTTTAGGTCCCATACCGCTTAACTAGCGCAGATCTCGGTGAGGCACACCACCAATATGGACTGGATTTGGGCCTCTGGATCATACTGGGTGGTTTCCCGGTAGTCGCCGCCGGTTGGGGGATAGACCCCGGCATAGCTGGGGGTCGCCTCACCGGGCTGTCTCGCCCAGGTGCCGAAGGAGATGTTGTCCGCTGGCGGCGTGGCAAAGCGGACGTATTCCAATGAGGCGTTGGCCCTATGGTGAGACAGGGTAGCGCTGCCGTATGTGGCCTCGGCTTGGGCAATCGGCGTTCCTGCGCCAATCCCTTCAGCCGTCTCAAAGGACGGGTTAGTGGTGAATACGCCCTGAATCACGTCCTCGTCCGCCATGGGCTCTCCGGCCAAGTGGAGGATGTGAAACAGAATTTCGCCGCCCTGGCGCACGGCGATCGCATCAAACTCCGCCAAGAAAGGGGACTGAGGGGTGAAAGTGGCGTCATCGAAGAGCTGCTTAAGCTCCCCCAAGGTAAGTCCAAGCTGGGCCGGACCAATGCCGTGGGTGGAAATTTCTCGGTCACTGGGTTCAGCCGGCGGGGGCTCGACAGCGGCAGCAGCTTCTGGAGCTTCGGCTGGGGGAGATTCGGGACGTACCTCGACTTCAGTACTGGACTCACCGCAGGATGAGAGGGTGGCCGCAAGCAGTATCCCTAAGAGCAGCCGCCTACAGGATCGGGGTGCAAAGTGTCGCATCATAGTTGGTTAATTCGGCTTCAGGCTAAGGGCAAGTTGGTAAACGTGTCGTCGCGGCAAGTCTGCCTGCTGGGCGAGCTGGCGGCTGGCGTTGGAGTGGGAGAGCCCCTGGGCCAGCAGGCGCTGAAGCTCGGACTTAATGTCGGCGTCGGTGAGGGTCGTTTTGGTCGTTACACCGCCCGCGGCGACGAGGGTAAATTCTCCCTGTGGTGTCCGCTCAGTGTAGCGCTCCACTGCGGCGGCGATGCTGCCCTGCCAAAACTCTTCATACCGCTTGGTGAGCTCCCTGCCTAGCACAAGGGTGCGATCAGGCCCCAGGGCAGCGTTAAGATCAGCCAGGGTTTGCCGCAGCCGATGGGGCGCTTCATAGAGCACCATGGTGCGTGACTCTCTTTTGAGGGCCTCAAGGCGATCGCGACGGGCGGTTCCCTTCACGGGCAGAAATCCCTCGAAGACAAACCGATCGGTGGGTAAGCCGGAGGCGCTGAGCGCGGTGACCACAGCGCTGGGGCCGGGGACGGGGCTCACAGTGAGGTCTGCCGCCCAGCAGGCCTGCACCAGCTCGTAGCCGGGGTCTGAGATTCCTGGCATGCCCGCGTCGCTCACTAGGGCAATGGTCTGCCCGGACTTCAGCCGCTGCACTAGCTCAGAAATCCGCTGGCTGCTGTTGTGGGTGTGGTAGCTGATTTGCGGGGTGTCGATTTGAAAGTGGTGCAGCAGCTTCCCCGTATGCCGCGTGTCTTCAGCAGCAATCAGATCCACCTGGCGCAGCACCCGGATGGCGCGGAACGTCATATCCTCTAAGTTGCCAAGGGGCGTCCCGACGATGTAGAGCGTCCGCGCCATCACCGCCCCCCCTTCGGAGGCGGCATTCTGCTCGGGAGGGGTTTGGCGGGGCGATACACTGGGCTCTGTCATACCAGTTCCATTCAATCTACTAACGATAACCGTGAGTCAACCCACGCGTCAGGGACTATTTGTCGGGCTATTGACCCTCGATTTGATCTATCTTGTGGAGCGACTGCCCGCCCCCAACGAGAAGCTTGTGGCGGCAGACTATTTGGCCGCTGCAGGCGGTCCCGCAGCCAACGCCGCCATCGCGTATCGCCATTTTAGCCAAAGCGCTACCCTTCTGGGCGTATTGGGACACCACCCCCTCGCGCAGCACATTGCGGCAGATTTAAAGTCCCATGGCGTCACCCTCATTGACCTAGCACCGGCCCATGCCGAACCCCCTCCGGTCTCTTCCATTTTGGTCACCCAGTCCACCGGCGATCGCGCTGTGGTGTCGCTCAACGCTCGCCGTCACCAGGCTGCGGGCCAGATTTCCCCAGAGATTGCAGCCGCTTTGGACAACAGCACCATCGTGCTGATCGATGGTCACCAGATGGCGATTGGAGCGGCGATCGCCCGGCAGGCTGCCCAGCAGGAGATTTCGGTTGTGGTAGACGGCGGCAGCTGGAAGCCCAATTTTGACCAGGTGCTGCGGTGGAGCCACTACGCCATTTGCTCGGCTCAGTTTCGCCCCCCCGGCTGCTCAAACTTGCGAGAGACTTTGGACTATGTGCAGCGGTTGGGGGTGCCCCACGTCGCCATCACGCGGGGCGCGGAGCCCATTATTTACCGCTTTCATGATGGGCAGGGCGATCGCACTCAAGAGATCGATGTACCCACCATTCAAGCTGTCGATACCCTGGGGGCGGGGGATATCTTCCACGGCGTCTTTTGCCATGTATTGACGGCAGCGCTAAAAATGGGGAGGCCAGCAGTCGTTGACGCGTTGCATCAGGCTGCCCAGGTGGCGGCGCTGGCTTGCACCACATTTGGCACGCGCCAGTGGATGAATCAGCAGCCTGGGCTTTAAGGGGAATTTAATTCCATGGGCCATTTGATAAAGCGAATATAAACCTGACGCCATGGCGCCGCTGCTGGCCATGGGGTTGAGTACCATTTCTAAGGACAGATTCTATAACTAATCGGTTTAATGGGTAGGGTAACGCCGCCTATGCTGTAGGAACGTGGGGCAACTCATCGGTTTTCGGTAGATTTAATCACATAGGAATTTTTTTATGGCTTATCAGCGCGAGAAAGAGGTTGCAATCGAAGCCGCGATCGCCGCGGCAAAGCTCTGTCAGCAGGTGCGGAGCCAAATTTCCCCTGAGGCGATTGAGAAGAAAGACAAGAGCCCAGTCACTATCGCAGACTACGGCGCCCAGGCCCTAGTGTGTCATGCCCTAGACTTGGCCTTTCCCCACGACCCCATTGTGGGGGAGGAAGACGCCAGCCAGCTGCGATCCCTCGACATGAAGGCCAAGCTAGAGCAGGTGACCCAATTTGTCCAGGGCATCGAGCCTAAGGCGACGCCAGGGTCCGTGATGGACTGGATCGACCGGGGCAATGGCCAGTCCGCCGACCGCTTCTGGACCTTGGACCCCATAGATGGCACCAAAGGATTTTTGCGCAACGACCAGTACGCTGTGGCGATCGCCCTGATTGAGCAAGGGGAAATCAAGGTTGGGGTGCTAGCCTGCCCGGCCCTCAAGTTTGACGAGGCTAGCGAAGAGGGGCTGCTGTTCATTGCCGTTCGGGGCGAAGGCGCAACCATGCGGCCCATCAGCGGTGGGGCTGAGCAGTCCATCCGCGTGGTGGGGGATGACACCGCAAACCTCCGCTTTGTAGAGAGCGTCGAGTCTTCCCATGGGGACCAAGGCCGTCAGCAAGCGGTGGCCAGCGCCGTGGGCTTCACGACGCCCCCCCTCAAGATGGACAGTCAGGCTAAATACGGCGCTGTCGCCGCTGGCAAAGCCGCCCTCTATCTGCGGCTGCCCTCGCCTAAATCCCCGGACTACCGCGAAAAGATTTGGGACCATGCCGCCGGCGCTATTGTCGTGGAGGAGGCCGGGGGCCGGGTCACCGACATGTACGGCAACCCACTGGACTTTTCCAAGGGAACGAAGCTGATAGACAACCAGGGCATTGTGGTGAGCAACGGCGCCATTCACGAAATGGTTGTCCTAGCGCTGAAGGCATCGGTTGCTAGCGTGTAGCGCTTTGCTAGCGCTTAGATCTAGGTGGCACAAAAATCTGGCGTTGCTGAATTGATGCATGACCTTTGTGGGACAGGGTATACCCTGTCCCTACGGCATTATTCGGGGATGGGCTGGGCCAAGACCCGCGTCATCACGGCTTCGTAGGCCGCTTCCACCTGACCCAAGTCGTGGCGGAAGCGGTCTTTATCCATAACCCGCGCCGCCTCATCTGTGACGGTTCGGTCCCACAGCCGGCAGGTGTCGGGGCTAATTTCGTCCGCCAGCAGCAGCTCTCCAGCTTTATCAAGGCCAAACTCCAGCTTGAAGTCTACCAGCGTGATGTCGCAGCGCCCAAAGAAGTCTATTAATAAGCTGTTGATTTGGCGAGCAAGCCGGTCGAGTCGGTCTACCTGCTCGGAGGAAGTCAGCGCCAGGGCCGCGATGCGATCGCGCGTCAGTAGGGGGTCCCCCAGAGCATCATTTTTGTAGTAAAACTCCACCAGCGGCGGGGTTAGGGGCTGTCCCACCGGGAAGCCGGTCTCGCGCACCAGGCTCCCCGCTGCCAGGTTGCGCACCACCACTTCCAGCGGAATAATCGTCACGCTGCGGACCCTCATGGTTTTAGCGGCGGGGGAATCTATCCAGTGGGTGGGAATACCGTGGGCGTGCAGCAGCCGAAATAGATGGGTTGAAATGGCGCAGTTCATTTCTCCCTTACCCTGGATGGTGCCGCGCTTTTGAGCGTTGAAGGCAGTGGCATCGTCCTTGAAGTGGGTCAAGAGGATGTCTGGATCCTCGGTTGTGTAGAGAATTTTAGCTTTGCCTTCGTAGATCTTTTGAGTCATGGTTTCCTTCATAGCGCCACCGGATCTTCGACTTCAGCGGAGTTGAGCGGTGGTCTGAAGCAGAAATATAGGGCCAATCCAACCATGGGCACAACAGCAGCAAGCCAGCCCCAGGGCCCCGAATTGCGGCGGGCCATATCGTCTCCCAATAGGGCCGGCACCAGGAGACAGAGCAGACAAAAATCGAGGCTCATGACGTGAATAAACCGGCTGGTTTGCCACTGTTCCGCAAAATTGACCCAATCCCCGCCGAGGCCATAGGCGAGCAGTGCCAGAATTCCCGCCGCCGCTAGAGCGCCTAGCCAGCGAGAGTCGAGCAGCCGCAGCAGCCAGTCCTGCGAGCCAGGAAAGGTTTGGCTTGGCCGGCGCAGGGCCAGGTATGGCAGCAGGGCAAAGGCCCCGACCCCAAACGAAAGGACAGCAAAGGGCCAGGCTGGGAACGACTGCGATCGCCCGTCAATCAGAATCAGGCTGCTGTATAAGACTGGCCATACGCCCATGAGATTAAAGAGAGCCACCACGATAGGGTTGATGTTGCTCCAGCTGCCGAGGGATAGGTCTTGAATCAGCGCCAGGGTATTGGGCTGGTCGGGAGGCGCCAGGAAAAACGCATAGCCGATGAGCCCGAGCCAAAGCAAAAGGAAGGCAAGTCGCCGTGCCATAGTTTATGTGATTTAACGCCTAGTAGAGGCCTCGTTCAGTGCACAGTTTGATGCTAGCACTCCTGCTTACATTGCCAAACATGTCGCGACGTATCGCTTTGTACATATCAACCAATCTAGATTACAGGAGGGCCAGATCGCCCTGAATTCCCTTTAACGTCAAGTAGGAGACGGTGTGGATGAGTGGGGTTGCTACTAGAGGTATGGGTATGGATGTCACATTTTTGCTCAACGCATACGAGGCGGGGCGGCGAGACTTTCCGGGCATCAACTTAGAAGGCGCAAATCTCAGAGGCGTGACGCTCATCGGCGTTAATTTAGCGGGCGCTAACTTAACCGGCGCTCTGATGTCCCGCGCTTTCCTGACGGGAACAGATCTTTCTGAAGCCTTCCTCAACTGGGCTGATTTACGCTATGCCAAGTTCAGCGATGGCTGCATGAAAAATGCAGATCTGACGAAGGCCGACCTCAGCGGCGCGTTTATGGTGAAGTCGAACTGCCTGTGCGCTAAATTGAGTGGCGCCAATTTGAGCCACACCAACCTGCGCGGGGCGCTGCTACAGCGGGCCAATCTCTGCGGGGCCAACCTAGCAGGAAGTAATTTGCGCAGCGCGGATTTAACGCAGGCTAACCTGAATTGGGCTAACCTCTCCGCATCTCGGCTCGTGGAGGCTTGCCTAGCCGGAGCGTTTCTGACCGACGTCAATCTAAGGGGCGCCCATATGGACAGCGTGGACCTACGGGGGGTGGACCTGAGCACAATCGATCTTGAGCAGGCCGCGCCTGATGGCACCGCTTTGGAGGATGAAGATGAGCTCGCGGATCAGCTTCTTACGATAGGTCGATGGTAAATCCGACGCATCAACCCACCAACCAGCTTATTGCGGTTTGGGTCACAGCACCGTCGGAAGCTAGCGCAGAGGCGATCGCTTCCGACCTTGTGGAGCAGCGGCTGGCGGCCTGCGTCGCCATCGCCCCAGTCCGCTCAATCTATCGATGGCAGGGGCAGATAGAGCGAGCCCAGGAGTGGCAGCTCACCATTAAAACCAGCCAAGCACGGTTCCCAGAGGTGCAGGCGACCGTGCGCCGCCTGCACAGCTATGAAATGCCTGAGCTGATAGCCCTGCCGATTGTAGAGGGATCCCCCGACTACTTAAACTGGCTCGCAGCCCAGGTGAGCTAGGCGATCCCAGTCCTCATCAAAGCCAGGCTGAGAACGCCAGATGAATCAAAGCCAAGCTATCAGAATCAGGTTTTTGCGCCAAATAGCTCAGCTGCGTCGGCCCGCAGCAGCTCGGCTTTATTGGTCTGCTCCCAGGGCAGATCTAAATCGGAGCGGCCAAAATGACCATAGGCGGCGACGTCTTGGTAGAAGCGCCCTTCCCGATCTTTGGGAAGCTGCGTCAAGCCAAAGGCCTGGATAATGCCGGCAGGACGCAGCTCGAAGTGCTGCTTCACCAACGTCAGCAAATGGTCGTCTTCAATGCGACCGGTGCCAAAGGTTTCCACTAGAATGCTCACTGGGCGGGCCACCCCAATCGCGTAGCTGAGCTGAACCTCGCACCTGTCTGCTAGACCTGCGGCCACGATATTTTTGGCAACGTGGCGGCAGGCATAGGCCGCACTGCGATCGACTTTAGTGGGATCCTTGCCAGAGAAGGCGCCACCGCCGTGGCGAGAGTAGCCGCCGTAGGTATCGACGATGATCTTGCGCCCCGTTAGCCCAGAATCTCCCTGAGGACCGCCGATAACAAACTTGCCAGTCGGGTTGACGAGAAAGCGCGTGCCGCCGTCGGGCTGGACGGCTTGCCCCTTGAGAACGGGCTGAATTACATTCTCCCAGAGGTCATCCCTGATGCGATCTTGGACTGCATCACCGTCAGCGACGCCGGCGATAGAGGGCGTATGCTGCGTAGAGACCAGGATGGTATCGATGCCCACCGGCTGGCCGTCTTCATAGGCAATGGTGACCTGGGTCTTGCCGTCGGGGCGAAGATAGGGCAGCATTCCCGTCTTGCGGACTGCCGCCAGCTTGCGGGATACTCGGTGGGCCAGGCTGATGGGCAGCGGCATTAGTTCAGGCGTCTCATTGCAGGCGAACCCAAACATTAAGCCCTGATCCCCTGCGCCGATGCGGTCGAGGGCCTCATCGCTCGAATCTTCCCGCATCTCATGGGCGGTGTCGACGCCCTGAGCAATGTCGGGCGATTGGGCATCTAGGGCGACGATGACAGAGCAACTGTCAGCGGAAAACCCGTTGGTTGCGTCGGTATAACCAATCTCGGCAATTTTGCGGCGAGCTAAGTCGACGTAATTGACTTGAGCCGCTGAGGAGATTTCCCCAGTAATGAGGACTAATCCGGTGTTAACCACGACCTCAGCAGCAACGCGACTTCCCACATCCTGCGCCAGCAGCTCGTCCACGATGGTGTCCGAAATCTGATCGCAGATTTTATCAGGATGCCCCTCGGTAACAGACTCAGAAGTAAAAAGATAACGACGCGGCAAGGAAACAGCCTCACAGTTGACTTGAATTTACGGCTCGAATTGCCTAACCCCACAGCGTTGAGCGATGGCAGGCGCTATTCTTGACTGATTCTACCTGGTTGTGGCTCTGAAGAATAGATTTTTGGTCATGGAGAGCCGCAAATTTCGAGAGCGGTCAGCTCAGGAACGACGGTATCAGCCGCGGAAACAGCCTGACCATTGGTTCCGCCTCGGTCAACTAAGATGCAGCCCGCCGTATCACTTTGGCGAGCAAGCTCGACATCGGTCAGGGAATCGCCCACGATAAGCACCTGGGACGGCGTTACGCCCAACGCGGTGCAAGCCTTGGCTAAAAAGGCAGAGCTGGGCTTGGCGAGGTAGCGATCGCTTCCCAACTGTGCACTAAAGTACTTGGACAGGCCGTAATGTTCGACAAATTGCGCCACATTTTCGGGGGTATCTGCCGAGGCAATGCCAAGCTTCAGGCCGGTGCCGTGAAGCCGCTGCAGGCAGGGAAGCGCATCTTCAAACATAGGCGTATGGGGCGCTTTATTACCCCAGGCTTGATCTGCCTCAGCAAAGCTGGCCTCGACAATTTTAAGTGACTCACGCCAGCCCCGCCCCGTTTCGGCGACGTAGGCCGCAGCGGCTATTGACGTTTCCCAATAGCTGCCCACCGCCATGAGGCCAGCAGGGTCAATGGCCCCATCTAGAACGCCCATAGCCATGAGCAGCGGCTCTTGGACCCCCGGAATGCGAGCGTCAACCAGCCGCGTCCGACGACGGGCTAGATTGAGCAAAAAGTCTCCTGGATCAGCAAGCGTGCCGTCTTTGTCAAATATAACGGCGCTGAGGTTATCAAACAGGCGATCGCCGCAGCGAATTGAGACCATAGCCTAGGCTTTATAGAAGGGCGTCAAGCGCGCTACAGCGAGACCTACGCCCGCTGACACGATTTAGTCGGCAGCGACTAAGGTTTCATCCACGCCATCCGCCCCAGAATCACCGTTGAGATCGGAGCCCTGAGACTGCTGCAGAACCCGCTCACGATACTTTTCAGCCATCTCTTCAGCCTTGTCGTAAACGAGATCAGGATTCTTAACCATATCACCCGGCTCAGGCTCAAGCTGCTTCGTCGATAGGGAAATACGACCCCGCTCCGCGTCTAGGTCGATAATCATGACCTTGATTTCGTCATTGACGTTAAAGACGCTGTGGGGCGTATCGATGTGGTCGTGGGAAATCTCTGAAATGTGCAGCAGGCCGCTGACGCCGCCGATGTCAATGAATGCACCGTATGGCTTGAGGCCTCGAACGTTCCCGATGACAACTTCACCCACTTCAAGACGGTTCATCTTGCGCTCAACAAGAGCCCGCCTGTGGCTCAGCACAAGGCGATTTCGATCTTCGTCAACTTCCAAAAACTTAAGAGGCAGCTCTTCCGCAACTAAATCTTCTTTGGGCTTTCGGGTACTGATATGGGAGCCAGGAATGAAGCCACGCAGCCCTTCAATGCGAACCAAAGCACCACCGCGGTTAGTCGCAAAGACAGCGGAACGAACGGTTGCATCCTCAGCCTTGAGCTGGCGGACCCGCTCCCAAGCGCGCATATATTCAATGCGGCGAATCGACAGCGTTAGCTGGCCATCTTCATTTTCGTCAGTAAGAATGAAGAACTCGCGAGTCTCATCCGTCTGCAGCACCTCCTCAGGACCATCAATTCGGTTAATTGACATCTCCTGAATCGGAATGTAAGCCGCGGTCTTCGCTCCAATGTCAATCAAGGCACCTCTCGGCTCAAGACTAAACACTGTACCAGCTACAATGTCCCCTGGGCTGAAGTGGTAGTCGTATTGGTCGAGTAAGGCTGCAAAGTCTTCATGGGTGAAGCCAATGTTCGTTAAGCTGTCCTGTTCTTTTTCTGCTTGTTCCACCATGCGGGCTGTTCCTGATACCTGTCTCCGTTCGTGATACTGCGTTAAAGTTTGGGTTCCCTCTCACCGTTGAGCGTCTAGCTTTTCAGACCGGCTCTGATGTGACATCAGGGCCAAGCACGCGTTACCCAGCTTTATCTGCTCAGAAAACTCATTATACGCTCTACCGACGCCAGATATCAACTATAAGTTAAGTTATTACCATAAGCGCTGCTAAGACCAAATCTTCAGTGAGATGAAGTATACTCTCTCGGCTGCGGCGGATCTGAGGGCATACGGACAACTTCCCCATCTTGCTTAAAGTGGCTGAGCTCTTCCACAAAGTCGCGAATCCCGCGGAACTGCCGGTAAACTGAAGCGAACCGGACATAGGCCACTTCATTGAGCCGCCGAAGCTGAGCCAGAACTAAATCACCCAGCTCTTGGCTAGTGATTTCGCGGCCCGCCCGCTGCTGGAGATCTGCCTCAATCTCATCGACCAAATTTTCCTGCTGCACCAGAGACAAATCGGTTTTCTCAGCGGCCCGAGCAACGCCGCGCAGGAGTTTGGAGCGATCGAAGGCTTCGCGATTGCCGTTCCGCTTAACGACCGTGATGGGAACGAATTCAATCCGCTCGTAAGTCGTGAATCGGCGCTTGCAGTCTAAGCACTCGCGACGACGACGGACGCTTTGACCCGATTCAGCAGACCGAGACTCTAAAACTCTATTGTCAGGAAACTGACAAAATGGACACCGCATAACTATACCTTTCGAACGAGCGTCGCAAAATTATTTCACATTCCTTGGGGTGAAACCCCGCTGAAGCTCAGCGTATCACAGATAAACGCTACCTGTGCTGTTTGAGGGTTTGCTCACACGCTATTTTGCGATCTAAAGCACAGCGGCGTAAGCTGAGCGAACGTCTTAAGCGTGTATCCACGAGTAAACATTTGGAAGAGATTATCCCCGGCGGGAGCCCCTCGAATTGTTCACCTACGGCGATCTACTTAAGCACTCTCAAAATACAGAATGCTTTGCTAACTTGCGCTAGCAAAGCATTGAAGCAGTCCATCGTAGAGGCTTTTATATTAAAGGTCTCTAGGACGGGCTAATTGATTTAACCTAGAATCGCTCTGATCCTAACTGCCCTTAGTCCTTATTAATTCGAGGCGGCTCTCGAAACGCGATCGCAAAGAATAGAACGCCGATGGCACCGGCTAGGACAAGAATGTATGCCACACTCTCCATAACGGTAGGTCCTCTATCAGTTCACA
>JBHJHJ010000175.1:0-3867 GCA_050330955.1 Elainellaceae cyanobacterium | reverse complement strand
AGCTGAATACTTGAGGCGAATCCAAAACCTATACCCGTTACTGACTGGTCACCTTGAGCATTGTTTCCTCAGCTATTACAAAACGTAAAATACGCACCCTCATCAAAAAGTCACCTCTGAGTAGTCTCAGAGATGAAGGGGGCAGCTCAGATGTACCCCTCCCACAGGTCAGTTTTTGCTCTCAGGGATACAAATCTCCCCTGAGAGACGATTAGATGGTCCAGGATGGGAATGTTCATTACCTGAGCGGCATTCAGAAGGGTTTGAGTCAGGGCTAGGTCCTCAGGGCTAGGGTCAGTGCAGCCCGAAGGGTGGTTGTGACCCACAATGCACCGCACCCCGCTGGCGCGGATAACCGCCGAGAAGATATCTCTCGGGTTCGCCAGCGTTTCGGTGGCCGTGCCAGCAGAGACAACGCTGAGGGAGAGGGCGCGGTGTTTGATATCTAGAGACAGTACCGCAGACTTCTCCACCAGCTCCCAGTCAATGCTCTGGAAGGCACGAGCTGCCAGCTCAGGGCTATCAATCGCCTCACCCTGCTCAAGCTCATCAACATAGAGCAATCGGCCCAGCTCCAGGGCAGCCTGCAGTCGCTGCAGTCGCTTGGGGGTAAGGTCTTTGATTTGTCCGGATTGGATAGCAGCCCGAAGGCGGGTGCGGATATTCTGGGCGGTTGCCTGCTCCCCTGGCGCGATGAGGGCCGCCATCACCTGTGTCCCGGCTTTTGGGCTGCCCAAGGCATCTCCAATTAGAGTAGTGAGCAACGTTGTGTCTGCATGTCTTGAGTAGGGCGTTCCAGCATCTTTTAGAAGTGACATAGTGTTGCGCTCTGAAATAGGGTCAAACCCCACAGAGCGCAAGCTAAAAATTACAGGCCCCAGTAGGGAGCCTGTTGAATGGATTTTTAGGGCTAGCTACGAACCCCCTTGTACTCAGGTTTGATCCGCCTCATCAACGCTGACCACCACTGCCAGCCCCGCAGTCTCTAGCAGCAGGGTTGCGGCCTTCTGCGCCAATGCTGATGCCCTGAAGAAAGCGCGGTTGTCGCTGCTCAGGATGGAGATCCAGCTCTCCAGGTAGCTGGCATGGTGCTCCAGCTCAGGCGTGATACCCAGCTCGTTGCAGACGAACGCCGCCCCCAGCTCCGCAACCAGCTCCTCGAACGCATAGGCTCTAGTGCCAAAGCGGTTCTGAAGCGGTCGGTTGAGGCGGCTGGGATGGCCGGTCCTATGAACCAACTCGTGAATAGCGGTGGCGTAGTACAGCTGCGAGGCCGAGAAATCCTCGTAGCGCGGCATGTAGATGCAGTCCTTTTGAGGAGAGTAAGACGCTTTATTGCCTCCAAAGTGAATGACAGCATTCTGAGCACCGATGAGCTGCTCAGCCTCCTTGATACGGGGTTCTTGGTTTTCAGGGCCTTTGAACCTAGCGACCAGATCCGCAATCTTCGTCTCTGCCTCAGAATCGTCAAAGCAGTCCAGGTTGAACACCTGCAGCCACTTGAACGTGCGGAAGAAGGTCTCAGAAACCTCGCCGGTCTCATCTTCCTTTTCCTTACGGACGGTGCCGCCCCAGCGCAGCCAAGTTGCCTTACTGCCCTTGCGGATAGTCCAGCCCTTTTGCTTGGCCTGGGCAAAGCCAGCAAACAGCGTCGTGCTGTAGCCGTTTGCCATCACATCAATTTGGGCCAGCAGCGGGTTGAATCCTTGGTACTCGTGGCCGCTGATGGCGTTGGCGTAAGGGGTAGTCGACCAGGGTTTATGCCAGGGCAGAGTGCCTGATTCCATCAGCTTGAGCAGCTTGTCCGCCAGCAGCTGAAATTTGTCGCAAGCCTTCTTTTTGGGTGATTTCGCCATGGAATTGTGCCTCGAAAGAGCGTCAATTCCTCAGAGCGATAGCAATACGCCTTCCTGCTTCGGTGGGAAGGCGTGTGGTTACGGGCTTGCTCTAGCGGCTTGATCCTTGGATTGAGAGCCAAAACTGCGTGCCGATAAATGACAGCAGGCCATAAGTCTCGCTCTACAGCGGCTTTGGTGGGTTCAACCCCAGGCGTTTCAACAAATGTCCAGAGAGCCGGTGTAAGCGTTCAAATGGCGGATATCGGTAGGAAAAACGATAAAGCTTGGGGCAATTCTTGACGCTAGCTTGTCAATCGTTCCCGAGCTGTAAGCCATATAGGTTGGCATAAATGCCCTGGAGCGCCATTAGCTTGCTGTGGGACCCTCGCTCGACGATCGCCCCCTGCTGAATCACTAGCACCTGGTTCGCCTGGGTGACCGTGCTGAGGCGGTGGGCGATCACAAAGCTGGTGCGACCCTGCAGGAGGGTGGCGATCGCCGCCTGCACGAGCCCTTCGGTACGGGTATCGATGCTGCTGGTGGCCTCATCCAGCACTAAGATGCGCGGGTTAATTAGCACCGCACGGGCAATGCTCACCAGCTGCCGCTGCCCCTGACTCAAAGGCGTTCCCCGCTCCCCTAAGCGGGTGCTGTAACCCTGGGGCAGCAGCGTAATAAACTCGTGGGCGTTGGCGGCTTGAGCCGCTGCTTCGATGTCGGCCTGGCTGGCGTCGGGCGCACCGAAGGCGATGTTTGCGGCCACGGTGCCGCTAAACAGCAGGTTGTCCTGCAGGACGATGCCAATCTGCCGCCGCAGACTGGCCTGGGTCACCTGGCGCACGTCGATGCCGTCAATTTTAACGGTCCCTGCTGAGACGTCGTAAAACCGCAAAATCAAGTTAATGATGGTGCTTTTCCCCGCCCCCGTCGGACCCACCAGGGCAATCATCTCCCCAGGCTGGGCACAGAGGTCTATCCCCTTGAGCACCCGCTGAGTGGGGGTATAGCCGAACTCGACTTGATCAAAGCGCACCTCTCCGCGAATGGGCGGCATCTCGTCGGCGTCGGGGGCGTCCTTGAGGGTGGCGGGCTCATCCAGCAGCGCAAAGATGCGGTCTAGGCCGGCCAAGGCCGACTGGGCCTGGGTGTAGAACTGGCTGAGGATTTGAATTGGGCGAAAGAACTGCTGCACGTAGAGCAAAAAGGCGGTCACCGTGCCCACCGTCATCACCCCGTTCACCGCTAGGTAGCCGCCGTAGGTCATCACGCCAGCGATCGCCAGGGTATTGAGAAAGTCGATGGAGGGCAAAAACGCCGCCGTTACGGCTACGGCCTGCACGTTGGCGCGGCGGTTAGCGGCATTGAGGCTGTCAAACTCCTCAATGTTGAGCTGGGTACGGTTGAACGCCTGGGCCTCGCGCACGCTGCCGATGTCTTCTTCCAGCTTGGCGGATAGGTCGCCAATGGTTTGACGGGTGACGCGAAACCGCCGCCTCGCCCAGCGAGAAAAGACCGCTGTGGTGGCAATCATCAGCGGCACCACCAAGTTGCTCAGCAGCCCCAGCTGCAGATTGATGGAGAGCATGGCGATGATAATGCCCACCAGGCTGAAGGTCTGGCCTAGCATCTGAGGAATCGTCAGCCCAAAGGCCTGGTTGACCGTGTTCACGTCGTTGAGCAGGCGGCTCATCAGGTCCCCGGCTTCGCTGCGGTCAAAAAAGCTCACCGGCAGGCTCTGCACCTTGTCGAAAATATCCTGCCGAAGCTGGCCCAATAGTCGCTGCACGATGGAGCCCATGCGCAAAATCTGCCCTCGAATGGCCCACAGACCCAGCAAGTAGATGGCCGTAAGTAGCGCCAGCATCCGCAGCAGGCCCGGTAGGTTGCTCTTAAGGATGAGGTTGTCGATGGACCAGCCAATCAGCAGCGGACCGATGGCTTGGGTGGTGGCCCCGATGGCGACTAGTAGCAGGGCCACGGGGAGCTCTTGGCGGTAGGGGGCGAAGTATTGGAGGAACCGCCTTAGTGT
>JBHJHJ010000174.1:0-8918 GCA_050330955.1 Elainellaceae cyanobacterium | reverse complement strand
GGGTTCGCCATCACCGCCGCCGCCTACCGCACCTTCGTCGAAACCAACCGGCTCGAAGACGGCATCCGCTCGCAGCTCCAGATCTTTGCCGCCCAGCAGCAGTCCCTAGCCCAAACCGGCAAGGCTATTCGCAAGCTTTTCCTAGAGGTGCCCTTCCCCAGCGACCTGGAAGAGGCCATCCGCGCCGCCTACCGCGCCCTCAGCCAGCAGTACCAAACCCAGGACGTAGACACCGCCGTGCGCAGCAGCGCCACCGCCGAAGACCTGCCCGCCGCCAGCTTTGCCGGCCAGCAGGAAACTTTTCTCAACATCAGCGGCGAGGGGGAGCTGCTGAACGCCTGTCGCAGGTGCTACGCTTCCCTGTTCACCGATCGCGCCATTAGCTACCGCAACGAGAAGGGCTTTGAGCACCTGGGCGTGGCCCTCTCTATCGGGGTGCAGAAGATGGTGCGATCGGATAAAGCCTGCGCTGGCGTCAGCTTCTCCATCGATACCGAGTCGGGCTTCCCCGACGCCGCCCTGATTACCGGCGCTTGGGGCCTGGGGGAAACCGTGGTGCAGGGCACCGTTACCCCGGACCAGTTTGTGGTGTTTAAGCCGCTGCTGAAGCCGGGGTTCCGGCCCATGATTGAGAAAACCAAGGGCAGCAAGGCGAAAAAGATGATTTACGCAGGGGTGGGCAGCCAGTCCCCCGTGAAGACCGTTGACACCAGCAGTAAGGCGCGCGGCGCCTACGTGCTCAGCGACGACGAGGTGCTGCAGCTCGCCCGGTGGGCCTGCGTGATTGAAGAGCACTACGGCTGCCCGATGGATATGGAGTGGGCCAAGGACGGCGACACGGGGGAACTGTTCATTGTGCAGGCCCGCCCCGAGACGGTGCAGTCCCGCGCCTCTAAGAACACCCTCAAAACCTACAAGCTAAAAGAGTCTGCCGAGCCCATCTTGACGGGGCTGAGCATCGGCAACGCCATCGCCAGCGGCCCGGTGTGCCGGGTGCTGGACCCCAAAGACATTGACCAGGTGCAGGACGGCAGCATTTTGGTCACGGAGATGACCGACCCCGACTGGGTGCCGGTGATGTCGCGAGTGGCGGGCATTGTCACCGACTACGGCGGGCGCACCTGCCACGCCGCCATCGTCAGCCGGGAGCTGGGGATTCCCGCCATTGTCGGCGCCGGGGACGCCACCCACATGCTTAAGGACGGGCAAGACGTCACCCTCTCCTGCGCCGAGGGCGATCGCGGCTACCTTTACCCCGGCCTGCTGCCCTACGACACCACCGCCGTAGATCTTGAAGCGGTGCCCGAGACGAAAACCCGCATCATGATGAACATCGCCAGCCCCGCTGCCGCCTTTAGCTGGTGGCAGCTCCCCGCCGAGGGCATCGGTCTGGCGCGGATGGAGTTCATCATCAACAATTTGATTAAAATTCACCCCATGGCCCTGGTGCACTACGACCGCTTGAGCGATCGCCAGGCCTGGAAGACGATACGGGATATGACCCAGGGCTACGCCGACAAGCGCGACTACTTTGTGGACAATTTGACGTGGGGCATCGGCAAGATTGCCGCTTCCCAGTATCCCCACCCGGTGATCGTCCGCATGAGCGACTTTAAGACCAACGAATACGCTGACCTGATTGGGGGGCAGGAGTTTGAGCAGCCCGAATCCAACCCCATGCTGGGGTTTCGCGGCGCGGCCCGCTACTACAGCGATCGCTACCGAGAGGGCTTTGCTCTGGAGTGCCGGGCGGTGAAGCGGGTGCGGGAGGAGCTGGGCTTTGCAAATGTGGTGGTGATGGTGCCCTTTTGCCGCAAGGTGGAGGAGGCGGATAAGGTGCTGGCGGCCTTGGCGGCTAATGGGTTAACTCGGGGCGAGAACGGCCTACAGGTCTACGTCATGTGCGAGATTCCCGCTAACGTGCTGCTGGCCCACAAGTTTGCGGAGCGGTTCGACGGCTTATCCATTGGCAGCAACGATCTGACCCAGCTCATTTTGGGGGTGGACCGTGACGCGGGGGATTTGGCCGAGCTGTTTGATGAGCAAGATGAAGCGGTGAAGCTGGCGATCGCGCACGTCATTGAGCAGGCCCACGCGGCGGGAATTAAGGTGGGCATTTGCGGACAGGCCCCCAGCGACCACCCCGAATTTGCGGCTTTTTTGGTTGCGGCTGGCATTGATTCTATCTCCCTCAACCCTGACAGCGTGGTGCAGGTTAAGCAGCTTGTCGCCCGTGAAGAGGCTGCAGACCCCAAAAGATAGATGAGAGTTCAGAACAATTGACGCTTAAATGCAGTATTACTAACGATTAGTTAAAAGTATTATGAGCAATCAATCCTTTAGATCGGCCAGCGGTAGCGATACCGCCCAGTGGATCGAAGCACTGGCTCGCTTTGGCTACGCGGCCAAAGGCGTGATTTATACCCTGGTGGGAATACTGGCAGTCCAAGCCGCCTTCAACTGGGGCGGTAAAGTGACGGGCTCTAAAGGCGCATTTCAAACCATCGCCAGTCAGCCCTTTGGCAAAATACTGCTGTTTTTGGTGGCCGTTGGCCTAGTGGGCTACGTCATCTGGCGCTTTGTAGCGGCCATTTACGACCCTGAAAACGACGACGACGGGGCCAAAAACATTGCCCGTCGCATCTCCTACGCCATCAGCGGCCTAATCTACGGCAGTCTGGCCTTTGCGGCATTCCGCATTGTGTTCAGTGGCGGATCTAGTAGCGGCGGGTCTGGCAGCGGCGGCTCTAGCGGCGGCAGTCAGCAGACGGCGACGCTGCTCTCACAGCCCTTTGGCCGCTGGCTAGTGGGCTTAGTGGCGGCGGGCGCAGTGGCCTACGGGTTTTACTGCATCTATAAGGGCATTAAAACTAAGTTCCGGAAGAAGCTGAAGCTGGCGGAGATGAGTCAAGCTGAAGAAACCTGGGCTACGCGCATTGGCCGCTTTGGTCTAATTTCTAAGGGGGTTGTTTCTGTCATCATTGGCTACTTCTTCGCGCAAGCAGCGCGGTCCTCAGATGCGAGTCAGGCCAGAACAACCGCAGGGGCACTGCAGGCAATTCAGCAGCAGCCCTTTGGTGCCGTTTTGATGGGCATTATTGCGTTAGGGCTGCTTGCTTACGGTATCCATCTGATGGTCCAGGCCCGCTATCGTCGTATTTCGCCTTAGCGCGGCTTCATCTTGGTAGTCAAGGGCGTTCGTATCAAACCATAAACCCTGTCCTCTTTGGTCACCCCACCCCGCTAGCATAGGGAAACCGAGCCCGTGGGAGAGACTATAGATGGACAACTCAGCGAAAGCCCTGTGGCTCCAGCAGCGTACCTCCCTCAGCGCCCTGCCCCTGCCTGTGCTGGAAGCGATCGCCGCTCAAACTGAGCCCATCGCCCTAGAGGAAAACCGGCGCCTTGTCCTAGAAGACACTGCTCCCCCAGCCCTCTACTTCCTCTACTCAGGGCGCATGGAGCGCTACCGCACACGCGCACAAGACGCCGCCGACGCCGTCAGCCTGCTGCCTGGCTCTGTGCTCTACCTGCAAGAGCTGCTGCTGGAACAGCCCGCCGAACATACGACCATCACCCTGGCAGACTGTGAGCTGTGGCAGATTCCGCGAGAGCGCTTTCTTGCCCTAATTGACGAGTATCCTGCCATCAGTCGCACCTTTTCCCAGCAGTTGGCCAGCGAGCTACGGGCGGTGTCCTCCCAACTGGCCCAAGAGCAAACCCGTCAGACCGAGCTGCGCCCCTACTTGGTCCCTAGGGTGCGGCGAGGCGTCATCGGCAGCAGTCGGTATGCGGTGCGGCTACGGCAACAGATTCGTCAGGCCTCGGGCGATCGCCGTCCGGTACTGGTGTTTGGAGAACCCGGCCTGGGAAAAGATAACATCGCTGCCCTCATCCACTTTGGCTCTCGCGATCGCCGGCAGCCCCTAATCAAGCTGGACTGCGACAAGCTCCAGGTCAGTGGTGCGGAGCTGCTGGGGCGAGAGGGGGGCAGCCCGGGACTGCTGGCCTGGATTGGGGAAGGAACAATCCTGTTCAACAACGTTCAGGACTTGCCAGAGCGACTGCTGCCGGCGCTGGTGCAGCTTTTAGACAATGGCCAGTACCGACCCCTCCACCAGGACGACGCCCAGCAGCCCCTTATTTGCCGCGCCCGCATCATCCTTACTTCAGAGCGCACCCTGCCTCAAATCGACGGCCAGCAGAATCTCATTGGCCACACCATCAAGGTACCGCCGCTGCGGGTCCGCAGAGCCGATATCGCAGCTCAGGTGCAGTACTACCAAAGTTTGCTGTGCCGGGCGCGGGATATCCAAAAGCGGGCCTTAGAACCCGAAGCGCTGCGCCGTTTGCAGGGCTACGACTTTCCCGGCAACATCTCTGAGCTAGAGGGCATGGTGGAGCGCGCCTTAATCCAAAGCGAAGGGGGCGTGCTGAGCGAGGAGGTTTTCTGGTCCGACAGCAGCAAAACGCGGCGCTTTCGCATTAACTTGCTCAACCTCTATCCTGAGCTGCGCCACTTCCTCCGCAGCCCCTGGTGGCCTGATCGTTTCAACTACAGCGTGGTGCTGGTGGGCTTCGCGGCGGTGGTTGGAATTCTGTTTTTGGGACCACAGCAGCGGGACGTCAACATTGGCCTGACCCTGTTTTGGGCCGGGTGGTGGCCCGTAGTGCTGGTGCTGTTTCCCTTTTTGGGCCGCATCTGGTGCGCCGTGTGCCCCTTCATGGTGTATGGCGAAATTGCCCAGCGTCTCTCTCTTAAGGCCTACCCTAGGTCGCTCAAACCCTGGCCTCGCAAGCAGGCCGACCGCTGGGGCGGGTGGTTTTTGTTTGGGCTGTTTGCTCTGATTCTGCTGTGGGAGGAGCTGTGGAACCTGGAAAACGTCGCCTACCTGTCGGGGTGCCTGCTGCTGCTGATCACTGCCGGGGCCGTGATCTTCTCTCTGCTGTTTGAGCGTCGCTTTTGGTGCCGCTACCTGTGCCCCATCGGCGGCATGAACGGCCTGTTTGCCAAGCTTTCTTTAATTGAGCTGCGGGCCCAGCAGGGCATCTGCTCTGCCACCTGCACCACCTACCAGTGCTACAAGGGCGGCCCCGCTAAGGGGGAAGGCCAAGCCACCGGAGGGTGCCCAGTCTACTCCCACCCGGCCCAGCTCCAGGACAACCGCGACTGCGTGCTGTGTATGACCTGCCTCAAGGCCTGCCCCCATCGCTCGGTGGAGCTGAACCTGCGGCCTCCGGGCATTGAGCTGTGGACCACCCACAAGCCCACCTTCCACGAAGTGGCGCTGCTATTTTTGCTGCTCGGGGCCGTGCCGCTGCACCGTCTCCCCCAGATGCAAGCGCAGCTCCAGTCCCGCTGGGGAATTGCTGTTGACCTTAGCAACTTTGGCGTTCATGCTATGGCGGCTACCCTCGTCCTTGCGCTACCCGGCGCGATCGCCCTCTTGGCCCACCAGCTCGTGGTTTGGTCTAGCCGACTGAAGCCGCGTCCGTTTTTAGAGATAGCCTACGGCTACCTGCCTCTAGTGCTGGGAGGAAGCCTAGCGCACTATCTCTTCCTAGGGCTCAACGAAGGGGGTAAGCTGCTACCCATCACCGCGGCTACCTTGGGCTATAGCGGCGCGGGACTGCCGGTGGCGATCGCCCCGCCAGCGGTGGTGGGCTTTTTGCAGGGGGTAGTGCTGATCGTTTCGGTGTGGCTGAGCGTTTTTCTCACCCAGCGAATTGCCCGGCGCCCTTTGACTCAGCTCTGGCCGCAGCACGGGGCGATCGCGCTGCTGGGAGTGGTCTTTTGGCAGCTGATTTTGTAGGTTCTTGGGCCCTGCAAAATCAGCTGCCAAAATCAGCAACGCCGAAACTCTACAGAGCCGTCACATTGTCGGTCTTAGTCGTATTCTGCTGGGTCACAACCGCGTCAGCCGCGCTGTACCCCATATTGGTCGCCACCGCCCGCAGCACCGAAATCTGCGACTCAAACTCCAGCCCTTCGATGTCGCTGATCAGCTTATTCATCTCATCAGTTGCGCTGTAATCGTCCGGCATGCCTACTACTGTATCTCCCATGCCCTTGGCCCAGGCGTACAGCACCACGAGCTGGTTATTTTCCGTCAGCGCTCCGTAGGCGTGGGAGTATTCCGTGTCGGCATTGGTGGCAATCTCCCGCATCACGGCGAGCTGATCATCCTTGGAAAGGTTATAGAAATCCCCTAGCAGCAGCGGTGCCAGCTCTGGCTCAGCCGCTTCTGGAACCGCTGGGGTGATGGAGTCTCCCATCTTCTTATAGATAAAATACAGGAGCGCGAGCTGCTCATCTGCGCCGAAGGATGTAAAAGACTTGACGACCTCCTTCTCTTTGTCGCCGAGGTACATCATCAATTTGTCTAGGCTAGTGGTCATGGATAATCTCCAAACAAGTGACTGTAATCAAACCAAACGCTGTTGAGGCCTGGGCGATCGCCTCTGTAAATCTAATCTCTAAATCTAAGCTTCTTTGGGCATACCGGCTTCAGCGGCCTGGCGGCACTCCGCAGCCGACAGGTCAAACCGACCCGTAATCCTGTCTAGCAGCGCCTTCTCCTCCGGAGAAATTTCGCCCGTGCTGAGGGCCACCTTATAGCACTGAATTGCCAAGGGTTTGGCAAAATCTGCGTTGAGCCGGTCCAGCAGCTCAGCAACGGGGGGAAGATTGGCAAGGTCGCTGGGTTTAGAGGAGAGGGACAGCTTCTCTAGCACCGGCAGCAGCTCGTGGTTGGCCTGGTCCGGGTAGCTAACAATCACCATGTGGGTCAACACCTGATCCATGATGGTTTGCTGGGTATCCACCTGCTCCCGGTAAACCTCACCATCCCGCCGAATTTCGTCCGCTGTCAGGGTTTCTCCCGCGGCCTTCGCTTTATAAAACTGAGAGGCCACCTGGCCCAGCACGTAGATGAGGCTGGCGTTTGACGTTGCGCCCACCACCGCGCCCACGCCGGGAATTAGCTCCACCAAGCCAAGCCCCGTCTTCAGCGCCCCAGACCCGCCGAACGATAGCCCAAAAATAGCCAGCACTTCCCCTCGACGGGCGGCCCGCTCTAGGGGCAAGCCGTAGGCCCCCGCAATGCGGTAGACCATCTCGCTCTGCAGCTTCGTAATGGCGGCCACGTCCACGGCAAACAGGGTCAGGGCCAGCGGCGGCACGATGTTGGTCAAGAGGCCGATGGTTCCAGCCTGGACCGCAGTATCGACAATGATGCGGTGGGCCAGCTCGTCTGGGGAGTCGGTGGGATGCTTTTGCCGCAGCTCGGTGATTTCCTGCTCCACCTCTTCCAGGTTGACGTCCCCCAAAATCTTAGGCAACAGATTAATGCCGGGCACCTTCTCAATAGATTGGACTACCGGGTTGTTGCGCGCCGCCGTGGCCCAATCCCCTGCGGTCTCAGTAGTTCTTTCCAAAAGCTCCTGCAGTGTGGTAGACGCCCCTTCCGCCCACTCTGCAGCCACCCTCGACACATCTCCGAGGCCTTCGGCAGCATTGCTGAATAGGTCTAAGATCGGGTTATCGCTTGATGGGTCGCGTGGGGTATCTGGCATGGGGAAACAGAAATCTTAGAGCAGGACAGGCGCCGTTTTCTTCCGCGCCCGAGATTTACATTAGAAGCAAGTGCACCATTGGCCCTCTCCACCGCGATAGATTTTCTATGACATTCCATGCTGCCGTCCCCACTCCTCAAGAGGCTGCCCAAGAAGCTGCCGCAGAAACGGTTATCGAAGGGCGGGCTCGCTTTCGCGTGGGCGGCGCCTTTTACCGCCCAGCCTCAGCGCGCTCACGCGATTTTGGGGTGCTTGCCGCCGCCGACTACCGGCAGCAAACCGGCCAGCTCCGGGTGCTAGACACCATGAGCGGCTGCGGGGTGCGATCGCTGCGCCACTGGCTGGAGAGCGGAGCAGATGACATCTGGGCCAACGACAGCAACAGTGACGCGGGGCCGGTTCTGCGGGAGAACCTGGGGGAGGCGATCGCTGCGGGTCAGTGCCGTCTCACCCACCGCGACGCCAATGAAGTGTTTTTTGAGTGCTATCAGCAGCGGGACTACTACGACTTTGTAGATGTGGACGCCTTCGGGGCTCCTGGCCCTTGGCTGGGCAATAGCCTGTGGGCCACCAAAATCGGCGGCCTGCTCTACCTCACACACACCGACGGCAGCAGCAGCTGTGGCCGCTACCCGGAGAAGAGCCTGGCGGCGTTTGGGGCCTACGCCCGCCATCATCCAGCGAAGCACGAGCAGGCCCTGCGGCTGATGATTGGGCGCGCCCTCCAGGAGGCGGCCAATAAGCAGCTCGGCATTACCCCGGTGATGTCTTTGCGCTGGGGCAGCACCTACCGCACCCTGCTGCGGCTGGAGCCCAAGGCCAACCTCAGCGAGGCTAACTACGGCTTTTTGGGCTACTGCCACCGCTGCGGCAACTATCAGCCCGTCACCTGGCGTCATCTGGGCCACGTCACCTGCGACTGCGCCAGCCATCCCTTATGTCTCAGTGGCCCGCTGTGGCTGGGGCCGCTGCACGAGACTGCGGCCTTGGAGCGATGGCGATCGCAGGCAGAGGTTTGGGGCTGGGGGCAGGCTGTGGACTTGCTGGACGTGATGCTTGCCGAAGCCCCGCTGCCGCCCTACTTCTTTAAGCTGCAGGATATCGGTAAGCGGGGGCGGCTGAATTTGCCCAGGCGATCGCGCTTGATTACAGCGCTGCGGTCGGCGGGCTATCGGGCCGCCCCCACGCATATCGAGGCAGGGGCATTGAAGACAAACGCGCTGCTGGAGGTTTGCGTTGAGCTAGCGCGTCAGATGTAAGGGCCAGCGCTGCGTGGATAGCGGAATCGACCTGGCGGGGTATTCTTATCTAATGTATCAGGCACCCATTTGGCTGAGTCAGTC
>JBHJHJ010000173.1:0-2651 GCA_050330955.1 Elainellaceae cyanobacterium | reverse complement strand
ACTGAGGGCTACGGCGCCGAGGTGCTGCTGTACATCCGGCGCGACTTAGCCGTGTAGGTGCTGGGCCAGCGTCTAGTTCAAGTGCGGGTGGCAGTGCTAATTCCCCCCTTTGACCATCCCCTTTTGGCTGCGGGTCAGGGCACCGCCGCCAATGAACTGTTTGTGGCGGTGGGGCCTCTGGTCTATCTGCTGGTGTGCTGCGGCGGGGGCGGGCTGGTGTCGGGGTGTGCGATCGCCGCCCATGAGCTGTATCCCGGCTGCCGGGTGATTGGGGTTGAGCCAGCAGCAGCGGACGACGCCCTCCGGTCCTTCCGCAGCAAAACCCTGCAGACGGTGGAGAATCCCGACACCATTGCGGACGGCGCCCGCACCCCCTCCCTGGGCAAGATTACCTTTCCGCTGGTGCTCCGCTACGTCCACGACATGGTCAGCGTGGGCGATCGCGCCATTATCGAGACGGCGCAGTTCCTTTGGGAACGGCTCAAGCTAGTGGTGGAGCCGACGGGGGCGCTGGCCGCTGCCGCCCTATATAGCAAAGCTGTGGAAACGTCTGAGGCTCGCGTGGGCGTCATCCTCAGCGGCGGCAACGTCGATATCCCGGGCTTTGCCCATCTGTTGGAGCGTCGCCACTAGATCTTTTACCGCTAGACCTGTATAGCCAGACCTGTGGCGCCCCAACTATTGAGCGCCAATATCACATGGATTAGTAATTTCAATGGCAATACAGGCCTTTCAGAGGACTTATTCTAAGCGTCAGGATTATTTAATTCTGTAAGGGCCGTTTATAGTTAAGTAAATTAAGCAAAGTTTGTCTGCATGATTGACATCACACAAAGTTTGACAGCACAGGTTTTTACGGGTTTGGGCGGGCTGCCTCTTCTAGCTCAACCGATTTTAGCCGAGGTTGAGGAAGCCGCCGACGCCGATGAGAGCAGTCTTGTCCTAGCAGGGGTATTGCTGAGCCTGGTCGTGATCTATCTATCCGCTAAGGTTTTTGGAGAAATCTGCTCGCGGATCAACCTTCCCCCCGTCTTGGGTGAGCTGATTGGTGGCGTCGTGGTGGGGGTATCGGTACTCGGGCTGATCGTCTTTCCAGAAGGGGGAGATGCCGCAGCCGGTTCCCTAATCACCGACTTTCTCCAGTCCACAGCGGGTCTATCGCCTGAGTCGGTGGGCAGCGTGTTTGCCGCCCAGAGCGAAGTTATTTCAGTGCTCTCAGAGCTTGGGGTGATTTTGCTGCTGTTTGAGATTGGCCTAGAGTCTGACCTAGAAGAGCTGATTCGCGTCGGCCCTCAGGCCGCGATCGTTGCGGTAATTGGGGTGGTGCTTCCCTTCGCCCTAGGGACCGCTAGCCTGATTGGGCTGTTTGGCGTAGCGACCATTCCTGCAGTGTTTGCCGGGGCGGCCCTGACGGCAACGAGCATTGGCATCACGGCTAAGGTGCTGGCTGAGCTGCAGCAACTCGGATCCAAAGAGGGTCAGATTATCATCGGCGCTGCGGTGCTGGACGATATCCTGGGCATCATCGTGCTGGCCGTAGTTGCAAGCCTCGCTAAGACGGGGGAAATCGACGTCCTCAACATCGTTTACCTCATCGGCGGTGCCGCCACGTTCTTGGTAGGAGCTATTTTGGTAGGCCGCCTGCTCAGCTCCTACTTTGTCGCCCTAGTCGACAACATGAACACCCGCGGCGAGCTGATTTTGTCATCGCTGATTTTTGCCTTTGTGCTGGCCTATATCGCTGCCGCCATCAACCTGGAGGCGATTCTGGGGGCGTTTGCGGCTGGCCTGATTTTGGCGGAAACCGAGAAGCGTAAGGAGCTAGAGGAGCAGGTGATTCCCATCTCTGACTTCTTTGTGCCCATCTTTTTCGTTACCGTCGGCGCCCAAACCGACTTGAGCGTCCTCAACCCGGCAGTGCCCGCAAACCGCGATGCGCTGGTGATGTCTATCTTCCTAGTGGCGATCGCCATCATCGGTAAGGTGGTGACGGGCTTTGCTATTTTTGGGCAGGGCGACATCAATCGCTTGGCCATTGGCGTCGGTATGATTCCCCGGGGTGAGGTGGGTCTGGTATTTGCCGGTGTAGGTGCGGCCAGCGGCGTACTGTCCGAGAGCTTAGAGGCCGCCATTATTGTCATGGTAATTATGACCACCTTTGTCGCACCGCCGTTTCTCCGGCTCGTGTTCCAAGACAAGCCTGAATCAGTGGAAGGGGCCTCAATGGCGGTTGAAGGCGGCACCGACGTCGAGGCAAAATAGCGATGCTCTACCCGTCTACGGGGCCTATTGGCGTCTTCGATAGCGGGGTAGGCGGGTTGACCGTACTCAAGGCCATCCATCAACGTTTGCCCCACGAGTCTGTCCTCTACTTTGGTGACACGGCCCACCTTCCCTACGGCACTCGGTCTAGGGCTGAGATACTTCAGTTTGTGCGCGACATTTTGGGCTGGATGATGCAGGAGCAGGTGAAGCTGGTGGTGATGGCCTGCAACACCAGCTCAGCATTGGCGCTTCAGCAGGTGCAGACCGAGTTCTCGGTGCCGATGTTGGGGACGATTGAGCCTGCGGCAGACGCGGCTACGGCGGCCGGAAGCCGGATTGGGGTCATCGCCACGCCAGCCACAGCGGCCAGCCACGCCTTTAAGCGG
>JBHJHJ010000172.1:0-5063 GCA_050330955.1 Elainellaceae cyanobacterium | reverse complement strand
ATTTATCAAACGGTGGAAGACCCGCTTAGGCAAGAATTATGATACATTGGCCTTTGCTGGAATTGCCTGCCGAATTTCTCTTGCTGGAGTTCGCATCGTCACAAACTCTTCCGCTGAGCTGGGGTGGATGCCCACCGTAGCGTCAAAGTCGGCCTTCGTCGCCCCCATTTTCACGGCGATCGCCACCCCTTGAATAATCTCAGCGGCGTGGTCCCACACCATGTGGGCACCTAAAACGCGCTCGCTGTCATTCTGGTTGACGATCAGCTTCATCAAGGTCTTTTCGTCCTTGTTAGGCAGGGTGTAGTACATGGCGCGGAAGCGGGAGCGATAGACCTTAACGGCATCGCCGTACTCCTGCCGGGCCTCTTCCTCAGTGAGGCCGACCGTCGCCGCTTCTGGAGAGGTAAACACGGCGGTGGGAATGTTGCGGTAGTCCTTGGTGCGGGGATTGTTGCCAAACAGAGTATCCGCCAAGGCCCGTCCCTCATTAATGGCCACCGGAGTGAGGTTAATGCGGTCGGTGCAGTCCCCCACGGCGAACACGTCCGGTTCGGCTGTTTCCGCTGCCTTGTTGACGGCGAGCGCCCCTTGCTTCACCTCGACCTTGGTATTCTCCAGCCCTAAGTTGTCAATGTTGGGGTGGCGTCCTAGGGCCGACAGGCTGACCACATCGGCCATGATGCAGTCTTCACCCTCAGCGCCACGAACGCTCACCGTGACGCCGTGGTCTGCCTTCTCCAGCATTAGATCTTCGGTGCTGGTCATCAGCCGAATGCCGTGCTTGACCATCGCCTCTTGAATTTCCATGCGCAGGTCGTCATCAAAGCCCCGCAGGATTTTGTCGGCGCGAATAATTTGCGTCACTTCGCATCCCAGCCCGTTCAAAATGCAGGCAAATTCGCAGCCGATGTAGCCACCGCCCAAAATCACGATTCGCTTGGGATATTCAGGCAGTGAGAAAATATCGTCTGAGGTGATGGCGAGATCGACCCCTGGAATCTTGGGGTAGCTCGGGGTTCCGCCCACGGCGATCAGCACCTTACCCGCCGTGACGGTGCGATCGCCCACCTGCAGCGTGTGGGGGTCGATGAACCGGGCGCGATCGCGAAAAATTTGGACGCTGGCATTGTCCAGCATGCGCTGATAGATGCCGTTGAGCCGGTCTACTTCGTTATTCACGGCTGTGGTCAAGGCAGTCCAGTTGAACTCGCTCTCCACCGGACTCCAACCGTAGCCCGTCGCCTCTTCGAAATGGTTTGGGAAGTGAGAGGCATAGACCATCAGCTTTTTCGGCACGCAGCCCCGATTGACGCAGGTGCCGCCCAGCCGGTCGTACTCAGCCACACCCACCTTAGCGCCATATTGAGCAGCGCGGCGGGCTGAGGCGATACCCCCGGAACCGGCTCCAATCACAAAATAATCAAATTCGTAGGCCATCTCTACCTCTCTTTAAACTACTGCTGCCGTCAATATCCCGCCAACATTACAGGCTGGGCGGGCGCTGGTGGCCGCGCCTTGCGCGAGAGCTTACGCGCGAGAACTAAAAAAAAACAAACTGGATGTGAGAGCCAACAGTTCCCCACACATCCAGTTTAGACATGTTGTTGAGCGATCGCTGAGCAAGTCGGTCATAGCCGCTTGCCCAGCAGCAACGCCCTGAGACCGAATTACTTAGCGCCCTTGAGGTATGCCAGCATAGTGTCTGCGTCAGAAACCTCAAACGGGTCGGTGGGGCAGTTGTCGCCGTAGTCAGGCTCAATGAAGATCTTTTCGATTTCAAGATCGTTCACCACCATGGAATAGCGCCAAGAGCGGCTGCCGAAGCCCAAGTTAGTTTTCTCCACCAGCATGCCCATCTTGCGGGTGAACTCGCCGTTCCCGTCAGGCAGCAGGAACACGTTGTTGACGCCCTGTTGCTTACCCCACTGGTACATCACGAACGCGTCATTAACCGAGACGCAAACGACGGCATCAACCCCTGCGGCCTTGATCTCATCGTAAAGCTCTTCGTAGCGAGGCAGGTGAGTTGAGGAGCAGGTGGGGGTGAAGGCACCGGGCAAGGAAAAGACAACAACACGCTTGCCCCCAAAGACATCTCGGGTCGTTGCATCTTGCCAGCGAAAAGGGTTGGGACCTTCGACGGACTCGTCGCGAACGCGGGTCTTGAAGGTGACCTCAGGGACGCGTGTAATAACAGGCATAAATTTAACCTCACTAAGTTCGAATATCTTTGAGCGAGTCAGCTTAAACGTAGTCACTTCAGCTAACTAAGCTTAGAATAATTCTAAATTAGGTTTTAGTCAAGGTTGAGAGCTACTCTCTTCTGGGTTTGTTTTTTTTGGTGGATTCAGCCTAAGATAAGAAATCTGATATTGACTACTGATTATGAGTCGTTCCCCCGCCGATAGCATCGCGCTTGAGTTAAAAGCTAAAGGCCTCAGGATTACACCGCAGCGCTACGCGGTCTATGCGAGCCTTAAGACCCGGACAGACCATCCCACAGCGGAACAGCTTTTAGACGCTATCAATCGACACTTCCCAACCTCGTCTCAGGCGACGGTTTATAATTCTTTGCAGACGCTGTGTCAAGTAGGCTTGGTGCGTGAGGTGCTTTTAGAGCATGGCGTGGCCCGCTATGACGCCAATATTCAACCTCATCATCACTGCATGTGTCGCCAGTGCGGGCGCATCAGCGATTTACCCTGGTCCACATTCGATACCCTTGACTTGGATCAGGTTGATACCTCGTTTCACCCCGAAGGCTATGAGGTGACGGTTCGTGGGGTGTGTGTCACTTGCCAATCCAATAACTGACATAGCGCTTGACCCCAGACTTAGGGACTCTGGAGTCTTATAGAGAAAGCGGTACTCGATATTTTCATTGACCTAAACGGTGCTGGCCTGTAGCATTGGCCACCTTGATTAGGGCAATGTTCCGAGTCCAAAGCGTGACGGAGAACTCTGGCGTGCGAATGCCCTAAAGGTTTGAGGCATTCGCGAGAGATCGACAGCATTCTTCATAATGCCGATGGCAGTGTTTCCCCAGCGTTAAAATCCGCATTTTTTGCGGACGGCTGCGGTAGGCTGCTGTAAATCGTTGTCGCGACGGCAACAAACTATTCTCCTCCCTCAGCACCTATGGGTTCCCCAATTGCCTACGACATTTCTCCCAAGTCAATTAAATGGCATGCCCTGCAGCGTGGATTTGTTTGCCTTAGCCCCAGCGATAGCTTGACCCTTGCCGCTGCCGTAGATGACCCCCGCTGGGTGCTGCAGCTCACAGAATCCCAAACCTGGCTGCTGATTATCCACGACACGCCCCAGGTTTACCTCAGTCACTCAGAGGCGCTGCGGTTCATTAAGCGGCAAGAGCCTGCGATCGCTTCAAGAGACCGCGTCAAATTCGCCCGTCAAGCCCCGCTGCGGCGGTAGCGATCGCGCTAACGCGCCGCCTGGTTCCACTGGGCTTCTGCATCGGCCAAGGCCTGCTCCACGGGCTTTTGGCCCAGCATGGCCGCCTGCAGATTTTCGTAAAGAATCTTCTGGAGCTGCTTCACGTTCTCCATCGCGGGCACGAGCACTTCTGCCCCGTCCATCTGTTGAGCGCTGATGACCCGGGCTTTATCCCCTGGCGTGGCCTCTCCCTCAGCCGCCTTAGCGGTGGTGAAATAGGCGTCCTCTAGCGAAGCCTGGGTCGAAGGCAGCACGTTAGCCGCCTTAGCAAAGGCAAGCTGGTTCTCGTCATTGGTGACAAACAGCGCAAAGTCCAGCGCCGCCTCAGGCTGATCGGTGGACTGGGGAATCACGAGGTTCATGGCGGCCACGTTATGGGCTCCGGTGGAGGTAACCTGTGGGGCGGCAGCGGACACCGCAGAAATGTCTGGGGCGTTGCGGGCGATGGTGTCCATAAATTGGGGGCTGGTGCCCACCATGGCGGTCTCCCCGGACTGGTAGAGATCGATGCCGCGACGGTGGCCTTGGGTGAGCACTTCCCGGGGCAGCAGCTTGTTCTGATAGAGGTCCACCCAGTATTGGAATGCCGCTTGCCCTTCAGAAGTATTGAAAGCGGCACGACCTTCTGCATCCACCAGGGTTACCCCCATTTTGATCAGGGACTGCAGCACTTCGGCGGAGTCTTCCGGGACAAAGGTGATGAAAAAGGCGTACTTGCCCGTCTCGTCTTTGATGGCTTGCGCCGCCTCGGCTAGGGCCTCGTAGGTGGCGGGGGGCTCATCTATTCCAGCCTGCTTCAAGAGATCCTGGTTGTACACCGTGACGTTGGTGGTCAGATACCAGGGGATGCCAAAGCTCTGGCCATTGAGGGTGGTAGCCTGCCAAATTTTGGGCAGGTAGGTGCTCTGCACTTCGGCAGGAACGCGATCGCCTAAATCGAGCCAGGCGTTACGGGTGGCGAGCTGGGAGGCAAAGTCAGGGTTGAGATTAACCACATCGGGGGCAGTACCCGAGGAGACTGCCGTGAGAATTTTGCTCTGCATGTCGGCCCAGGGGACGTCAGTCCAGCGGACGGTGACGCCGGGATTGTCTGCTTCAAATTCTGTGATCAGTTCTTCAAAGTACTTGGTGAACTGGGGCTGGAGCTGCATGGTCCAAAACTCGACCTCGGCGTCTCCAGAGGCATCAGCATTGGAGCCAGCGTCATTGGAGCCAGCGCTGCAGGAAACCAGTCCGCCCATGGCAAGCCCGAGGGCTACCCCGCCAATCCACCGCATCCAAAGTCGCCGCTGCATCATGAGTCTGTGCCGTAGTCAATATAAAGAGGAGTGATCCGACTGATATCGCAATCGGTCGAGATTATCAGGGATTGTAGCCTATGCTGGGGCGATCTAATCATGCTGCACGCAGCGTGCTTTACAAAATAGCGATCGCCACTTCCCAATCTAGTTTCGGTTGAGTTTTAGTTTAATAGCGATACTAAATCGCTTATGAACTTTGAAGTGAGAGGAGGGGGGGGGGGAGCGCCCCCCCACCAAAAAAACAAAAAAAAAAATTATTAATAAATTAAAAGAGAATTGAATAAAAAGACCAGCAGAAATAGGGGA
>JBHJHJ010000171.1:0-8411 GCA_050330955.1 Elainellaceae cyanobacterium | reverse complement strand
ATTTCACCTCTCTATTTTTTTATTTAATTTATACTTGTAGTTTTGTTATTTTCAGTTTTTCCTTTTTTGTTTCTGTTAGTTCCTGTGATGGAAGAGCCCGAGGAGCCTATTGAGGAACCTGAAGAGCCTGTCATGGAGCCTGAAGATCCCACCGAGATGCCTGAAGAGCCCGTGATGGAAGACCCCGAAACTCCTGTGATGGAGCCCGAGGAGCCTGTGGTGGAGCCTGAGACTCCTGTCGAGGAGCCGGAAGCGCCTGTAATGGAACCGGAAGTGCCGATTGGAGACTCTGATGGGGACACTGGCACAGACGGTATGGATGACTTAGTCGGTGATCCCACCGTCGGCCCTGACGTAACATTTGAGGTACCCGATATCTCAAGCGAAAGCGGCGTCACCATTCTCGACCCGGCTGTCACCGTCGAGACCACCCCTGTCACCGTAGAAGCAGATCCACTGTCGCTGGGCAGCATTATCGCTACTCCAGAAGGCCTAGAGCCTGCTTTTGAAGCGATCGCTGGGTTTGATTCCGCTCAACCGGTGATCTAGGACAGCTCGGTGATGTAGGACGGTGTGATGCTCTAGGCTCCGCGCTCAGCACGGAGCCTAGAGCGCACTTTGCCCTGAACAATTTAGCGATCGCAGTACCAGGCACGGGTCGTCTATGGCGATCCTAGCTTGCTCATGAGCCGTGATTTGTGAAAGGAGGTAATTGATAGCATAGTGGGGCGCGTTGGTTTGAGACTTATGGCTTAAGCGAAACAAGCATTTGCTGAAGCGTTTAACCTCATCCCACTGTCCAGATAAACCATTACGTTAAAGTCATATGCCTCATACTCCTTCCCTATCAGGCTGCCTGCAGAGCGTCCACCATGTGGCCCTCCACGTCAAAGACATGGCCGCCGCCTGCCAGTTCTACGGCGACGTTCTGGGGCTGCACAGGCTGACGGGGGATGAGGTGCCCAAAACCTTAGTCAAAGCCGTCGAGGCGGGCGAGGTAACGAACTTCCGTCTGCCCAATGGCACAATTCTCGATCTGTTTTGGAAGCCCGATCTAGAGCCACCTAATCCCGACCCGTCCCAGGAGTTCACCCGCGCGGGGCACCTTGCCTTCGGCATCCCCCCAGAGCAGTTTGACCAAGCGATCGCCGTTTTGCGCTACCACAACGTGCCCATAGACCACGGCCCAGTGAGTCGTCCCACCGGGCGGGGCATCTATTTCTATGACCCGGACGGATTTTTGCTGGAGATTCGCTGCGACCCGCTGCCACACCAGAACCAGAAGGCTTAAAGCTGTCCTGCTGTGGCTAATCTTTTACGGCTGCCCCGATCGCCCCGTCACGCGGCGGTAGTAGTGCCACATCAAATGGGCGACCACGCCCCGGTAGGGCTGCAGTTGCTCGCAGTGCTGGCGTAGCTCTTGAGCGGAGGGGCGATCGCCCAGCCCTTTGAGCTGCTGGTAGGCCACGCGGATCGCGAGATCTGAAGCGGGGAGAGCGTCTAGGCGCTCTAGGCAGAACAGCATGAAGATCTCCGCGGTCCAGGGGCCGATGCCCTTGATTTGGGTTAAGGCATGGGCGATCGCCTCATCTTCCCAGCCCGATAGGTCCTCTAGGGGGAGCTGACCTGAGGCGATCGCCTCAGCTAACGTCCGGCAGGTGGCTACCTTCGTCCGGCTCAGGCCCGCCTGCTTCAGTGCCGCTTCAGAGCAGGCCAGCAAATTCTCCGGGGTGATCGGGGTCATTAGGGCCTCTAGGCGCGAAAAAATGGCGCGGGCCGCGTGGGAGGAGAGCTGCTGGCCGGTGACGGTGCGCACCAGGGATGCATAGGTGGCAGGCCACTGGCGCACCTGGAGCGGACCTACTCGGGCCTCGACGCGGCTAAAGTCGGGGTCGATGGCGCACACCTGCACCACAGCCTGCTGGAGGCGGGGGCTCGGAGCAATAAGCTCGTCGGCCATGACCTTACTCAGAAATCGCGGCCTTGAGGCTGCGGCAAAAGGCCTCAATTTCCTTCAATCCCTGCTGGGACGAGCCCTCGGCCAGTCGCTTCACAAAAGCGCTGCCCACCACCACCGCATTCGCGCCCCATTCCATCACCTGGCGGGCGTGGTTGGGCTGGGAGATGCCGAACCCGACGGCGATGGGCTTGTCAGACACGCTCTGCAGCTCCATCAGCAGATCCTGGACTCGCGCTTCTACGCCGGTGCGCATGCCGGTGACGCCAGTGACGCTCACTAGGTAGATGAAGCCCTGGGACTTGGCGGCGATCGCCTTGATACGGTCTCTAGAGCTGGTGGGAGCCACCAGCAGCGTCAGCTCAATGTCGTGCTCTAGGCCCTGATTCAGCAGCGTCTCGGCTTCTTCTAGCGGCAGGTCGGGCACCACCAGTCCCTTCACCCCCGCCTCCGAAATCGTTTTGAGGAAGGTATCCACCCCTAAGTTCAAGATGGGGTTGTAGTAAGTGAACAAAATAATCGGGCTCTGCATTTCGGGGCTGACCCGGCGCACTACGTCAAGCACGCCCTCAAGCTGGGTGCCGCGCTGCAGGGCGCGGGAGGCTGCCGCCTGAATGGTGGGGCCGTCTGCCAGAGGATCAGAGTAGGGCACCCCCAGCTCAATCACGTCGGCGCCGCTGCGGTCGAGCAGGCGCAGGGCCTGGGCGGTGGTGTCGAGGTCGGGATCCCCTGCAGTGATGTAGGGGACTAGGGCGCACTGACCGCGATCGCGGAGGGCGTTCATGCGCTCTGAGACGGAGGGGGAAGGCATGGCGATAGGCTAGCGTAAGACAAATTTAAGATTAACGGATAATCGCCCCGTACGAGCGGCCGCTCGCCCCAACGAGATTTCTCCACTGGTGGCCTTCGCCCCAACGAATCGGCCCCACAACGCTACGGGCGAACTGCCATTCGCCCCTACGATTTCTCCACCTTCCACAACAAAAACTGCTGCGTCGGCTCCACGCTGACATTCTCTACACCGTCCTGGGCAAACACATAATCCTTGTTCTGCCACAGCGGAATATAGGGCACATCCTCCGCCAAAATGTCCTGCAGCTCAATGAAGTATTCTTCCCGCTTTTCAGGGTCGGTGGTGGCCCGCTCTTGCTCGATCAGCTCGTTGGCGCGATCGCTGTAGTAGAAGGAGCGGTTGGCCCCCTCTTCGCAGCCCGCCGCTTCTGACCCAGTCTTGCACTCCATAAAGGGCTGGATGAAGTTGTCGGCGTCGTAGAAGTCGGGGTACCAGTTGAGCAAGAAGGTGGGGTAGACGCCCTTGTCCAGGTTAGGCCAAGCGGTCGCCCCTTCAACGTCGTTGACCTGCACGTCTACGAGACCCGGCAGCTGCTGCTCGAAGGAGGCCTCTAGGGTGGTGGCCACCAGGTTGCGATCGGTGGAGGCGGAAGGGTACCAGATTTCTAGGGTCATGGGATTATCTTCGCTGTAGCCCGCTTCTTCTAAGAGCTGACGGGCCTTTTCAGCGTTGCCGTCGCCGTACTCCTGCTCAAACACCGGCTTATAGACGTCAAAGCTGGTGGGAATCAGGCTATAGAGGGGCTCAGCTTGCCCTTTGAACACCCGCTCGCTCAGCAGGGGCCGGTCAATGAGGGCGGCGATCGCCTGACGCACGTTGACGTCGTCTAGCGGGGGCTGGTTCTGGTTCAGCAGCATATAGTTCACCACCGTGGTGCCCGCCTCAATCACCTGCCAGTCCTCTGAGGCGGCGTCTGCTTCTAAGTCGGCGATTTGGTCGGGGTCCAGGGTTTGGTAAGCGATGTCGACCTCTTGCGTGCGGAAGGCGTTGTAGAGGTTGGCGGGGCTGCTAAATAGTCGAATGTCGTAGCCATTGTTGGCGGGCGCCTCGCCCCAGTAGTCTTCAAACACGTCTAGGCGCACCGTATCGGGGCTGAGTTCTGCCAGCTTATAGGGGCCGGTGCCGATGAAGGTGTCGGGCTGGAAGCTGCCCTCTTCGATAGTGTAGCTATCGGGGGGGACCGGGGTGGTGCCCCAGAAGGTGAGCAGGGAGGTGAAGGCGGCGAAGGGAGAATCCAGGGTGATGGTGATCTCGTAGTCTCCGGTTACCTCTACTGACTCAACCTTCTCAGAGAGCAGAAAGGAGGGGCCACCGCCGTTCTCGATGAATCGCTGCAGGGAAAAGGCCATCACTTCTGCGTTGAAGGCGCTGCCGTTGTGAAACGTGACGCCCTCCCGCAGGGGGATAGTGTAGGTCAGGCCATCTTCGCTGATGGTGGGCATCTCCGTGGCGAGCTGGGGAACAATCTCGGTGCCGCCGGTTTCGTAGGTGTAGAGGCGATCGCCCATGTTGTAGAGCAGAATGCCGGGAAAGATTCTGTAGGCGTCCGCAGGATCGATGGTGTCAACCTTTTGGGTGGTGCCCATGGTGAGGCGATCGCTGGATGCGGTTGTAGCTTCCGACTCGCCGGAGGTTGCTGAGCCAGTCGAAGCGGTATCTTGCCCCCCCGCACAGCCAATCACCAGCGCGGCGCACAGCCCCATCAGCCCAATGAAGCGAGCCAGGGATGGAACTCGCCGTGGATTAAATTTGCCCATGGATTACGTCAATCTCCTCTAAAGCGAGTTCCACATAGCGCCGCTAGCGCTTACCATCAAAGACCGGCGAGCAAGCCGCCAATAAAACAGTCAACACATAATACACCCTAAACCGAGGCTTAACGTACACCGGGTCAGGCACAACTCAGCATTGAGACATTTCCCCAACGGAATTGACTGTGATCTGTGTTACAAATGGTTGCAAAATGCGGAAAACCGGACTAAATTTGCATATTGACTTCACTTAGTTAATATAAACGGCGATTTAAACTTGAAAAGTAAAGCTTTCTCGGTTAAAAATTGTCATCATAAAAGTAGAGGCGTCATTACGCCTTGCAAAGATAAGAAAAAACGCTTAGGATTTAACTAATCAAGGTTTATGGAGATAAACGAGACCGATTACAAGGCAATTCGCCATTTGATGGAGCAGGGACGGATTACGTGGTCCGAGCTTGCTGGAATCTTAGAGCTATCGGCTCCAGCGACCGCTGATCGGGTACGGCGGCTAGAGGAGCGGCAGGTGATCACGGGCTACGCGGCCCTTGTCGATCCAGAGGCGATTGGCTGTGCCCTAACGGCGTTCATTTCCATTCGGCTAGACAAGCCGAAGCACCAAGGGCCATTCCTCAAAAAGGTTGAGTCTCTGCCAGAGGTGCAGGAGTGTCACCACGTCACGGGAGATGACGACTACCTGCTCAAAATTCGCTGCAGCAGCGCCAAAGATCTCGAACGACTGGTCAACGAAGAGATTAAAGGCGTGACGGGGGTGTCCCGCACAAGCACCATGATCGCCCTGTCGACGGTGAAAGAAACGCCAGTGCTGCCCGTGAAGCTCAATCAGTCTTCAGACTAAGCTGACGCAGTTGCCTGGGTCGGGGCCCTGCGTCCCGCTATTTCGCAATAGGTAAACCGCTATGGGCATCATTACGCTGGCTCAGGGTATTGTTTTGGGCTTTTCCATTGCAATGCCCGTTGGCCCGATTGGTATTTTGTGCATTCAGCGCACCCTGACCCGGGGGCGCGTTATTGGATTTGTGTCCGGGCTGGGGGCAGCCACCGCCGACGGGTTCTACGGCCTAGTGGCAGGCTTCGGCCTCACCGCAGTTTCTGAGGGGCTGCTGACCTACGAAACCTGGATTCAGCGGCTCGGCGGCGCATTCTTGCTTTACTTGGGAACTAAGGCGTTTTTGGAGCGGCCTAAGCCCGATAGGACTGGCCGTGAGCCCACTAGTGAAGCGGCAGCTACGAGCCGCTCAAGTCCATTAGGGCAACGGCTTCTCAGCGCCTACAGCTCCACCGTACTACTGACCCTGACCAACCCAGCCACGATTCTGTCCTTTCTGGCGGTCTTTGCCGGGCTGGGGCTGGCCAGAGCTGCGAGCACCTATGTCGACGCGATCGCCCTGGTGAGCGGCGTTTTTATTGGGTCGGCGCTGTGGTGGCTCTGCCTCAGCGGCGGCGTCAGTCTGGTGCGGCGGCGCCTGACCCCTGGCGTTATGGGGTGGCTTAATCGCGGGTCGGGAATCTTGCTGACGGGGTTTGGGCTAGCGTCGATTTGGTTGAGCAAGTAGGGGATTCATCAGCGCTGCGATTCGGAGCCCAGCGGTTCAATCACCACAGACTCGTAGAGCGAGCAGCCCTGGCATGGCCCCATGGGGTTGACGGCGCAGCGGAGGTAGCCCGACCTCGCATTAAAGCGACAGGAAATGTTGCCAATGATGTAGCCCAAGCCTGGAATATATCGCCGCTCCGGCAGGCTAGGCCGCAGCGACGGCGGCGGGGTAAAGCGATCGATCGTCAGTGGTGATGGACGCTGCAGCCAACCGCGCAGTGGAGTATCCTCAGTATGGCGATAAACATTCTGGCGATAAATCCATAGGGAGACCAAGGCAGGCGTCAGCCCAAAAACGAGAATAATCAGGCAGCTCAACATGACTATCGCGATTCTAGTTGCGTGTGAACTATGACGTGAGAGGGGAGCGTCAAATGAAGTCTTGCCGATCAATCTGGTTTACCCTAACGCCAGTAATTTGAGCGAGATCCTCCCCATCAAAGCTGAGCAAGACGCCGTTACCCCGTCTGGTAATCTCTAGGTCACTGAAGCTCAGGCTTCCCAGCAGCCGAATCCTATCCTGACCGTTTTGGAATCTGTTGATCCTATCTCGGCCCTGCCCTGCCCTGAGGGCAAAGATGTCGGCGCCGCCGCCGCCAATTAGCGTATCGTTCCCCCTATCGCCCCGCAGGAAGTCATCTCCTCTACCCCCTACAAGCCGGTCGTTACCGCGGCCCCCCAAGAGGCGATCGCTATTATTGCCGCCCACGAGCCGGTCGTTGCCGCTGCCGCCGATTAGGGTGTCTTCTCCAGCTCTGCCAATAAGCCTATCACTGCCGCCTCGCCCCACTAAGCGGTTATCTCTACCGTCGCCAGTGAGAACGTCCCTACCATTCGTACCCCGCTGGTTCCTCGGCCCTGGATCAGGGGTCATCTCGGACTCTGGAAGAATGTCTTCCTCTTCCGGTGGCGAGAAACCATCTGGTATCGTCATCGCCCCGGCTAAGACAGCGGGGTTACCCACCGCAAACGTGCCGTCTGCCCGGGGCATGAGCTGAGGGTCGACGTCGGTGCGAATGACGTCCGTGACTCGATTGGCCTGCGTCCCAGGAAACTGGAAGTTGTTGCCCGAATCCACCAGCTGAATATTGCTGTGCTGCTGCGCTCCTGAGTCGTTGGTGTTGTTGAAAAAGATTGTGTCGCTGACGGTGACCTGACCTTCTGCCCGTCTCCCAACACCGATGGCGCCTCCCTCACTTCCGGCGCGGTTGTCCGCAAAGGTGCTCCTGGCAATATCAGTGGGGCCAAAGAGTGCTAACCCACCCCCCAGGAAGCCCAAGCTACGGTTGCTTGAAAAGGTGCTGTTGGTAATCGCGGTGGGGACATTGCTCGTCCAAACGCCGCCGCCCTGGTTTGCTGCTGTGTTGCCTGTGAAGACGGTGTTGTTGATGGTGAAGCCCCGGCTGGAGTCGTCGCTGAGCTGGACGATCGCTCCGCCGTTGCCGCCGTTGCCGCCGTTGGGCAGCGCAATCACGCTGTTGTCTACGAAGCGGCTGTTATCCACCATCACCTGGTCTTGGGTTCCCGTAAATAGGTAGGCCGCGCCCCCTTCTCCTCGGCCTTCATTCCCCTCAAAGGTGCTGCCGCTGATGCGGATGGTGCCTGAGGTAGCGTTGCTGCCGCTGCTGGCGCGATCGGCGTAGAGGGCGCCCCCAAAGCCGCGCAAAAAGGGTCTGGCCTGGCCGGTGGCGAACCTGGCCGCGGTGGTGCTGTTGTTGCGAAACACAGAGTTCTCAATAGTGAGTTGGCCCTGCAGGCTGTTGATTGCCCCGCCGTTGATGCCTTGATTGCCGATGAATGCGCTGTCTTCAATCACCAGCACATCAGTGCTGCGAAAGGCGATCGCCCCGCCGCCCCGCTCGCTGTTACCGGCAGTTGCCCGGTTGCCTGTAAACGTGCTGCCGATAACCGTCAGCCGGGTCTCGAACGCGTTGTGGATGGCGCCGCCCCCGTCGTCGGCCACGTTGCTTGCAAACCCAACGTTCTGGACTGTAAGCTCACCCCGGTGCTCTACCTGCACCGCTCCACCCCGCTCTGCGGTGTAGCCATTGGCCAGGGTCAGGTTTCTCAGGGTTAGGCTGGTGGGAAAATCTTGGTTGGAGTTGACCTGAAGAATGCGGTGGCGGCCATTGCCGCTGAGGGTCAGCCCTGGAGCGTTGCCGCCGTCTATGACGATGCGCTTTCCGGGGGAAACTTCGAGCTGACGGCTTAGGGTGATGGTCTGCCCTGTTA
>JBHJHJ010000170.1:0-15456 GCA_050330955.1 Elainellaceae cyanobacterium | reverse complement strand
GTGGTGCTTTTTCATCAATTAAATAAATATTTAAATTTTTATTCCTTCTTCTTTTGTTTTTTTTTTTTTTTTTGTTGTGTGCCCCCCCCCCCCCCCCCCACCACTCGTACTCCACCAGCATGGGAAATGCTGTACAGAACTGACGGGCGAGCGGCTAAACCTTCTGCCGGGCCACCCACTCAACGTGTTTACTCACCTGAGCGTCGGCCCGCAGCGCCTCCAGGGTGTAATATTCCTTGGCTAGGGTCATCTCGTCGTGCAGGTCGTGGATGCCGTTATGGCACAGCCGGCAGATATCGATGCCCTGGTTCAGCTCGGCTTTGGAAAATCGCTTTTGAAAGTGCGATCGCCGGTGCATTTTCTTGGGAATGAGGTGGTGGAAGGTGAGGGCGCAGTGACGCTGACAGAGACGGCACTGGCCGAATTTTTCTCGCATGGCGTGGGAAATGTGGAAATCTTCTATGTGCCTATCAGCGTTTCCACCGATAGCGCAGTATCGGGAAACGCCAGCGGCGTTACAGTGCCTGACATCAGCGATCGCTTTTCCCGATACGCTGCGCCTACCGGCATCCGGAAAGCCTCCAGCCGCTTGGCCTGCAGATTCACCACCCAATACTCCGGAATATCTGCTGCCGCATAGACTTGCAGCTTCTGCTGTAGGTCTTTAGCCAATGTGGTGTTGGCATACTCGATCAGCCAGTAGATATCCCCGGGGCCAGGATGGCGATCGCGGTACTGCGCTTTTGGCGGGCGGACGACGGCAACGTCGGGTTCAGGTTCTGAGTCTTCTAAGGTAATCGGTCCGTCAAATCTAACAACGGCGCGGTTGCCCAACCGCTGCTTCAAGTAATCGCTGGCGACATCTCCTAAAAAGTAGTGCTCTGGCTCTTCAGGACTCATTTCAACAATGTCTCCCCGTAACAGCTCCACCCGCCGGCCCGCTAAGATACCAGCGTCAATCATTTGGTGGTAATCTTCAACGCTCCACTTGGCCAGGATGTTCATGGGCGACCTGGAATCACATCTTTTCCTATTTTGACTGAAATGGATTCTGCACCGCCGCACCTTCACTCTGGGCGATCGCCTCGTCTAAAAGCCCCACCTCGTCCGCCGTCAGCGTCCAGCCTAAAGCGCCCAGGTTGTCCTCCACTTGCCTAGCATTCTTCGCCCCCGGAATAGGCATAGTACCTTTGCAGATGCACCAGTTCAGCGCCACCTGCGCCATAGTCTTGCCCCGCTGCTGAGCCATGCTATCGAGCTGCTGGAGTACGGGGCGCACCTTGGGCAACAGTCGCCGAAACACCAGCCCCCGCAGGCCCTTCGGGTATGGGCCATCTTCAGCATACTTCCCCGTCAGAATCCCGAGGCATAGGGGGCTATAGGCAATGAGCTGAATGCCCAGCTCGTCACACACCGACTTCAATCCCAGCTCACTGACGGGATAGGTGGACAGCAGGGAGTACTGCACCTGCAGGGTTTTGATGGGAACGCCCCGCTTCGAGAGGCGATCGCAGGCCAGCCGCAGCCGCTTGGGGCCAAAGTTGGAGAGGCCAACGCCCTTAACCTTGCCCTGCTCGTACAGGTCCGCGAGGCCGTCAAGCAAAACGTTTTCCTGCCAGGGAAAGTAGTTGGCGGTGGACCAGTGGAGCTGCACTAGGTCAACGCATCCCATGCGCTTGGCGGAGGCCTCGTGGGCAGAGACCATAGCCCCACGGGTCAGTCGCCAGGGGTAGGGGGCGAGCTTAGTAGCAAGGCAGACGCGATCTGCGTTGGAGCCGCTGTAGGCCCCGCTAAACTGCCCCAGTAGGCTTTCGCTACGACCGTTGAGCCGCCCGGTGCCGTAGGAGTCGCCGGTATCGAAGAAGGTAATACCGTTGCTGACGCAGGTGTTGAACACCTGTTGGAGGGACTGGTCCATGTCGGGGCTATAGTCCCAGAGCAGGCGGTTGCCCCAAGCCCAGGTGCCGCAGCCCAGGGTAGGGAGGTGGAGTGGGGGTGGGGTCGCCATAGCGCTTGCTCGGTCTTGGACAGCGCCGCTATGATACCGCGTTTGCTGGAGGCTAGGTTACGGCGTAAGGCCCGCGAGCTGAATCTTGCCTTGCTACGCCTGCTGGGCGATCGCTGCCGCAAGCTTAGCGCGATTGTGGGTCTGACCGTAGTCGATGATTGGCCCCTCCGGCACAATTCCGCTGGGGTTTAGCTCGGGCAGGCCCACGTAGTAGAGCCGCTTGACGTGGTCGACGCTGCACCACGCCGCCACGCCGGACTGCTGGTAAAGATCGCGGCAGTAATTCCACAGGTTGGGGAAGTCGATCAGCTGCTTTAGGTTGCACTTGAACAGTCCGTGGTAGGCCAAATCGAAGCGAAATAGGGTTGTGAACAGGCACCAGTCGGCGAGGGTAATGGCGTCGCCGCACAAGTAGCGCTGCTGCCCCAGCACCTTCTCCCAGTGGTCCAGGGCCTGAAACAGCCCAGTGACCGCCTCATGGTAAGCCGCTTGAGAGGCAGCAAAGCCGCTGCGGTAGACGCCGTTGTTAACGGGCTGATAGATGGCATCCATCACGGCATCAATGGGCGATCGCTTCTCCTCCGGGTAAAAGTCGCGCTCTGGGTAGGCAGCAAAGGCGTTGAACGCACCGTTGAGCATTTGGATAATCTGCCGGGACTCGTTGTTGACGATGGTTTGGGTCTGCTTATCCCACAGGACGGGCACCGTCACCCGCCCGGTGTAGGTGGGGCTGGCCCGCACGTAGATTTGCCAGAGGTACTCAGACTGGTAAAGCTCATCAGGGGTACAGCCTTCTTTCTGGGAAAATTTCCAGCCCTGGTCGCTAATCACCGGATCTACCACCGATAGGCCAATGACCTGCTCTAGGCCCTTGAGCGATCGCAGCAGCACGGTGCGGTGGGCCCAGGGGCAGCCTAGGGAGACGTAGAGATGGTAGCGACCGGGTTCGGCTTTGAAGCCGCTGGAGCCCTCGGCGGTCACCCACTGGCGAAACTGGGTGGGCATCCGCTGAAACTGCCCGGATTCATCGCGCTCGGTCCATTGGGTGGTCCATTGACCGTCGATTAGTCGTCCTAATGCCATGATGAGTTGCCTTGCTGAAATCGTTTTGGGCGATCGCTTCTACTACGTTTACTTACGACGCTTTACTTAATGCCTAAAAGACATGTCTAAGGCGACTCAAAAGCACGCGTAACAGCTCCATCTCAGAGGGGTGCAGGGCTTCCATGTGCTGCTTCATGTCAGCGATGTGGGCTGGAAACACTTGCTTAAACAGGGCTTCTCCGTCTGCCGTCAGCTTCACAATCACGCTGCGGCGGTTCTCTGGGGGAACTTCACGCCGGACCAACCCCTTTCTCTCTAGGCGATCGATAATGCCAGTCAGCGTCCCTTTTGTGATTAGCGTTTTCTCGCCAATGTCCCCCATGCTGAGACCACTGGTGTTACCTAGGGTCGCAACCACGTCGAACTGGGCAGGGGTGAGATCATACTGTCGGACAAACGCCTCGGAGTAAGCGGAGAAGGCTTGGTAAGCCTTGGCAAGCTCTCGGATAGTTGCTAAAAAGGGCTCTTGTGCCGCGGCCTGGGGAGAATAGGGAGTTGCCATGGGAGCAAGAGTCTTCTTAGTGTTCTAATCAGAACTATACTATATGGTAGTATCCGTGGCCTACTCCTGCTGGCTAGCTCTGGGAACTTTACAGTTCCAGTCAACAATCTTGTCTAAGACTTCTGGGGGCGGGTTGTCTAAAGCGTCAGGCGATCGCCTCCAAAATTTGCCCGTCAATGCGTGGTGAATTAAGCCTGCATACTCCCGCAGCACCAGCTTCAATCGCTGTTGTTGTGTGCCCAGCTGAGCCGGGATAGGGATGGGATGGGGCGTGACGTCAAATGCCACACTACGAAAAATGAGCATTGCCCTCAGCATGTGGGGGGCGTCGCTTACGAGCAAAATGTCTTTTATTCCCTGGGGGCGCAGCAGGGCCGACGTAAACAGCGCATTCTCAACTGTCGTTTGAGAGCATTCTTCTCCCGCCAGGGAGACTAGGGGTACGCCGCTTTTCTCTAAATCTCGGGTAATGAATTTTGCGTCCAGCATGCCGCTGGCAAAGATGTTAGGCGCACGCTGCTCCTGCCAGAGCTGCCGTGCTTCAGTAAATCTTTCGTCTCGAAAGGCGTCACCCCGTCCAAGGACCACAATGGCCTCAACGCGATCGCCCGAATCTTTGGGAAGCGGAAAGGTCAGCCCCCAGGTCAGCAGATTCACAAACCAAGGGGAGCTAAGCCCAATTAAAGCAATAACGACAATAGCTAGGGGCGTCACCAATCGACGCCTCCACCGCTGAGAGCTCACGAGCCAGATCACCCATAGCGAAGCAAGGCCAATGGTGGCTTCCATATCTCGACAGGACTATTATGTAGCGTTAGCCACTTTGCCTAAGGCATTTTTGGTGCCAATCCAGAGAAGTCTGGAGCTAAGTGGCTATGTTTCTCTTTATTCAAGCCCATTTATCTCGGAGGAGGCAATTAGTTAAGATGAAGCAACTATGAAGTTATCTTCTCTTGTCCCGACAGGAAGCCCTGCTCACGCCTTAACTAAAATTGAAACCTCGAACGGCGCTAGCGTCTCCGTAATGTTCAACGTTTTCCCTGTTTCGTAGTCCGTTGACAGCAGAACGCGCCAGCCCGAGCAATCAAGAGGCTCATCGAGGGCTAGGGGCTGCTCGTAGGTAAAGTTGATCAGCACGAGCACCTGTTCGGCCTCAACTTCTCGTAGGTAGGCCAAGTGTTCGTGGGGATAGTTGAGCAGCGATCGCCAGCGCCCATATTTGAGGGCTTTACTCTGATTGCGAACGCGAATCAAGCGGCGGTAGAAGTTGAGGATAGAGTCAGGGTCTTCTAAGGCCGCTTGAACGTTCAGTTCGGTATAGTTTTTGTGGACTGGTAGCCAAGGCTCAACGTCTTTACCAAAGCTGAACCCCGCTTGGGCTGAGTTATTCCACTGCATCGGCGTGCGGGCGCCATCTCTTGGCGGCGGCGTGTCCTCAGTATCGCTGATTTTGATCACGTTATCCTGCAGCTTTTCGGGGGGGATGTCTTCGTTATCCACCATACCCAGCTCCTGACCATAGTAAAGAATGGGCGTACCCCGCACCGTTAACTGCAGCGTCGCCGCCGCTTTGGCGATCGCCACCGAATCCACACACAGGCTGCACTCAATCCAGCGGGATAGGTGGCGCGGGATGTCGTGGTTGTCGAGGAAGTAGACCGGCCAAGCGTCAAGAGGCGTCAGGCTTTCAGTCTTTTGCACCTGCCGCTGTAGATAGCCTGGGTACCAGGGGCTAAACGGGAACTCAAAATTGAGGGGCAGGTGCAGCTCGTTATTTTCCTTGCCGTGGAAGACAATGGAGTCGAACAGACGATTGTCAATGAAGGTCTCGCCGATGAGAACGCGGTCGCCGTACTCGTCTAGAATGGCGCGAATCTCGGCGATGATGTGGTGATTTTCCGGCAGGTTCTTATCGTACAGGTGGTGGTAGTTATCATAGGAAGCTGTATTCGTTGCGCCGTATTTCAGCGGGTTGTCCCGAAAGAAGGGATCTTTGCTGTAGGCGCTGGAGGCATCTAGGCGGAACCCATCGACACCGCGATCGAGCCAGAAGCGTACGATGTCGTAGACGGCTGCCCTCACTTCTGGATTCTGCCAGTTGAGGTCGGCTTGGTTTTCGTTAAAAGTATGAAAATAGAACTGGTCTCGCTCGGGCACGTGTTTCCAGCCGGTGTCGCCAAAGTACGACAGCCAGTTGTTGGGAAACCACTGCCCGTCTACAGTCTCCTGCCAAAGGTACCAGTCGGCCTTAGGGTTATCGCGGCTCGACTTCGATTCTTGGAACCAGGGATGCTCGTCCGAGGTGTGGTTCACCACCAAATCCATGATGATTTTAATGCCGCGCTGGTGGGCGGCGGCGAGGAGGGCGTCAAAGTCTTCCAGAGAGCCGAACATCGGGTTGATGTTGCGGTAATCGCTGACGTCGTAGCCGTTGTCCACCATAGGGGAGCTGTTGATGGGGGAAAGCCAGATGGCGTCAATGCCAAGAGACGTCCGACTGTCCGGATTGCCGTCGTTGAGGTGGTCCAGCCGCCGGATGATGCCCTGCAGGTCGCCAACGCCATCACCGTTATCGTCAGCGAAGGTGAGGGGATAAATCTGGTAAATCACGCCGGTTTCCCACCAGGGGCGATCGCCTGCAGGTTTGGTCATCGTGCTGCTGCCTTGAGTATTTGCGCTATCGGGTCCGTGTCGTGGACGCCAATGCAATGATACTCTAGCGATCGCTCCTGATAATCAGCTTAGCTATCCATCAAAAAGCGGCTCTTCACGGTCGGGAAATGTGGGCTGCCACTGCAAATTGAGTTCGAACCACGCCGACTGCAGCGTTCTGAAGGACGCTGTTTCTAGTGAGCCGGAATTCAATGGTGTGGATAGGATAACCCAAAGGCAGCGCGAGTCAGTAAGCGAGGAGTAGTCAAAAATGTTAGTCAGCGCCCGCTGCGGGTTCACGACCTGCTGAATCCGGTTGATCTCAAACTGAGAAGCGGTAATCGTGGTCAAACCCTTGGGCGGTATACAGGCCGTGAGGTAGGCTGAGCGCTCATCGGCGAAGACACCGTATTCTCCAATCTCTCGGGTCCGGCGAATGCTGATTTCCTGATCGGGAATGTCCCACCGCTGGCCAATCTGTTCCATCAGGTTTCCGCCCTGCTGAAGCACAACTTCAACATTGAGCCGGTCTTCTCCTCGACGATATCGATATCGCCCAGTTTGATCATCAAGACGGCGACTGACCTTTTGCCAAGTTAAAAAAGGGAGATTCTCCGGCAGGACCGGGGTCTGAAGTGCAAAGGGCACGACTGGTGATACGACGACCTTAACAGAGGTGATCATTGCTGCGATGCAGGCTGATGTCACCAGTGCACGAGTGGACATAGCGTTATAGGCCTTGACACTAAGTGTTTTTCGACAACAGGGTATTTACGGTTTCAGACTGTTCAAATACTTGAGGACTATCTCGAGTAAATGCTGATTGACATATTCCCTACCTACAAGGATTAACGAAGACCATCCGCGCAAATTTTGGCGCTTTTCAACAAGTTAGTGTATTGATTGGCTGAGTTTTTAGAATTTTCGTCTGCAGACTCATGCTACGAAGTTCAGAGATACTACGTAATCGCTGACTCACGGCTGTCGCCAATACTAAGCCTGGTACTGCAGTAAATATCTCAACACAGATGTTTGCGCGCCTGGTCGCTCATACCACAGCAGCTTTGAGCTAATCAGGTTGTCCTTAGCGACCAGACCAATGTAATAGCTTACAAAGATGACTGATGCAGCCCCGACACATTTCTGAGGTTCTCATAGTAGACGATAGCGACTCCGATGTTGAGGTGGTTCGCCGCTACCTTAGCGCCTCGCCGCAGCCCTTTCAGCTTTACTCAGCAGAGTCTCTTGAAAGCGCTCGTCGTCAGCTCTCGCAGCATGCCATCGATGCCGTATTGCTAGACCTGAATCTCGCCGACAGTACCGGTCTTGATACGCTGCTATGTCTCCTGGATGAAGGTGTTACCGCGCCTGTAATCGTGCTGACGGGCGACGATGAGGACGAGATCGCTATCGAAGCGCTTCATGTTGGGGCCCAGGACTATCTGATTAAGGGGCGGTTTAATGTCCAGCTCCTGACGCGCAGTATTCGATATGCTATCGAGCGGGCGAGCGGGGTTCAGCGGCTCAAGGCGCGTGAACAGGAGCTCATGGAGGTGACTGCAAGATTAGGGCAGGAAATTCAGCGACGAACTCAAACAGAAGCAGCGCTTGAAGCCATAATTCGGCATAGAACTAATGCCTTAGAAGTTCAGGCCGCCCAGTGTCAACGGACTGAAGTGGAGCTTGAGCACGCTGAGAAAGATTTACAGCACCAGGCTGCTGAATTAGAGATTATCTTTAAGGCTCTCCCTGATGCGATCGTTTTTGCAGACAACAGTCGCCGGATAAGGCGGGTCAGCGCTGCCATCACCCCCCTCTTTGGCTACGCACCGGAGGAGCTGTTGGGCAAGCCGACCCAAATGCTCTATCACGACGTTCAGGAGGCCCAGGCGCAGGGGCAAAAGCGCTTTAATTCTACAGCAGCACAGACCTTTGAGCCCTACGATGTGCTTTACCAACGCAAGGATGGGTCTAGCTTCACAGGGGAGACCATCGGCACGGTAGTCCGAAACGGTGCCGGAGAGTCCTTGGGATTTGTGGGCATCATTCGCGATGTGACCCAGCAGCGGCAGCTTCGTCAGGAACGGGATAGGGCTCAGGCTCAGCTGGCCCGCCGAGAGCTGCAGCTACAGCAGTTCGTCAAGCACATGCCTGCCGCTGTAGCGATGTTTGACACCCAGATGCGATACCTGTTCTATAGCGATCGCTGGCTTGCCGACTACGGTGTTCAAGCCACGGACATCACCTCTCGCAGTCACTACGACGTTTTCCCCAATATTTGCGATCGCTGGAAAGCAGACCACCAGGAATGCTTGAGCGGCAGCGTTTTGCAAAACGACGAAGACGTTTTTGTCCATCAAGACGGCACCACCGACTGGCTCAAGTGGGAGCTACGCCCTTGGTACGACCCCTCTGGCGAAGTGGGCGGTCTGCTAATGCTGACCGAAGTGATCACGGCCCAGAAAAAGGCGCAGCTCAAGCTGCAGGAGAGCCTGCAGGAGAGCGAGACCCGCTTTAGCACCTTTATGGATCACAGCTTTGCAGTCACCTTTATAAAAGATGCGGCAGGGCGCTACCGCTATACCAATAGGCAGTTTAGCCAGTTTGCAGGCCTCGCTCAGGCCGATATCATAGGCAAAACCGACGACGACTGGCTTCCCGTCGAAGTGGCACAGCGGCTCAGCCGTCACGATGCTGAAGTTTTAGAGACCGGCGAGGCCAGCCAGTCTTTAGAGGAGATTTGCGATCGCAGCGGTAATTCTAATTACTGGATGATGTGTAAGTTTCCTTGCCCTACCGACGACGGGCGCATCGCGCTAGGGGGCATTGCTATTGACATTACAGCGCAGAAGCGGATTGAGCAGGAGCTGTCTCGGGAAAAGGAGCTGGCCCAAGTCACCCTACAGTCTATTGGTGATGCGGTGATCACAACAGATGCTAGAGAAAACGTGATCTATCTCAACCCGATAGCAGAACGACTCACAGGTTGGTCTTTGGTAGAAGCCGAAGGCGTGCCTCTCAGGCGGGTATTCAATACCATTAACGAAGTGACGCGACAGCGGGTCGACAATTCTGCCAGTCGAGTGCTGTGTACGGGGCAGACGGTTGGCTTCGCCAGCACCACCGCCATAATTGCCAAAAACGGTAGCGAATACAGCATCACCGATTCCGCCGCGCCTATTCGGGATAGGGACGGCAAAATTATCGGCGTTGTACTGGTGTTTCACGATGTCACCGAGTCTCGGAAGCTTTCGCAGCAGCTCGCATGGCAGGCCTCCCATGATGAAATGACGGGGTTGAGAAACCGTCGCTGCTTTGAACTGGCCCTAGAAAACACGCTCAAGCGACCCCACCGGGAGCACATTCTCTGCTTCTTGGACCTCGACCAGTTCAAAATCGTGAACGACACCTGCGGCCACGCTGCGGGGGATGAGCTTCTGAAGCAGGTCGGGGTTGTCTTGACGCAAAACGTGCGCTCTACTGACATCGTTGCTCGCCTGGGGGGAGACGAATTTGGCATCGTGCTTTGCGAGTGCAACTTAGAAACCGCCCGCTCCATTATGGATGTGGTCCGCCAAACGATTCAGGACTTCCGCTTTGTCTGGCAGGATAAGACCTTTGGCGTGGGGGTCAGCATTGGGGTGGTAGAACTCTCCGGCAGCGTCAATACCTTAGCCGAGGCGCTGGGGGCTGCCGACGTCGCCTGCTACGCGGCAAAAGAGCGGGGCCGCAATCGTCTCTGTATTTACAGCGCAGACGACCAGGAGCTCTCCGAGCAGCGGAGTCAGCAGCAGTGGATTAGCCGCATTCAGCAGGCCCTAGATAACCACCAGTTTCAACTCTACCAGCAGCCTATCGCACCGGCATCCTATGACGGTGGCGAGATGCACCACTGTGAAATCTTGCTGCGGCTGCGGGACGCGTCGGGTAAGCTCGTGCCGCCGATGGCCTTCATCCCAGCGGCAGAGCGATATGGCCTCATGCCGGCCATAGACCGCTGGGTGGTTCAAACCTTTTTTGCCCAGGCAGAGCGACATTTGGCTCGGGACGCTCAATCTTTTGGGCAATTGGGGTTCTATACCCTTAACCTCTCCGGAGCCAGCATCAATGATGAGCAGTTTCTACCCTTCCTTAAGCAGCAGGTCATGCAGAGTGCGATCGCCCCCGCAGCGCTGTGCTTCGAGATCACGGAAACGGTGGCCGTCTCCAACCTCAACGCCGCTCGCACCTTCATTCAAGAACTTAAGGCCCTAGGCTGCTCCTTTGCGCTGGATGACTTCGGCAGCGGCATGTCCTCCTTTGGCTACCTGCGGCACCTTGCGGTGGACTACATCAAAATTGACGGGTCGTTCGTGCGCAATTTGCTAGAGGACGAAATCAGCACCTCGATTGTGGAAGCGATTACCAAGATTGCCCACTCCATGGGGTTAGAGGCGATCGCTGAGCAGGTGGAGAATCGGGAAACTCAACAAAAGCTGGATTCCTTGGGGGTGGATTATGTCCAGGGCTACGGCATTGGGAAACCAGCGCCGCTGCAGCTCGCGCAAGTGTCGCAGCCTACCGCCTCCTTTCAGCGGCAGGCGCTGGCATCGGCCTAGTCAACAGACGAAAAGGGTAGCCGAAACACTTTGCGGCTAGTTTCGTTACTGCCGTAGCGTAAAAACCCGCCAGATACATAGATAAATCCCTCGTGGGCAAAGGCGGCATGGGCGTAGCGGGGTTCCGGCAGCGGCGACAGGGCCTTCCATTCGAGGTTGCCTTGGGGGTCAATGGTAGCTGCGTCAACCCGGCTGAGCACACCGTCCGTCCCGCCCCCGGCGATCGCTACCAGGGTTTGATTCACGCGCACGGTGGCATGGCGCTCTCGGGGAACGGTGGTGCTGACTGCCTCGAAGGGGGAAAGCTGGGCGTCTTCGCCAACAGCAGCGCGCCAAACGGTCTCCGTCAGCTGGGTGGGGCTGAATTGGGTTTTCCCTGAAATGGCGATGATGTGGCGACCCACCGCTGTGGCCGTCATCCAACCGATGGGGGTGGGGAATGGAGCCAGGGTTTCAAATGCGCCGAAGGTTCCATCTGAGGCAATCTGGGCCGTAAAAACGGTATCAACTAGGGTTGTACCGGGGCGGAAGGTGTTGCTTCCTCCCATCACATAGACCTGGTCATCAACCATCGTCACGGCATGAATGGTGAGGGGTGCGGGCAGTTGCCCTACGTCTTCCCAGGTCGTGATGTCGCCCGTAGCGTCGGGCATCGCCCGAAAAATTCGGTCTGAAACCGTGCTCTCATCCCAAAACCCGTTGTCGCCGCCGAGGACGTAGAGTGCGCCGCCGTGGGCGATCGCCGCATGGTGCTGCAGCCGCAGCGGCAGGGCTGCTGTAGTTTCCTGCCAATCGTCTAGGCTGCCGTCTGGGGAGAGGGGCGTGAAGAAAACGTCGTCGTAGGGGCCTGCGGTCTCGTTCCATCCTCCTAGGAGGTATACATAATCGCCGAGAGCAAGCATCTGATGGGATTCGAGGGAAAGAGGAAGCTCGCCGGCCTCTTCCCACTGGGACTCCTGCTGATTTTGCGCAGTCTGCTGCGGTGCGTTCTGACTGTCTGCGTCGCGTAGAGTGCAAGCTGGGGCAGCAAGTGTGGCCAACAGCGCAATGCCAATAGAGAAGAGGGACGACAGCTTAACCATAGATTAGGTTTGGGATAGAAATCTTGCTGCAGCATGCCAACAAGTTCAGTATGGCAGCAAAAGCTGAATTGACTCTGAGTAGCGCCAAAACCCACGTAGAGAGCCCATCGGCAGGTTGGGCGCCGCCCACCCAACTCTGAGTAGCATTACACCATTGGCTCCAGCAGCGCCAGCAATCGCCCGTTCTGCTCCTCAGTTCCCACGGTAATCCGTAAGTTCTGATTCAACCCAGGCTGCTTAAAGTAGCGCACCAGCAGCCCCTTCTCCTTTAGCCCCAGATAAAGCGCTTCGGCGTTATTGCTCGGCGGCGTCACCCACAGAAAATTGCCGTGGGACTCCGGCACCTCAAAGCCCAGCTTCTCCAGGGCGATCGCTAGCTTGGTCCGCGATGCCTTCACCTTCTTTGCGCAGGCGTTCTTATGGTCTTGGTCTCGCATGGCTGCCGCCCCCACCGCGCAGGCGATCGCGTCGATGTTGTAGCTGTCCTTCACCTTAAACAGCCCGCTCAAAAGACTGGGCTGAGCTATGCCGAAGCCCAACCTCAGACCAGCTAGGGAGTAGCCTTTAGACAGGGTGCGGCTGATAATGACATTGTCAAACTCCTGCACCAGGGGCAGCGCTGAGCCTTCAGCAAAGTCCACGTAGGCCTCGTCCACCATGAGAATGCCGGTCAGCCGTGAGGCGAGCTGGCGTAGGTCTTCCAGCGGCACCACGTGGCCTGAGGGGCTGTTGGGGGAGGCGATGAAGGTAATGGCGCCGTTGGCTTGAGCCAGGGCATCAATGGGCAGCTTGTAGCCGGGTAGGTAGGGCACCTCTACCACCTCGGCGGGCTGAATCTCTGCTAGCGTTTTATAGAGCACGTAGGTGGGCGTCGGATAGACCACGGTGCGCGGCCCGTCGGCGCAGGCGCGGATGATCACGTTGAGGATTTCGTCGCTGCCGTTGCCCACCATAATCCAGTCTTTGGGCACCTCAAACACCGCGCTGATGGCCTCACGGAACTCGTCGGCATAGGGGTGGGGGTAGCGCCGCAGCCGCTCGGGGTCGAAGCTGTGCAGCACCGCGATCGCCTCTGGAGAAGGAGGATAGGGATTCTCGTTGGTGTTGAGCTTGAGGACAGCGGTGCCGGGCTTGGGCTGCTCACCGGGGATGTACCCGGTCATGGCGTCGACGTTGGGGCGGAAGAAGCTAGTAGTCATACCGGTGGTGTCAAGTTAGGCAGGGACAGGGCGTGCCCCATGTAGAATTTAGACCTAGGGCGCAAGCTGGCAGGTTGGGCAGTAATAGCATCGCCGTCCGCCAAAGGTCTCTTTAATAATAGCGGTGCCGCAGCGGTAGCATGGCTTTCCCTCCCGCCCAAACACATAGTGGCGGTAAGCGCGGCGGGGTTGGCCTTCGGCTTTGAGGGCCATGGCCCGCTCTAGGTCGTTGGTGATGCCGCCCGTCTCGTAGGAGCGGCGGGGCAGGGCGATCGCGCTTTGTCCCAGGCGGTCAATGGCCTCTGGGGAACAGTCCGTGGGGCGACAGGTGGGGTAGACCCCCGCGTCAAAGAGGATTTCGCTGCGTAGATAGTTGCCCAGGCCACACAAGAAGTGCTGGTCCAGCAGCAAGGTGGCCAGCTGGCGGCGGTGGAAGGCTTTGTCCTGGAGGCGATCGCTCACCTGCTGAGGCGCGGTGTCGGCATCGAGCACGTCAGGGCCGGTGCGGCTGAGGAAAGGGTGCAGCCCCAGATCGCCGTCGGGAATCACCTCGATGTCGGAGGCGCTGTAGAGCAGGGCCGACTTGCGAGCCGTGTGCAGCGCTAGGCGAAGCTGGCGGTTGGTGTCGGGGTAGCTGTGGGCTTTGCGCACCATCCACTTGCCGTAGAGCTGGTTGTGGCTGTAGATGTTCAGGTGGTTGTCAAAGCGGATGAGCATAGCTTTGCCCCGGGGCTCCACCGCAGCAATTTTTTGCTGCACCAATGTCGATTCGTAGGGCTTGAGCGACTCGAAGGCGAAAAATACTTCTGTCAAGGGTTGATTGGCGACGGCAGCCGCGATTTTGTCGGCGGCTCGCCTGATTTCGGGGCCCTCTGGCATGATTTTTGTCGGTTGCGGTAGTTGTCGGCGATTGGGTTTGCAATCTGATAATCTAATCGCTGATCTGTCTGTATGCTACAGGAGACTTCTATTGCTACGTACGGCGCTAGACTAAAAACGTTGCTGATCTTGGGTTATGCATTTTGGATGGACATGGCACTGCCATGTCCCTACCGCACGATCTGTGGCCCATCTATAGATACACAAGATACATACCTTGGTTCGGTAACACCTCAAACGTTGTGCTCTGACGGGCCCCATGGCAAATTCCAAACTTACCTACCCCAACGCGAGAACGGTCGAGCAGACCGACCACTACCACGGCACCCCAGTCGCCGACCCCTACCGCTGGCTGGAAGACCCCAACTCGCCCGAGAGCCGCGAATGGATCGAGGCCGAAAACCGCGTCACCTTTGCCTACCTAGACCAAATCCCCCAGCGGCAGCAGATTCGCGATCGCCTCACTGAGCTGTGGGACTACGAGAAATATGGCACCCCGTTTCGCCGGGGCGATCGCTTCTTTTTCTTCAAAAATGACGGGCTGCAAAATCAAGACGTGCTCTACGTGCTGCCTGCCCTAGACGCGGAGCCCCGTGTGCTCATCGACCCCAACACTTTTTCTGAGGATGGCACCGTAGCGCTGTCCCGTTTTGCCATCAGCCACGACGCTCAGTACATTGCCTACGGCCTCTCCACCTCGGGATCAGACTGGCAGGAGTGGAAGGTGCGAAGCATAGAGACCGGGGAAGATTTGGATGACCACCTCAAGTGGGTCAAGTTCTCCGGCGCCTCCTGGACCCACGACGGCCAAGGGTTTTACTACAGCCGTTATGACGAACCCAGCGAAGCGACCCAGTTTGAGGATGTCAACTACTACCAAAAGCTCTACTACCATCGCCTGGGTGCGCCCCAGTCTGAAGATGTGCTGGTGTATGAGCGTCCGGATGAGAAGGAGTGGGGGTTTGGCGGCCAGGTCACCGACGACGGGCGCTACTTAGTCATCAGCGTTTGGCGGGGCACCGAGCGCAAGAATCTGCTGTTTTACCAGGATTTGAGCCAGCCGGGCAGCGAGATTGTAGCGCTGATTGACACCTTTGAGGCCAGCTACAGCTTTATCGACAACGACGGGCCGGTGTTTTGGATAGAGACCGACTTAGACGCCCCCCGGGGCCGCGTCATCGCGGTGGATATTAACCAGCCTGAGCCAGGCAGTTGGCAAGAGCTGATTCCTGAAGCGGAGGAGACGCTGCAGGGCGTCAACACTTTGAACAACCAATTTGTAGCCCGGTATCTCAAAGACGCCTCCTCCGCCATCAAAATCTTTGAGCTAGACGGAACGCCAGTGCGCCAGGTCGAGCTGCCCGGCATTGGCTCAGCGGGTGGCTTTGGCGGCAAGCGCGGCGACACCGACACCTTCTACAGCTTCACGGGC
>JBHJHJ010000169.1:0-36309 GCA_050330955.1 Elainellaceae cyanobacterium | reverse complement strand
GCGGCGACCACGCCCACTAGCGTCACCTGGGGCAGATCGATGCCTTTGGTGAGCATTTGGGTGCCTACCAGCAGGTCGGCTTCGCCCTTGGCAAACCGAGTGAGCAGGGTGCGGTGGGCGCCCTTGGTGCGGGTGGTGTCGCTGTCAAACCGCAGGCAGCGCAGCTCGGGGAACTGCTGCCCCAAAGCCTGAATCACCCGCTGGGTGCCGCTACCAAAATGCTTCAGATAGCTAGAGTCGCACTCCGGACAGTTCTCCGGCTGCGGTCGCCCGTAGCTGCAGTAGTGACAGCGCAGGGAGGGGACGGCGGAGCCAGTGGGCTGGTGGTAGGTGAGGGAGACGTCGCAGTGGGGGCAGGTGAGCACGTGGCCGCAGGCGCGGCAGGAGACAAAGGTGCTGTGGCCCCGGCGGTGAATAAACAGAATGCCCTGGCGCCGCTGGGCCTGCAGCTCGCTCAGGGCGTCCTGCAGGGGGTAGCTGAAGATAGAGCGGTTGCCCTTGTGCAGCTCCTGGCGCATGTCGACAATGCTGATTTTGGGGAAGGGGCGGGCGGCGACGCGCTGGGGCAGCGAGAGGTAATGAGTGCGGGGGCGCTTAGATTGGGCCGCCACCCAGGACTCTAAGGACGGCGTGGCGCTGCCCAGCATCAGAGGACAGCCCACCAGCTCGGCTCGCCAGCGGGCCACGGAGCGGGCGTGGTAGCAGGGAACGGGCTGGTCTTGCTTGTAGGAGCCGTCGTGCTCCTCATCTAGAATAATCAGGCCCAGATGGGGCAGCGGCGCAAACACGGCGGAGCGGGTGCCAATCACCACCTGGGGCTCGCCCGAGAGCATCAGACGCCAGGCGTCATAGCGTTCGCCGTCCGACAGCCCGCTGTGGTAGACCCGCACCCGTTCGCCAAATCGCGCCACCACCCGGTCGGTGAGCTGGGGCGTTAGCCCAATTTCCGGCACCAGCAGCAGGGCAGAGCGGCCTTGCGCAAGAACAGAGGCGATCGCCCGCAGGTAGACCTCGGTTTTACCGGAGCCGGTGACCCCGTGGAGCAGCACCGAGTGAAAGCCGCTGAGATTCTCTAATGTTCGGACCGCTTCGGCTTGGGCCGCGGTCAGGGTGCGCGCTGGGTCTGCCACGGCCACTGCGCCGGAACATGCCCGCAGCTTCTCTCGCGACTGAATGGTGACGCAGCCTTTGCGCTCTAGCGCTTTAACGGTAGACGAGCTGGCGTGACACACCTGCAGCAGCTCCCGCAGCCACAGATCCCCGCCGCGCCGTCGCAGCACCTCTAGCACCTCTTGCTGGCGCGGGGTGAGGTTGTCGGCCTCCCCCGTCAACGTAACCGCCTGCTGGCGCTTGGGTTTGATGTGGGCGGGAGGCGCCAGGTAGCTCTCGACCCAGCCCATCTGCTGCAGCTGTCGCAGTCCTCGGGCGGCGCCCTTGACCTGCCGCCGCAGATAGACCCAGGCATAGTCTCCCGCTTGCTGCTGCTGCAGCAAGGCAAGCATTTGCTCAGCGGCGGGCGAAAGCCCCAGAGCCTGCAGCGCGTTCATCTGCTCGCGTCGCAGCCGCACCCGCCGCTGGGATTGGCCCAGAAGACCGGGGGGCAGAGCCGTGCGAATCACCGACATCAGCGGGGCGCAGTAGTAGTCGGCTACCCGCTGCAGCAGGGTCCAATAGTCGGGGGGAAAGAAGCTGCGACTCACCACATCTTCAACATCTCGCACCGCAGACGGGTCGAGCTCCGGAGAACGGGACCGCAGCCGCACCGCCACCCCTCCAACCTGCTGAGCCCCAAACGGAACGCTGAGGATGTCGCCGGGGGCGATCGCTAGCTCGGGGGGACAGCGGTAGGTGTAGAGATCGCGGGCTGAAGGACTGTCTACTAAGACATCCACCCAGCCAGCAGTGGGCGGGTAGGGCAAGCGCGATTCCTGCATGGCAATCTGTACAGTTTCCTGCACAGTGGGCGAAGTCTGGTACAGAATTGGGGGAGTCACAGGGAGGGTGCTACTAGATGTAGTGTTCATAGTAGGAGATTTAACCCCAACCCGTCACTGCCGCAGATCAAATTTGCCACGCATTAGCGGCGCGGCGATGGGAACGATGATTTTGATGCCGTTGTGCCGCAGCGCCTCAATAGAACTATAGTACCAGCTTCGCCATTCGATTGGAGCAGCAGGCGGGTCGAGCTGTCCCTCAGCCAAAAATGAATCTGCGATCGCCGTCAGCAGCTCGTGCTCCCTGCTGTCTGGCTTGTTAACTGATTTTCTGGATCTATGCCCAACTGACGTAGGGTAGTCTTGTAGCAGTGGCTTTAATCTGCTCGGCAGAGGCCACAAGCTGGCCTGTAGCATCCCAGGTGCCGCCTAAAAACATGTGCCGGGGGCCGTCGCCCATGGTGAGGGGAATGGCAGTGCTGCCGTACCGGGCTTCCATGGTATTGAGGTCTGTGGTGACGCTCAGATTGGGATTAGCTTCCACGGCGCTTTGGAGCTGATGCACTGCCTCACTCTCGGCAATGAGACAGGGGACGCCCATGGCCACACAGTTGCCAAAGAAGATTTCGGCGAAGCTCTCTCCAATCAGCGCTTGAATGCCCCAGCGGGCTAGTGCCTGAGGGGCATGCTCACGGGAGGAGCCGCAGCCGAAGTTGCGGTTGACTACCAAAATTCGGGCGTTTTGGTGGTGGGGGAGATCAAAGGGGTGGTCGCCTTGGAGATGGTGGCGATCGTCTTCGAAGGCATGGCTGCCGAGGCCGTCGAAGGTGACGCATTTGAGGAAGCGGGCGGGGATGATGCGGTCGGTGTCGATGTCGTTGCCGCGGAGGGGGAGGGCAGGGCCAGTGATGGTTTGGATTTTGGTCATGGTTTGTTTTTTTATTGGATAAGGTTCACACACGGTAGGGGCAAACGCCGTTTGCCCTTTCGAACGGTAAAACGGTTTAATCGATCTGATTTAGCGTTCATCGCGCGGCAAATGCGAGATGTTCGTTGCATTGATGATTTTGTGTTTGGGCGATCGCCGTTATTGATTTGGGGTCGAACCGGTTGCCTTGGAGGCAGCTTGCCCCCAAACCCCCGCTGGGGGGCTTATCACCAGCCCCCCAGACCACCCCGGCGACTAGGGTTTTGTTGAGGAGTGATGTGGGTTGGTTTAGCGTTTTGGGGTGGTGATGGCATGGCGCGCCATGCCAAAAGATACCTATTGGTTTGCTCAGGGCTGTTAGTGCTTTGGCGACTGATGCAGCACGGCTCAAACCATCGCAATAATTCACCTCAATGCAAACTGAACACGTCATACAAATACCACCTTATGCAGGGGCCTGGGGGAGGCATCCTGTCCCCCAGCCAGGGGAGTTTGGGGCAGAGCCCCCAAATAGCCGGGTTCGGACTACAGCAACTCCCGCACATCCATAACGCTGCCCGTTACAGCCGCCGCAGCCACCATCGCCGGACTCATCAGCAGCGTTCGCCCTGACGACGACCCCTGACGGCCCTTAAAATTTCGGTTCGACGACGACGCGCTGATTTGGCGGCCCTCTAACTTATCGGGATTCATGGCCAGACACATGGAGCAGCCCGCTTCTCGCCACTCAAAGCCAGCCGCCTCAAAAATTGTGTCTAGGCCCTCAGCTTCGGCTTGTTGCTTCACGCGCTCGGAGCCGGGCACTACGAAAGCCTTGATGCCGAAGGCCACCTTGCGGCCTTCGGCCACTTTCGCCGCTTCTCGCAGGTCGCTGATGCGGCCGTTGGTGCAGCTCCCAATGAAGCATACGTCAACCTTTGTGCCTTTGACGGGCACGCCGGGGGCCAGGTCCATATAGCTGTAGGCTTCTTCGGCCACAAAGCGATCGCCCTCAGGCAGGGACTCGGCTACGGGGATGGCTTCGCTGATGCCGATGCCCTGACCGGGGGTGATGCCCCAGGTGACGGTGGGCTCAATGTCTGCCGCATCAAACACCACCACATCGTCGTACTCGGCGTCGGGGGCGCTGGCCAGGCTGCGCCACCAAGTCACAGCCTCGTCCCAGGCCTGGTCTTTGGGGACAAAATCGCGGCCCTCTAGGTATTTAAAGGTTACGTCGTCGGGGTTGACATAGCCGCAGCGGGCGCCACCCTCGATAGACATGTTGCACACGGTCATCCGCTCTTCCATGGTCATGGCCTCAAAGGTGGTGCCGGCAAATTCATAGGCATAGCCAACGCCGCCTTTGACGCCCAGGCTGCGGATGATGTGGAGAATCACGTCTTTGGCGTAGACGCCAGATCGCAGCTCGCCGTTAACCTCGACTCGGCGTACTTTGAGTTTGGCTAAGGCCAGGGTTTGGGAGGCCAGCACGTCCCGCACCTGGCTGGTGCCAATGCCGAAGGCGATCGCGCCAAAGGCCCCGTGGGTGGAGGTGTGGCTGTCACCGCAGGCGATGGTCATTCCCGGCTGGGTGAGGCCCTGCTCTGGCGCAATCACATGAACGATGCCCTGGTTGCCGGAGCCAATGTTGTAAAAGCGGATGCCGTTCTCCTTGCAGTTGACTTCAAGCTGTTGGATCATCTGCTCAGCCAGACCATCTGTGAAGGGGCGGGTCTGATTTTCAGTGGGGACAATGTGGTCGACGGTGGCGACGGTGCGCTCGGGAAACATTACCGCCAGCCCCCGCTCCCGCAGCATGGCAAAGGCCTGGGGACTGGTGACCTCATGTATCAGATGCAGGCCGATGAAAAGCTGAGTCTGGCCGGAGGGCAGGGTGCTGACGGTGTGCAGATTCCAAACTTTGTCGAATAGGGTTCCGTGGCTCATGGGCGTGTTGCGATGGATGTGTTGGGCGGAAACAGGTGCCCCAAAGTATAAGATCTACTACCTTAGGGCGTGAAACCGTCTGATTGCAGCCTATTTTACAAAAGCTTTCAGAGTAGTGGTGCGCGTTTACGACTGCTCTGCCACTGCGACGTAAGCCCCCAGCCCAATTAACCCGAATCCCGAAACGGTCTGCTGCCGACGCCTGAAGCGAATGTTTTCCCGTAGCCGCTGCCCAATCGGTCCTGCAAACAGCGCCACAGCCAAATCAGAGAGTAAGTTCATTACGGCGGTAATCAGCCCTAGCAACATAAACTGGGCAAAGACGTGACCGCTCTCCACGCGAATAAACTGCGGAATGAAGGCGAGGAAAAAGAGCGCGGTTTTGGGGTTGAGCACTTCAGTCATTACGCCCTGATAAAACACCCAGTCGTTGCGCTCTAAGGTAGCCTCAGCCGGGTCGACTGCGAGCGTATCAGCCCGCAAGAGCGTCCTCACTCCCAGATAAATGAGATAGGCTGCGCCAGCATACTTGACTACCGAGAAGGCGATCGCTGAAGTCATGAGCAGGCTAGAGATGCCGATAGCAGCAGCCACCACATGTACTAGGCCACCAACAAACAGTCCTAGCACCGACGAGATTCCCGCCGATTTGCCGCCGTGGATGCTGCGAGCCAGGGTGTAGAGCAGGCCGGGACCAGGAGTAACGCTGAGGATAAATGCGGCGGTGAGAAAAAGGCCAAAAGTAGATGGATCAGGCATGGTGATGTCCTGCTGTAGTAGATAGGAAAAACGTCCAAACCTCGTTTAGGCCGGGAACTGGAATTTTCCCGATGGAAAAACTCTAGTCTCCAAAATGATCTTGGTTTATGACTTTGTTAGCACGAAATTCACTAGCTTTCCGGGCACCACAATCACTTTTTTGATTTCCTTACCCTCGATATAACGCTGTGCTAGCTCCGACTCCTTCGCCAACCGCTCCAGCGCGGCCTTGTCCGACTTCGACGGCACCTGAATCGTACCCCGGGTTTTGCCCATCACCTGAATCACCAGCGGAATTTCGTCTACCACTAGCGCTTCAGCATCGACCTTTGGCCAAACCGCTCGATGCACAGAGTCCTGTGCTCCAATAGCCCGCCACAATTCTTCCGTAATGTGGGGCGCAAAGGGAGCCAGCATCGACACCAGGGTACGAATGCCTTCGCCGTAAACCGCTGAAGACTTTTCCTTGAAGTCTGACATCGCATTGCTCAGCTTCATCAGCTCCGACACCGCCGTATTGAACTGGTAGTCGCCGTCAAAGTCTTCGGTAACTTCTTTGATAGCCGTGTGAATGGCGCGGCGCAGGTCTTTTTCATCCTTAGTCAGAGCAGCGCCAGGTTTAGCCAGCTCAACTTGAGCAAACTCTTGCACCAGCCGCCAAACCCGGTTCAAAAAGCGAAACTGCCCTTCCACATCCGCATCGTCCCATTCCAGGTCTTTCTCCGGCGGCGCTTTGAACAGGATGAACATGCGGGCCGTATCCGCCCCATACTTGGAGAGCACCACTCCCGGCGCAATACCGTTGTACTTTGACTTGGACATCTTCTCGTAGAACACTTCCAGGGGGTCGCCGGTTTCTGGATCCGTCGGCTTGCTAGGGTCCGTGACTTTGTCAGCGGGGATGTACTTGCCTGTGGCAGGGTTTTTGTAGGTCATGGCCTGCACCATACCCTGGGTGAGCAGCCGCTTAAAGGGCTCATCTGCGTTCAAAAGACCGCGATCGCGCAAGACTTTGGTAAAGAACCGCGAGTAGAGCAGGTGCAAAATCGCGTGCTCAATGCCGCCCACGTACTGGTCCACCGCCATCCAGTCGTTCACTTTATCGGTGGCGAAGACTTGCTTGTCGTTGTTGGCGTCGCAGTAGCGCAGGAAATACCAGGACGAATCAATAAAGGTGTCCATGGTGTCGGTTTCCCGCTTGGCGACAGTGCCGCAGGAGGGGCAGGAGACGTTGACCCAGTGGTCGAGCTTGGCCAGGGGTGAGGGACCGCGCCCAGAGAAAGACACGTCCTCCGGCAGCTTCACAGGCAGCTCGGCCTCAGGAACCGGAACGATGCCGCAGTCGGGGCAGTGAATCACCGGAATGGGGACGCCCCAGTAGCGCTGGCGGGAAATCAGCCAGTCCCGCAGGCGGTAGGTGGTCTGGGCAATGCCGATGCCCTTGTCTTCTAAGTGTTCAATCACCTTGCGCTTAGCTTCTGGCACCGTCAGCCCGTTGAGCGGCCCAGAGTTCTGCAGCACGCCGCTGGCGTTATCGCTGTAGGCCTCCGTCAGCGATTCGGCCTGCTGAGGATCCGCGTTGGGGGGAAAGACGACGCGCACAATATCTAACCCGAAAGATTGGGCAAAGTCGAAGTCCCGCTGGTCGTGGGCGGGCACGGCCATAATGGCCCCAGTGCCGTAGTCCATCAGCACATAGTCCGCGATCCACACCGGGACATTCTCGCCGTTCACCGGATTGACGGCGTAGCCCCCGGTGAATACGCCCGTCTTGGTGCGATCGTCGGCGGTGCGCTCCACCTCACTCTTGGCAGCGGCTTCTTTTTGGTACGCGCTCACCGCTTCGGCTTGCCCTTTGGTGGTTAAAGACGCCACCAAAGGGTGCTCTGGGGACAGCACCATAAAGGTGGCGCCCCACAAGGTGTCAGGCCGCGTCGTAAAGATGGGAATTGGCTCACCATTGGGCGTCTTAAATTCGACCCGTGCGCCGATAGACTTGCCGATCCAGTTCTCCTGCATCAGCTTCACCCGCTCGGGCCAGCCGTCTAGCTTGTCTAGGTCAGCCAGAAGCTGTTCGGCGTAGTCGGTAATCTTGAGGAACCACTGGCGCAGCAGGCGCCGCTCCACCATCGCCCCCGATCGCCACGATCGCCCATCGCTGTCCACCTGCTCATTGGCCAGCACCGTTTGGTCCACCGGATCCCAGTTCACCGCCGCTTCCTTTTGGTATGCGAGACCAGCATCTAAAAACTGCAGGAAAATCCACTGGGTCCAGCGGTAATAGTCCGGGGCGCAGGTGGCCACCTCCCGGTTCCAGTCGTAGGATAAGCCAAGCTGCTTAAGCTGGGCCGTCATCTGGGCAATGTTTTCGTGGGTCCACTTAGCGGGGTGCACGCCCCGGTCGATGGCAGCGTTCTCGGCGGGCAAACCGAAGGCATCCCAGCCCATGGGATGCAGCACGCGGTGCCCCTGCATCCGCTTGACGCGGGCAATGACGTCAGTGATGGTGTAGTTGCGGACGTGGCCCATGTGCAGATTTCCCGAAGGATAGGGGAACATGGACAGGGCATAGAACTTAGGTTTGTCAGCCGCTTCAGGGGTTTGGTCAAGCTGCTGCTCGTCCCAAACCTGCTGCCACTTCGGTTCAATTGCATCCGCCTGATATCGCTCCACCAGTGACTCCTCTGTGCCGGGCATAAACTTATGGGATTGCTCCCATTCTATAGCAACCGTCCTAACTGATTAGGACAGTTGCGCGTGTTCAGATTAGATATGCTCAGTGGGATATGCTCAAGCCGTGCAGCATCAATATGGCAACAGGAATGGATCCCGTTAGCATTTTCGTCTACGGCACGCTCAAACCTGGCGAGGCAAACTACGATCGCTACTGCAAGGGACGGGTAATCTCCGAAACGCCAGCGATCGCCCCTGGATACCTCTACGCGCTGCCGGCAGGATATCCTGCCGTGGTGGCAATCGATCGGGTCTCAGAACTGCGCGCTGAGCACATGACCCTGCCTCTGAAACCGATGGTTCAGGGCTATCGCTTGCAGTTTCGCGATTCAGGCTGCCTTAGGCTTCTAGATGAGCTTGAAGATTACTCTCCCAAGCGATCGCCCCACGAAAACGAATACTATCGCTGCAGTACGCTACTCTTTACCCCAAATCATCAGGCTTTAGGAAAGGCTTGGATCTACCTGATGGAGCCACGGCGCGTCCGGGGCATGGCAGGGCGCTTGGTGCAGGGGCCATGGACCGGGCGTAGCGCCTACTTTTAAGCAGCGAGAGATTGCTTAGAGCGGCCCAGAACTAATCGACCTAAAACTGGCTAGCCTAGAACTGGTTGCTTGGAGCTTCAGCGCTTGCCGGGGCGGAAAATCTATCGGCTTCGTTCTGCGCCTTGTCGGAATCAGCTTCGGCAGCGCTCGCAGCCTCAACTTCTTCCACCGGCTCGATGGCAATGGGCAGCGGCACAACGGGCTGAGCGATGGGAATCATCAGCTCGTCTGATGAAATTGCCTCTGCGGGCTTTTCATCCGGCGCGGGTACGTCAATCGCTCCATCTGACTCATCAAGGACCTTATCGAGGTCACTTTCCCCCTCAGGGGAATCAGAAAGCTCGGACTTGGGCTCTTCGTCAGGGATCTGGTTGATGGCTCCCGGTAGCGCCAAGCTGCCCATGATGGCCGAGACAAACAGGGCGGCGATCGCCATACCGCCCCAGGCTGCTGCCGTGCGTCGGGGACGCCGTTCAGTGCGGGCCTGAACCTTAGTGAGAATATCTTCGACAGTTTGACTGGAGGTGGGCACCGGCATACTCTGAAGCCCTCGGCGCAGCTTAATTAGCCGCGCATAAAGGCACTGCATTGTTTGGTCATGCTCAAGCAGGGCAAGGACCTGCTCACGCTCGGCGGGAGTAACCTCGCCATCGAGAAAGGCGCTCAAAAGTTCGAAGCGATCGCGCTTGAGGCCTTCCCAGCTTTCATCGGTCGAAAAAGGAATAGGTTGGGAATCTCGGTTCACGGCTTTGGAGGGTATTGGATGGGAACGGTGGTTTGCGGGGCGGCGGAACTGAGGATGCTGGTGTTGGGAACTCACAGCTATACGTCCTTTGTCTAAAGTAACTTACAACATCGTTAGAAGAGCCGGCTGTCGAATGGCGGAGCAATTCCGGGGGCAGACTACGGCACTGAATCTGAAGGGGTGGCGATACACGAGCGAGCAAAATACTTTTGCGCTTTTGCTTGTTATATCTGTATTGACGCAGCCTCTCTAGATTTGCTCCTCAGAATCTATCTCGTTGAAATTACTTAACCAATATGAGGTAGAGATTTACAATCTTCGAACTGCTGTCTTAATCTAGTCGCATAGCTTTCAGCCCGTCTAACCGCGCCTCCGGAAACTTTAGGACGATTTTGAATCCTAATCCAAATTTCTCGCGCCCTGAATAGCGCTACGTGAGGTAACGCTATAAATTGATGTAGCGCTGAAGCTGAGACTGCAGGCGTTGACGAGCGCGGGCAATTCTAGACTTAACCGTTCCCAAAGACACGCCGGTTACTTCAGCGATATCTTCGTAGGCCATGCCCTCAATTTCTCGCAGCATAATAGTGGTGCGAAAGACTTCAGGCAGATCGGCGATCGCTTTGTGAAGCTGGTTGTAGAACTCCTGGGTCAGCAACTCTTGGTCGGGGCCAGGATCGGCTGAAGCCACCTCCCAGGACATTTCGCCGTCGTCGGCCTGCCGGGGTGCGTCGAGGGACAGCGGAGATTTGACGCGCTTGCGCTTGCGCAGCTCGTCGTAGAACAAATTGGTTGCGATGCGCGTTAGCCAGCCGCGAAACTTTGCGGGCTCCTGCAAACGCTTGAGGTTTCGGTAGACTCGAATCCAGACCTCCTGCACTAAATCAGCTCGGTCAGACCAATCTGGCGCGAGATGATAGAGCACTTTTTCGAGATGTGGCTGATAACGGCGCAGCAGTTCAGCAAAGGCGGCCTTGTCGGGACGGAGCCCTGCCTGACAGCACAAAATCAGTTCGTCATTGGAAAGCTTTTCTAGCGGCACTGACATTGGACCCGCTGCGGACATACCGGCACTTCGGGAAAAAAGTTTTAGATCAGCAATAGACTGCATTGGCTTGGTGAAACTCAGCTAATGGTCAAAAAGTGTGAGACGGCCGCCCTTAGTGAGACGACATCTGGCGGAAGATGTTCCTGGAGGTAGGTTCCAGGCCGGGCTTAGGGCTACTTACAGCGTCTGTTGACGAAACAGGGCGATCGCCTCAGGTAGGTTAAGGCAAACAATTCAGCGCGAACAACTCAGCGCAAACCATTGCGATTAACCCGGCCGCGATCGCAGGGCGTCCTGCAGGCCTAAGGCAAGTTGAACTATGGACGTCTAAGCACAGTCGTGATGCTGCCCGGTAAACTATGCGACCTTGAGTCTGGGGGTTGACTAGTCTGTTCTACGAAGTTGAGCCGCTCGATCCGTGCCTTTTTCATGAAGATACGGTCTACCTATTCGAGCGACAGGAGACGGTAGAGCCTGCCCTAAATCTTGCTATGCGCAGGTCTGAGCCTGGACGATGGGTGGATGCCAGCCTCGGCGAACCTGACGTGTCGCCGATTACCCGTGGTGTTGATGCCAGTTTGCCGCAGCCTGACGGACTTTGGCAAGCTCATCAGAGGACATTCTATCAAGATTGGCCAAGATTAGGTTCATTCGGCCCTGGGTGTTGAGCTTGTCACGGTGGCGGGCAAGAAAATCCCAGTATAGGAAATTAAAGGGGCAGGCGTCTTCCTCAGTACGTTTACGGTGGTTGTACTGACAGCCTTTACAGTAATCGCTCATGCGATTGATGTAGTTGGCAGACGCGGCGTAGGGTTTAGAGGCCAACAGTCCGCCATCGGCAAATAGCCCCATGCCAAGAACGTTGGTCTGCATCACCCAATCGTAGGCGTCGATAAACGCGGCGTGGAACCAGCGCTCTACCTCCTGGGGAGACAGGCCGGCAATCAGGGCGAAGTTGCTGAGCAGCATCAGCCGCTGAATGTGGTGAGCGTAGCCCGTCTGCTCCACCTGGCTGAGGGTTTGCCTGAGGCAATTCATCTGAGTTTTATCGCTGTCCCAGAAGAAGTCGGGCAGCGGGCGGTCGTGGCCAAACCAGTTACGGTCGGGGTAGTCTGCGTCAGTTTGGGTGTAGATACCCCGCATGTACTCACGCCAGCCTAGCACCTGACGAATCAGCCCTTCGGCGCTGTTGATGGGTATTTCTCCGTTGGAGTAGGCCGTCTCCACCGCCTCAATCACCTCCATAGGCTGCAGCAGCCCTAGGTTAAGGTAGGGGGACAGCATGGCGTGCCACAGGGTCTCTTCCCCCGTGACCATGGCGTCCTGATAGGGGCCAAAGTCCGCTAGGCGCTGCTCAATGAAATAGCTCAGAACCTCAAGGGCTTGCGATCGCGTCACCCCCCAGCGAAAGGGCTCTATCTTGCCATAGCTGGAAAAGTCCTGCACCTGCACCCAGTCAATCACCTCACGGGTCGTCTGGTCCGGCTCAAACCAAAGGGGTTCCGGCGGATTGAGATCGCCTTTGGGGGGCTTGCGGTTAGCCTTGTCGTAATTCCACTGACCGCCTTCCGGCTCCTTCCCAACCATCATCACTTGAAAGCGCCGCCTGCCCTCGCGGTAAAAGCTCTCCATCAGCAGGGACTTGCGGCGGCTGGCCCACTGGGCAAAGTCTTCGCTGGACCAGAGGAAGTGGTTGTTGGGCTGCAGGCTTACGGCGCAGGGTAGGTCTAGCCCCTCAATCAGCTTTTGAAAGGGGCGATCGCTGGGCTGCATTATGCGCAGCTCCTGGACATGGTGCGCCTGAATCCAGGCGGTGAGCGGCGCTAGGAAGTCGGGCTCGACGGCATAGGTCACCGGCCAGCCCGACTGGCGCAGCTCTGCGGCAAAGTGCCGCATGGCCGACCACACCAGGACTAATTTTTGCCGGTGATAGGGGCGCTGCTGGGCGTATTGCGCCGACTCGATGAGGATGACCGGCGTCTTCTGCCGCTCAGCGTAGCGCTGCTGCAGCGCCGTTTGCTCAGGATGAAGCTGGTCTCCGAGGACCCAAATACCGATTGTCATAAGCTAATGGTCATGGGCCTGTGGTCATAAATGACTGAGCATCGACTAGGCGTCTTGCGGACGCTTGAGCAGAAGCTGGATGCCCAAAGCGAGCAACCCCACAGCCACTAGGGCAAAGATTCCTGTGGCTAGAGCGACCATGCCAATCACCAAAGTGCGCACCAGTACGGCAATATTGGCCGCCAGGGTGCTATCTGAGCGGATGGGGCTATCGGCCAGGGTCTGAGCGATGGACACCGTCATCCAGTAAAACGCGTAAGCCATTGGACCCGCAATCAGAAATCCGCCGAAGCAGCGCCAGGGGGACGTCGGCTGCGGGGGCTGGGCAGGCGTTTTAGCGTCAGCGCTCTGGGAGGAGCTAGCTTGAGAAGAACGGACCTGAGAGGAACTGGGCTCGGGGGAAGACATGGGCAATTTAGCAGGGGCCTCACCTTAACTTTAAATCAATCCAGCTTAAATCAATCCGCTGCCTCAATTGGATAAGGCAAGCTGTACCCCTGCTGGCGAGCAGCAGGTCACCCATAGCTCAAGGGTTGGGTCGTCTATCGCCTCCCGCACCCCTTGAGCTATACGCTCAGCATCGTCTGCCGACTGAGCGAGGGCAAACACCGTCGGCCCCGACCCTGACATTAGCACCCCCAAGGGAGCCAGAGCAGTAAAAGCCGTCTTGAGTTTCTCTACCTCAGGATGGGCCGGCAGCACTACTTTTTCCAAATCATTGTGTAGGTGCTGCCCTAGAGCCGCCCCATCTTGCTGCATTAGCGCCGCAATTAGCGGTGCCGCATGGAGCTGACTGTGCCGGCTGACAATGGCTTCTGCATCGGAAATATAAGTTGCCGAAAACTTCTGCCGGTAGGTCTGGTAGGCCCACGCCGTTGACACCGACAGCTGCCGGTACTTTGCCAGCACGAGGTAGAGTGAGCCAAAGCCAGACAGCGGCGAGATCTGCTCCCCTCGCCCCGTCGCAAGGGCGGTTCCCCCTGCAATACAAAAAGGAATATCCGACCCGATCTGAGCCCCTAGGGTGCGCAGCTCCATTTGCGTCAGCCCCAGGTGCCACAGCAAATCTAGGCCGACCAGCACCGCAGCCGCGTCAGTCGAGCCTCCTGCCAGACCTGCGCCCACTGGAATCTGCTTGTCAATGGTGATCTGAACACTGCCAAATTGGCTAAACGCCTCGGGGAAGGTCTCTCGCATTAGGGCGGCAGCCCGGTAGGCTAAGTTGCTGCCATCGGCAGGAACGAGGGGATGGTCGCAGTGGACTTGGATGCCAGAGCTTGAGTTGGGATGAAGCTGCAGAGTGACCTGGTCCGCCAATTCAATGCTCTGCATTACCATGGCAAGTTCGTGGAAGCCGTCGGGGCGATCGCCAATGATTTCAATGTAGAAGTTGATTTTAGCTGGGGCAGTGAGGGTGCAGGTGTGCATGGGCCGAACGCAAAATGAGCAGGACGTTCATTCTCGCATTTCTTTCTTCACTTCTTTAAGTCTGTAGAGTCTTGGATCAGATCATTGCTGAGGCGCACCCACTGGTCCACGCTGAGGGCTTCAGCTCGGGCCTGAGGACTGGCGCCAACCTGCTCCAGGGCAGCCAGCAAGCGATCGCGATCTACAGCGCTCAGGTTGTTGCGCAGCATTTTGCGCTTAGCGGCAAATCCCTGCTTCAGCAGTCGGTCTAGATGGGCAGGGTCGCTGGCCGCAGGGGAGAAGGGACGCGGCTTGAGGCGGATAACGGCGGATTCTACTTTTGGGGGTGGAGAGAAGGCCTTCGCAGGAACAGGGCAAACCAGCTCGCACTGGGCGAGGTACTGGAGCCGGGCCGATAGAGCCCCAAAGGTTTTAGAGCCCGGGGCAGCGCAGATGCGGTCGGCCACTTCTTTCTGCACCAGCAGCACCAGGGCATCGTAGGGGCGAGGAGCGGGCTGGCTGATGGTGCCCAGCAGCCGCTCTAGTATGGGTCCGGTGATGTAGTAAGGGATGTTGGCGACCACCTTGTTGGGCGGCCCTAAGGGAGCGGCGATCGCCTCGTCACTGAGGGTGAGAATATCGTGCTCGATCAGGGCAAACTTCGGCTGCGCCGCAAACTGCTGGCGGAGGACGCGGCACAGGTCCCGGTCTACTTCCACAGCGATGACTGTGGCCTGCTGCACCAGCATCTGCGTGAGCCGGCCCGTGCCGGGACCAATTTCTAAGACCCGCTCGCTTTCTTCAAGCTCAGCCGCCGCCACGATGCGCTGCAAAATGCGATCGCTTTTTAGCCAATGCTGCCCAAAACGCTTTCGGGGCCGGTTCACGAGGATTCGGGCAGCGTAACGGTCTGCCCGTTGTAGCGATTCATGGCGGTCTCAACCCCCTGGTCGAGGGCCAGCTCCACCGCCTTGAGCGTGAGGTAGAGCACCTCCTCCAAAAGCTTGGCCTCCGTGGGTGAAAACTTGCCCAGCACGTGGGAGACCACCTGCTTGTCAGCGCCTGCCTGCTTCGGCGCACCGATGCCCACCCGCAGTCGCGGGAAGTCTTGAGTGCCCAGATGGGCAATGAGTGACTTAATGCCGTTGTGTCCTCCAGCAGAGCCTGAGAGCCGCAGCCGCAGCCGCCCCAAGGGCAGGTCCATGTCGTCGTAGACTACGAAAACCGACTGGGGCGGCAGCTTAAACCAGTCCACGGCGGCACGGGCCGACTGCCCAGAGCGATTCATAAAGGTGGTGGGCTTGAGCAGCCTCACCTTCCGTCCAGGGGCCGCAAACCCTTCCCCAAATTCACCCTGAAATTTGCGGTGCTCCGATAGGGGAACTTGCCATCGCTTTGAGAGCTGATCCAGTACGTCAAAGCCGACGTTGTGGCGCGTTTTTGCGTACTTTGCGCCAGGGTTACCCAGCCCCACAATTAGCTGCGGCAGCTCGTCAGTCATGGTGCTCAGGCTTGAGGCGCAGCTTGCTCTTCGTCGGCGCTGTCGGCTGTTTCGGCCTCGGCCACTTCAGCGCTGGCGGCGCTAGGGTTATCAGCCGCTTCACCGGGGGCGATCGCCTTCCGCTCAGGGGGCTCTAGGGTGGCCTTCATTGGCTCTTTGACGCTTTTTTCCAGTGCGTCCGCCTCCCGTTTAAACTCGCTCTCAAATTCTTTAGAGGCATCCTGAAAGCTGCGAATAGCCTTTCCCAAGCTACGGCCAATCTCAGGCAGCTTTTTGGGGCCAAAGACTAAGAGGGCGACGATGAAAATGAGCGCCATCTCGGGCAGGCCGATTCCAAATACGTTCATTGCATTGCTCCTATGGGCTTGGGCAGCTCCCGCAAAAGTCTGACAAGGCGCTGTTGTATGGCTCAGGCGGGATTTGAACCTGCGACCTTGGGCTTATGAGTCCCCTGCTCTAACCACTGAGCTACTGAGCCGAAATGCAACCACTAGTAGCGGCCCTGTGGCACCGCCGACTATGCGGAATTTTTAAGCTTTACCAAGCTAACACAATGCAGCGCTAATTTGAAGACTCCGCTTTCATCTTACTGGTCAATTTTTCTCGCTTGATCTCTCAACCCAGAAGCGATCGCCACTGTTCCCCAGCGCAGTGCACTTTTTTTCTCCCTACATCTCGGCTTTTGGTTCTCAAAACTTTGATTAAATTTAAGGAAATCCCGAACCGTCCCGTGAAGTCTCGCGTAACCCTGGGTAAATACCTTGTCCCGGCCCCAACCGTTGCCACCGGAGATCGCCATGACCGCTTGCCCTCCCGACAGCCTGGTTTCCGCTGCTGATTTAGTCTCATCGTCGCCGTCTTATCCTTCAGGCCATTCAGACAGCCGCTATGAGTCCACCTATGACCCAGTGTCCAGTGAGCTGCTTATCGCGATCATCAACCCTAAAACGGGCAGGATTGAAGCCACCAACCGATATTTTCAGCAGGTTATGGGCGTTGAAGAGGCGGCCTTTGAGGAGGCAGTGCTGTCAAGCCTCAAGCTGCTGTCGCAAACCAATCTGGATGCTTTGAGCTGGTTGCTCAAGGCGCAGCTGCTTCGAACCGTGCTGGTTCAGCGCTATCGCTTCGCCGCGCCGCTGCGCTCGCTCCACCAGCCCGTATTGGCCAAGATCGCTAGCCCGCGCTACCCCCACCCACGCTACATTCAGTTTACGCTCTGTCCTCATAGCCTGAGGGTCGACACCCACCCCGATTGCGACCCGCTAGACGGACAGAAAATCGAGTGCCTAAGCGTCGATGAGCAGCGATCGCTGGCTAATGACCCGGCGTGGATTGACCACATGGTCCGGCAGATAGACCCGGCTAACCTTATCCTGGGCGGGGCGATCGCCTTAGAAGGTGTTGACGTCACGGCGCAGGAAAACATTCGCCGCATCACCCAGCTGCTGGTCAATCGAGACTCCATCGCGAGCAGCCTCAGCTTTAGTCAGCTCAATGAGCAGATGTGTCAGCTCTTTCGGGCGGAGAACACGATTATTGCAGGCATCGATAGGAACCGCGTACGTCTATTTAGCGGATCTATTAGTGAAGAGATCGACGATGCGGAATACACCCTGGACGAGCTGAAAGGGCAGCCCATTGTTCAAGCGATTGAAACGGACCGGGTGGTAACGGTGCCTGACCTGGCTCTGATTCCTCAAACGGAAGGGAGCAAGCAGATGCTGGCTATGGGGAATCGCTCGCTGCTGCTCATGCCGCTGATTGCTAAAACCTACGTCGCGGGGCAGAATGTGCGCAATCCCATTGGCGCCATTGTGGTAATTAGCAACGAAGTGCACCACTTCGATGGCGTTGACTGCAAGCACGCCGAGCAGCTCATTCCGTCTTTCACCATGGCTTTAACCAATGCACTGCGGCAGGTGCAGCAGCGGCAGTTTACCAGCAAAATTCACGCTGCCGTGGAGTGGCGCTTCGCCCAGGAGGCCGAGCGGCGGAGCTGGGGGCTACCGTCTGAGTCCATCGCCTTTGCCAACGTCTATCCCCTGTACGGGGTCTCCGACATCCGGGGTTCCTCCCACGAGCGCAACCGCGCCATTCAAGAAGATTTGCTGGCCCAGTTTGATCTGGCGATCGCTGTGGTGAAGGCCGCCTACGACGCTGAAGGCCACGCCCTATGTCAGCAGATGCTCCTAGATTTAGAAGAGAAGGCAGCTGAACTCCGCCAGGGGATTACGGTTGATACCGAGGTGACCGCAGCCCAATACCTGCAGGAGCGCGTTGAGGCCAACTTCACTTACTTCTGCCACTGTAGTCCCGCCGCGCATGACGCTGTTCTGGCCTATCAGCGCGCCTGTAGCGACGAGCATGGTGTCGTCTATGGGGCTCGCGATCGCTATGATGTCTTGCTCAACCAGTTTAATACGCAGCTTCGCCAGGTGTGGGACGACTGGCAGGTGAAGATGCAGGCCATCGTGCCTCACTATTGTGATGTCGAGGCCACCGACGGCATTGACCATATGATCTATGCCGGAGCGTCGATTAATGCAGGGTTTTCACCTTTTCATCTGCGTAGCTTGCGCTATGAGCAGCTGCGCGGCATTTGCCACTGCGCCCGGCGGGCTTTCGAGATTCGTGACGAGTTTGATACTCAGCTTGAGATGACTCACTTGGTCTTGGTGCAGGACCAAACGGTCGACATTTTTCACAACGAGCGCAATGACCGCCCTTTTGAAGTGAGAGGGACCCGAGACACCCGCTATGAAATCGTGAAAAAGCGCATCGACAAAGCTGTGGACCAAGAGACGCGCACGCGCATCACGCAACCCGGACAGCTGACTGTGGTTTACTCTACGGGCCAAGAGCGACAGCAGTACGAAGAGTATCTCCGTTACCTACAGCGGGAAGGATGGATTGGCAGTGACGTGGAGGATGGCACAGTAGAGCCATTACAAGGGGTCAAAGGACTCAAGTATCTGCGCGTACAAATCTTACCTAGGATCTAAGACTTGCTGCGGCCCTCGCCTTGGGGTTTCAGCCCTGAGGTAGACCTGATCCGGGGATCACTGGCTGGACTCGGACAGCGAGAGCGTTATGATAAGGGCAATTGATATTTCTTTACATAATGGCCGTCTTATCAGATTCTGTTAAGCGCAATTCGGCGCAGCCCCTCACCACCGTAATCAAAACTGCGATTAAAACCCATCTGCTGTTCGGCAATCGCCCCAGCTTAGAACTGGCTGCCATTCTACTGGTGTATTTTGTTCAAGGTATTTTGGGCTTAGCCCAGCTTGCAGTGAGCTTTTTTCTGAAAGACGATCTAGGCCTCTCTCCGACCCAGGTAGCGGCGCTATTGGGAATCGTCTCGATTCCATGGATTGTTAAGCCTTTATTTGGCTTTCTCTCCGACGGCTTTCCAATCTTTGGCTATCGCCGTCGTCCCTACCTGGTGCTATCGGGGCTGCTGGGGGCTGTATCGTGGGGGCTGCTGGCTACGGTAGTGCATACAGCGATCGCCGCTACGGTGTTCATTACATTGAGTTCGGCGTCCATTGCCCTAAGCGATGTGATTGTAGATTCCCTTGTGGTTGAGAGGGCTCGCCGAGAGTCTCAGGCTGTGGCCGGCTCCCTCCAATCGCTGTGCTGGGGCACCGCCGCGCTAGGAGGGCTATTTACGGCCTACTTCAGCGGCTCACTGCTAGAAGAATTTAGTAGCCAGACGGTGTTTTTGATTACGGCCTCTTTCCCGCTTGTGGTGTCTTGCGTAGCAGGGCTGATTGCTGAGGAAAAAGTGGAAGCTGAGCAGGGTCTGGCCGTGGTGCGTGAGCAGGTGAGTTTACTGCGTCAGGCGGTGAGCCAGCGGGCTATTTGGATGCCGGCAGCCTTTATCTTTCTTTGGCAGGCCACCCCCTCATCTGATTCGGCCTTCTTCTTTTTTTCCACCAACGATTTAGGGTTCAGCGCTGAATTTCTAGGCCGGCTCCGATTGGTGACCAGCGCGGCGGCGATCGCCGGTATCTGGCTCTTTCAGCGCTTCTTCAAGAAGGTCCCCTTCCGCACCATTTTCCGGTGGACGATTTTGATCTCGGCGGCTTTAGGGCTGACGTCCTTGCTGCTTGTCACCCACGCCAACCGTACCCTGGGCCTCGAAGACCACTGGTTTAGCTTGGGGGATAGCCTGGTGCTGACCGTTATGGGAGAGATTGCCTACATGCCGATTTTGGTGCTGGCAGCGCGCATCTGCCCGCCGGGGGTGGAGGCCACGCTGTTCGCCCTGCTGATGTCAGTTTTGAACCTAGCCCGTCTGGTGTCCCACGAGGGTGGGGCCCTGTTGACCAAGGTGTTGGGGATTACTGAGGCGAGCTTTGAGCACATGTGGGTGCTGGTGCTGATTGCTAACGTCAGTACGCTGTTGCCCCTGCTGTTCTTACGGCTGCTGCCAGATGACAATATCGATACGGCGGCGGATAGCGCTGCTAACGGTCCGCTAATGGCGATCGCACCGGCTACAGGACATGAAGCCGTCCCGGCTGCGACATCGGTAAGTCACCAGACCTACGCGCCCGCTCCGGCCATGCATCCTGCCAGTGAACCAATAGTGAACTAGGTTAGCCGAAGGTGAGTGGGACGCTCTTGTCTTTCCCGTCTCCCTCTGGCCCATGATATTGGTTGTCTTGATTTCGGTTGTCTCTCACCCAAAGATATTACTTGTGACCACATCTACACCCATCCCTCAGAGCCATGGCCGTCCCTACAGCCAGCAGGATTGGCAAGCCGGGTACCGCTCCCTTTACAACGAATTTGACTACTGGATTGATGACGTTGAAGGGGAGATTCCTGCCGACTTAACGGGGACGCTGTTTCGCAACGGTCCGGGGCTGCTGGACGTGGGGGGAACCCGTATCCATCACCCATTTGACGGCGACGGTATGATTTGTGCGATCGCATTCAAGGACGGCAAAGCCCACTTTCGCAACCGCTACGTGCGCACCGAAGGCTACTGTGCTGAGCAAGCCGCCGAAACAATCCTCTATCGCGGCGTCTTTGGCACTCAAAAGCCAGGCGGCGTCTTAGCCAACGCCTTTGATTTTCGCCTCAAGAACATTGCCAACACCAATGTCATTTACTGGGGTGACAGGCTGCTGGCGCTGTGGGAGGCCGCCAAACCTCACCGCCTCAGCCCCTACACATTAGAAACCGTTGGCGTCGATCACCTTGACGGCGTGCTCGAAGAAGGCGATTCCTTTGCGGCCCACCCGTGGGTCGATCCCCAATGCGCCTTTACTGACGGGGAGCCTTGCCTCGTGAACTTTGCGGTTCAGCCAGGGCTCTCAACCCAAATTAGCCTGTTCGAGTTCTATTCCGACGGTAAGCTGCGGCGTCGCTATGCCCACAACGTACCGGGGTTTGCCTTCATTCACGATTTTGCCATTACCCCCAACTACGCCATCTTTTTCCAAAACCCGGTGGCATTTAACCCCTTGCCCTTTGCCCTAGGGCTGCGGGGCCCTGGGGAGTGCATCACGTTTCAGCCTGAGAAGCCGACTCGCGTGATTGTTGTGCCCCGACAGCCCTCGGGGGAAGCGGTGCACCTTGAAACCGAGTGCGGCTTCGTGTTTCACCACGCTAACGCCTTTGAGAAGGATGGCAAGGTCTACGTCGATTCTGTCTCATATAAGGGATTTCCGGAAGTAGAGCCTGACTCGGACTTCCGTCAGGTGGATTTTGACCGCGTGCCCGAGGGACAGCTCTGGCGCTTTGAGCTAGACTTGGGCCAAAAAACGGTGGCGCGATCGCTGCTGGAGAGCCGCTGCTGCGAGTTTCCCCAGGTCAATCCCTGTCGCGCAGGCAGGCCTTACCGCTACGCTTATTTAGGTGCGGCGGAGCAGCCTAGGGGCAATGCCCCCCTGCAGTCCATCCTTAAAGCCGATCTGGAGACGGGCGATCGCCACAGATGGAGCGCTGCGCCCCAGGGGTTTGTGGGAGAGCCAGTATTTGTGCCCCGGCCCGATGGGGCCGCGGAGGACGACGGCTGGGTGATGGCAATGGTCTTCAATGCCAGCCATGGCTGTTCGGAGCTGGTGGTTTTGGATGGCCAGAACCTTGAGGCGATCGCGACGCTGCGGCTTAAGCATCACGTGCCCTACGGGCTACATGGAAATTTCGTTTCCGAGTATTTTGGACCTGCGAGCTAGGGCGTCGCGGGTTCGGCTGGCGCTGCCGGGAAATCCTCTGCAGCCGGGGGCTCGGCGGCAGGGGCTTCAGGCTGGGCCGAGTCTCCTACAGGCTCCTCCAGCTCGTCCGTCGCTGCCGGGACTTCTTCTGCAGGCACCGTATTGATCCCAGATTCTTCGTCCTCGGGTGGCACCGTTTCCTCTGGTTCAGCTGGAGCAGGCTCAGTAATAGCGGGGGCCACCGACTCCGGACGACCCAGAACACTGGGCGACCCGTCGTCAAAAACGCCTGCCACGCAGGAAATCATTAGGGTTGCCAAAGTCCCTACAAACAGAGCCTTCCAGCCCATTTCGGCGATGTCGCGCCGTCGGGACGGAATCAGCGCCGCCGTACCGCCCACGAAGATGCCCACAGAGGCCAGGTGGGCAAAGCCAGAGAGGGCGTAGCTGACGATTAAAATCGTGCGGTCGGCAATGGCCCCCTCAGCCCCCAAGGCCCCCAGCGCCTGATAGGACGGAATAGCGGTTTCAAACAGACGGCGCCCGATGAGGACGGAGGCCTGCCACAGCTCAGGCCAGTCGAGGCTGACGCCGGTAAGCACCGTGAAGGGCAAAAACAGCGCCCCCATGATGTTCTGCAGGGTGACGAACTGGAACACCGTACCCACGGGGCCTGGGATAGCGGCAAGACCGTCGAACACCTGATTCACCAGGGCGACTAAGCCTAAGATTAAAATCAGCACCGCAGCAATGCCCACCGACATGCGCACCCCATCCAATGCGCCCGCGATCGCCGCATCCAGAGGGCTCTGCTTACTAATGGGCTCCCCCATCACGGTCTGGGGCGAATCCTCGGGCGTGCCGTCAGCGGAGAAATCCCGCAGGTCCTCTTCTCGGGGAATGCCGCCTGCCGTCAGGGGCACCTGGGTTTCGGGCACGAGAATTTTGGAGAGCACAAAGCAGGCGGGGATGCCAATGATGGAAGCCGACACCAGGTGAGCCAGAATATTTGGAAACACGGGCCGCAGGAAGCTGACGTAGATGGCCAGCACCGAGGATGCAGACGTACCGAAGCAGCAGGCCAAAATGGCGCAGAGCTCGCTACGGGTCATCTTGGCGAGAAAGGGTTTTACGACGATGGCAGCCTCGATGCCCACAAAAATGTTGGCGGCGCCGCTGAGGGACTCCGCGCCGCTGAGGCGCATGGTGGAATAGAATATCTTGGCGAAGAAGTCGGTGAACACCTGAATAACGCCAATGTTATAGAGCAGGGCCATCAGTCCGGCAAAGAAAATCACCGTGGGCAGGGCACGAAAGGCAAAGATATAGCCCAGGTCCACTACCGGGGTATCGCCTGGGTTAGGCACGATGTTGGCGCCAAAGACAAAGCGGGCCCCCACGTCTGCCGCGTCGAATACGCCATTAAGTAAATTACTAAAAATCTGCAGCGCATCCCGCGCCCCCGGCACAATAAAAACCAGCGCCCCCAGCAAAAGCTGGAGCGCGATGCCGCCAATCATGACGCGCCAGGGAAAATACTTCAGCCGCCGGTTTTCGGAAAAAACCCAGGCTACGGCGCACAGCCCGAACATACCCAAAAGCGAAATGATGTTGAGGAGGGGCAGACCGAGAATTCTCATACTTTTATGCAAGCCGCGAGAAGCCGCTAAAATGAGCACGATATCTAACGCTCTATAGAGTAACCCATGGACGCATTTGCGCCAACGCCACCCGACTGGACCGAGAGGGCAATTCACGCCCAAACGTTTTGCTGCCCCCGATGTACCGCTTCCTCCCAGGCCGCGATCGCCGCATGGCTCAACCGGCGATCCCCCGTCTACACCTTCGACCGGCAGCGCAAGTGGCAGGAGTTTTACCACTGCGAGTGCGGCGCGGCCTGGTGGGCTTGGAGCAGCGATCGCCCCCCGACGAAAGCGGTGTCAGAGGAAACGGCATCTGAAGAATGAAGGGCTCCCGGTGTGAGAGGGCGGATTAGCTAGGCGCTTACCACAAAAGCGTCTACAGATTGTCTACTAAAGGTTTAACTTTCTACATCTAAGGGGTAAGCTTTGGGTGTTTTGGCTGTCAACCTTCAGCAACCCACTACTTGGAGTAGACCTATGCACCGATGGCTATCGGGCTCGCTTAACGTCGAGACCCTTACCGTCTTTATCAAAGGATTGCCCAGCCACCTGAGCGGGCTGACCATCACCCAGCTTTCTGACCTGCATTACGACGGTGTCCGTCTATCCACTGCCCTACTGACCGAGGCGATTGCCCTCAGCAACCGCTACGAGCCCGATATTGTTGTGCTCACGGGCGACCACATTACCAACGACCCCGCCCCCGCTACTGCGCTGGCCCAGCACCTCAAAGGGCTGAAGACCAAGCGCGGCGTCTACGCGATTTTGGGTAACCACGATATCTATTACCCCCACACCAGACCGGCGGTGACCCAAGCATTTGAGCAAGCCGGAATTACGGTGCTGTGGAATCAGGTGTGCTACCCCTGGGGCGAGGGGCTGGCGGTTGTGGGGCTAGCAGACTACTGGTCACGGGAGTTTAGCACCGCCGTTTTAAATACGGTGTCGCCGCAGACGGCTCGCCTGGTCCTGTCCCACAACCCCGATAGCGCCGTACCTCTGAGCCGCCATCGCGTCGACCTGCAGCTCTCAGGACACACCCACGGCGGTCAAATCGTGCTGCCGGGTATGGGGCCATTCCCCCACTGGTACCAAAAACTGCGCGATCGCACCCCCAAGTGGCTGCGTCCCTACTTGCCCTACATGCGGCAGGACTGCCACAAGGTGGTGAAGCACTGGGAGTGGGCCCAAGGCCTGCACCAGGTCGAAGAAAACATGCTCTACGTCAACCGAGGGCTGGGCACCTACCCACCCGGTCGGCTGTGGTGCCCCCCAGAGCTGACGGTCATTCAGCTGGTGGCGGCTCCCGCAGAGAGCGCCACTTCGAGCGCCGTTTCCAGCACAACAGGGGTTGCCCAAGCTGCCCTGGTTTAAACCGCGCTAGCGAGCTGCTAGAAGCTGGGGATTTTCCCCATCCCTGGCCTCTAGCCTGCGCGATCGCCCCTACTCCACGCTCCCCAGAATAAACAGCCCTAGCATCGTGGCGCTGTTCCACAGGCTGTGCAGCAGCATCGGCGCCAACAAATTGCGCGATCGCGTGTAGACGAACCCCAACACTATGCCCAACACCATCAGCGGCAGTACCTCTGACACACTTAGGTGAGCCGCCGCGAAGATGAATGCGCTGAGGGCGATCGCCGGCCAAACCGCCATGTAGCGGGTGAGGGAGGGCAGCAAGAAGCCGCGAAACAGAAACTCTTCGAAAATGGGGGCAGCGACGGCGGCGGTAAAGAAAAACAGCCCCAAAGCCACTGGGTCACTTTCGTTGAGCACGATTTCTAGCAGCGGGTTGCTGCCCCCGCGCCCCTGCCAAATTTGCTGGTTAACCAAAGACACCCCAATCACGAGGGGAACCGCAGCGAAATAGCCCCCTAAGCCCCAGAGGGGCCATCTGTCTGCAAGTTTGAGCCGAAACCAGCCTTCGGGCAGGGGGAGATGGCGCCGGATAGAGAGGTAGAGGACACCGGCAGACCCGGCAGCAAGCAGCAGGTAGCCAAACAGGGTAAATCCGGCAGAAAACCGTCCACTTGTGCTAGCAACCATCACCCCCACTGTCTGGGGTCCAGTCGCCAGACGGCTCAAAACTAGAATACGCACCACCTGCAGCACAACGGGCAAGACGATTTGACCCACAAAGAAAAAGCCGACAATAATCACCTGCCAGGTAATTTCCCAATCCCAGGGCGTCGTCCAGCGTAGGTGCTTCCCCTCAGACAGCAGCGCTCGCTCTCCCTGGGTGAACCGCTGAACCGCCAGAAAAATCAGCAGGGCGACGCCGATGACGCCGCCTAAGGCCGGGCCAATGCCTAACAGGGTCAGCTTAATCAGCGACTGCTGGGCCGTCTCTTGGGCTGCAGCTTGAAGCTGGGCGAGGGCGTCGCTGCGCTGCTGCACGGTGTAAAGCTGCTCCAGCGCCTGGGTCTGGAACCAGCCTTGGAGCGATCGCTGCAGCAGTGCTTCGGCATCGGGTAATATCTGCGGCGGGCTGCTCCAGATGCCCAAAAGAACCTGTGCGGCCTGACCCTGATCAATCACGATTGGATTGACGGACTGCCAGCGATCGCGAGCGGTTTCTAAATCGCCTGCCTCAGCCTGAAGGACGCCTAGCCGCAGATCTAAGCGGTTGAGAAAAGTCTGCTGCGCCAGCGGGTCCTCAAGCGGCGGCTGTGCGGGGAGAGAGTCGACCGATGGCCCCTCCGGCGGATTCGGAAGTGGCTCAGTTTGATCTACGTCAATTTGGTCAGCCGTATCTTTTCGAATCGACTGATACTGCTCAATCGCCGCGTCTAAAGGCGCTTTGCCCACCAATTGGCGCACTGGGGTGAGGGTATTCCCCTCAGAGGTAACCTCCCGGGCCTGCAGCAGAAGGTCAGTTTGGTAAAGCTCTAAGCGGCCTGCAATTTGCTGCTGCTCCAAGGAGCCCACGAGCGCTGGTCCTACGAATAGTGCCACAACGACTAGGGTGAGAATGGCTAAGACAATTCGCCTAAATGACATACTGGTATGCGAAATCCTTTCATCAAAACTGAAAACGCTAGTCCTAAACCACAGCCATTTTGTGAAGTGGATTTCTCCAGGGGAGACTCATTTCACAACCTAGACAAGGTTTGATGCCTAATGCTAGACCCTAGACGCTCGCTCTGACGGCATTATCGCATCGTTCTCCGGTTTATGACGCTGCCGCAGGGGATATGGACGCACAAGACAGGGTAATATTGCGTTGGCCCCAACGGTGGGGCTGTGCGCCGAGGCTCATCAAGCGGCTTCATAAGAGGCTCAATCCATAGGAGGGTACTGCTCTGGCTACTCGAATTATTTTGGTCCGCCACGGAGAAAGCACGTTCAACACGCAGCGGCGCGTTCAGGGGCACTGCGACGAGTCCACCCTGACTGAAGCGGGTCGAATTGCCGCCCGGCAGGTGGGCGCCACCCTCTGCGATCTACCAGTACAGGTGGTTTACAGCAGCCCGCTGCGCCGAGCGAAGACGACCGCTGAGCTGATGCTGACATCCTTCTCCCCAGCGCCGCCTCTTGAAACTAGCCCGCTGCTGCTGGAGGTCAACCTACCCCAGTGGGAAAAAATGGCCTTTAAGGACATTGAGGCCCGTTTTCCGGAGGATTACCACCTTTGGAAAACCCGTCCCCACGAGCTGCGCATGGATATCCCCTCTCCTGAAGGGGATATCGAGTACTACCCTGTGAGGGCCTTGTACGACCAAGCCAGGCAGTTTTGGCAATCGGTTCTACCCCACCACGACAACCAAACCATCATCGTGGTGGGCCATAGCGGCATCAACCGGGCGCTGATCCAAACTGCAATGGGGTTAGGCCCTGAGAGCTATAGCCGCTTCTACATCTCCAACTGCGGCATCAGCATTCTCAACATTGCGGGCGGTTTGGGTGGAAGTGTTCAGCTTGAGTCCCTCAACATCGTCTCCCACCTTGGGGAGCCCTACCCACCCGTGCGCTCAGGCCACGTTGGCCCCAGGCTGCTGCTGGTGCGCCATGGGGAAACTGACTGGAACCGGGACAAGCGGTTTCAGGGCCAGATCGACATTCCGCTGAATGACACCGGGCGGCAGCAGGCGGCCCAGTGCGCCGATTTCCTCAAGGCGGCTCAAATCGACCGAGCCGTCAGCAGTTCCTTGGCCCGTCCTAAAGAAACCGCCGAAATTATTCTCAAGCCCCATGTCGGCGTGCCGCTGAGCACGATGGACACGCTGCAGGAAATTAGCCACGGTCTTTGGGAAGGTGAGCTCGAGCCTGATATCAACAAGGCCTACCCCGGACTGCTGCAGCAGTGGAAAGACGCGCCGGAAACCGTGCAGATGCCAGAGGGGGAAAACCTCCAGCAGGTGTGGAACCGGGCGATCGTGGCCTGGAGCCAGATTGTTGCTGAGGCCAAGCCTGGTGAAGTGATCTTGGTGAGCGCCCACGATGCGGTCAATAAGGCCCTGCTGTGCTATTTAGTGGGGCTAGGACCAGAGCACTTCTGGACCTTTAAGCAGGGCAACGGGGCGGTGAGCGTCATTGACTACACCAGCGGCCCCGATGGGCCTCCCCTGCTGCAGTCCATCAATATCACCACCTTTCTCGGCGCCGGGGTGCTCGACAAAACGGCGGCGGGAGCCCTCTAAGGCGCCCATGGGGGACGCGTCTTCTGCTGATCTGCTGCGTCAGGTGCGCCTGCTTGACCCGCTGACGCAACGCGATCGCACGGCAGATGTGCTGATCGCTTCTGGCCAGATTCGGGCCATTGAGGACAGATTAACCACGCTGCCCAGCGACATCGACCCGGAGGGGCTGCGGGAGATCCGACGACCCGGCGCCATCCTGGGCCCAGGGCTCGTTGACCTCTACAGTTACGCAAGCGAGCCCGGTTTTGAGGCGAGAGAGCCTGTAGAAGCTCTAACGCGGTCTGCTATGCTGGGCGGCTTTACTCGCCTCACCCTGCTGCCCCATACCCAGCCCGTGGTTGACCACGCCGCTATGGTGCGACAGCTCCGGGCGATCGCGATCGCCGCCGCTCCTAAGCTTAGGGTGGCCGTGTGGGGCGCCCTAACCCGTGATCTGGCCGGGGCGCATCTGAGTGATTTGGCCGAGCTGGCAGCAGCGGGGGCCACGGGATTCGCAAATGGGCCGCTGGCGACGGACATGCTTTACCCGGCCTTGGACTATGCCCAGGCCTTGGGTAAGCCTATTGCCCTGTCCCTTTGTCGCTCGGCCCACCCCGCCCGTGACGGCGCGATCGCCCTCCGCCTGGGGTTGCTCAGCGCCCCTGTCACAGACGAGGCTGCTCCTTTAGCCGCACTGCTAGAGCAGATCGAAATCACTCGAACGCCCGTGCATCTTATGCGCCTCTCCACCGCCCGAGGCGTAGCGTTGGTGGCGCAGGCCAAGGCCCGAAACCTGCCCGTCACCGCCAGCACAACCTGGCTCCATCTGCTGCGAAATGCGTCCCACCTCACCACCTACGATCCCAATCTGCGGGTCCATCCGCCGCTGGGGAATCCAGCGGATCAGCAGGCTTTGATTGAGGGCATCGCTTCTGGCACCCTCGATGCGATCGCCGTGGACCATCGGCCCTATACTTACGAAGAAAAGACTGTCGCTTTCGGCGAGTCCCCCCCAGGCGTCATTGGGCTCCAGACGGCGCTCCCTTTACTGTGGGCCCACCTGGTGGAAACGGGACGGCTCAGCGCTCTAGCCCTATGGCGCGCCCTCAGCGTTCTCCCTGCCCAGTGCCTGCAGCAGGCCCCACCTGCCGTAAATCTAGGCCAGCGCACCGAGCTCGTGCTATTTGACCCGACAGAGCAGTGGGACGTTACCCCTGATACCCTTGCCTCGCCGGCCTGCAATACGCCCTGGCAAGGTACGACAATTTCGGGACGGGTTGTCCAGGTGTGGCCCCCTAATTGACTGGATTCATTTCAGGAATCATCAGGCGAAAGCTTGTTTTGCCTTGCTGACTAGAAACCTGGATTGTGCCGCCCAAGTAATTTGTGAGACGCTTGACCAGCGCCAGCCCCAGCCCCGTTCCCTCCTTTTGCCAGAGGTTGTTGCTCTGGACCCGGTAAAACTTGTCAAACACATAGGGCAGATGGCTCGCGGGGATTTCTACACCAGAGTTGGTCACCTGTAGCTGAAGCGCCCGCTCAACCATTCGCGCGGTGACCAAGACGGTTTCTCCCAACGGGGTATATTTGCAGGCGTTGTCTAATAGCTCCGTTAAGATGCGGTGCACAGCCGTAACGTCAGTTCTAAATGAGGTGAGCGGCGACGTCAGACAGCGGAATTGTAGCGTCCGCTGCTGGTGCTGCAGACGCTCCTCAAACGAATGCACAATGCTGGTTAACCAAGACTCTATGGGGATTAGCCCAACGTTGGACGATTGGATGTCTGCATCTAGTCGCTGCAGGTCCAGTAGGTCATTGATCAGGCTAATTTCGCGATCGCATTCACTGGTCAAAATGTTGAGGTACTGCTGCATTTTGTCCGTCGCCGGATCTGCCATGACAGCTACTGAGTCGGCTACCACAGTGCCATGGCCTGATCCGCTATGCTGCAGACGAGCAATGGACATCGACAGCATTTGAATGGCCATCTTCATGTTGGTTACTGGGGAGCACAGCTCATGAGACACCGCGCTCAAAAAGTCATCCTTCTGCTGGCGCAGACTCTCCAGAATCTCAGCTTGGTCCCTGACCTTTTGAGCGAACTGCGCCCGTCGAATCGCGATCGCACATTGGTCCGCAGTGCGCTGGGCTAGGGCGATCGCCTGGGGCACAAGCTCACAAGAAAACCTGGCTTTGTCGCCTAAGTCTCCTCCATCTGACCTCATCCGCTCTAAATAATCGATCGCTGGATGCGCCACAGCAGGGGAAGGCGTTGCAGGCCAACATAGCCAAAGATCGCCGAGTAAAGCGTGATTATCGGCAATGGGACAGGCCAGCACAAGCTGCCAGCCCCAGTCGGGGTGCCGATAGCAGAACTGGATGCTGCGGTGATCCGATAGGAGGCGACTAACCGCTTGAATCGTCGGCGCAGCCCTAAAATCAACCGGAGCGTCCACCGAGCTATCAGTCTCTTTGAGAATGTATTGGCAAGCTACAGTAAGTTCATCCGTTAGAGTATCGACGGCATGCAGCGTTGCATTCCCGTAGCGTAGCCCCAGCCCCTTTCCTAGGATATCCACTACGGTTTGTAGTACTGCAATTTCCTCTACTGGATCCTGCAAAGCATCTATGACGTCCTCCAGAATGTCGCTAAAGCCGAGCTTACGTTGGAGCCACGCAGCTTGACCTTCTAATTCCAAGCTTTTCTGGGACGGCTGGTGGGTCCCTACTGAGTCAGCGCCATCGGCAGGATTGACGGGCTCGCCGAGAGACGCAGGTCTAGATTGAGACACCCAGCCATTGTTGCGTGCGGCTACTATTGCCAAATAATGATTAACTCTGGCCAGCACATTTGCGATATTAAGCGGTAGCACAACGTAATCCGCTCCTCCAGCGGAAAAAGCATGGACCTGGCTTGAGGCATCATCGGCATCACCAATAAAAATAACTGGAATTGTGCAGGTCGCTGCATTGCGCTTGATTTTTCGGCAGAACTGGTAGCCATCAGCGGCATCAGACAGTGAAGTTTCTAAAATGATGAGATCGACGGGCGTTGCTGACAGACGTGCCCACGCCTCAGACTCACCCGATGCAGCCCAGACCCGGTGGCCGTGGGCCTTAAGGGCGGACGCCAAGCTTATGACAGAAGGTGAACTACCGAGGACAAGCAAGCTACCGCACAGAGATTCTAAATCGGTCGGACTCATCGATGATCTATACTGCCGTGTTCTAATGGGTTGGGAACTATTTGTGGTGTGGATAGCTCAATCCATCGCAGCGGGTGAGTAACCACATTGATTGTCCAAATCAAAAATGCAAAAATCAAAAATCGAAGCACGTTATCCAGCCGTAATTTTGGGCATATTTAGAATATGCGGGTCGAATATGGTGCTTGGAATTGGCGTGGTGAATCGGAGAGAGGAGCAGCAAAGTGCTGCAGGCTAGGATCTAGGCTAAGACAGCTCTGGGTCCCGACATTAATTAAAAGATCGCGGCAAATTACCAGCGCCCCTGGGGCAAACCTATCAGAAGGATCAATTCTTCAAGACAGCCACTATCTTCAGTAAAGATCAATCCGAGTAAAGGTCAATCCGAGCGATCGCACCCGATGCTTCCATATCCATAATAGCTAACCACATCCTGGACGATGATCGGAGAGGTTGCATGTGGGAAGGGGATCGAGCCATGTATTACCCGATACAGCATTTGGCGAAGAGATCGGAACGATATTAGGAAACTGTTGCGTCAATTGGCCAAATAGCATAACCAACATGCTGAGGAATGCCACAGTCAGCAATGCATGTAGCGCATGCAATATCACAATATTATGTTGCTTGGTAGGTAGGGACATGCTGCTGGGACAGTAATGTGCTACGCCTCAACCATAAATAATCTGCGGAGTGATTACATCAGGCGTCCTACGGAGAGATAAGTCTCATCTCTCCCCCATATTGTGGTCCAGACTGAACAAAGCGGTTATTCAGACGCTAGAAGCTCACCGCTCTGCGGAAATGGTAGCTGCGCAAAATTACGGATATTGCGCAAGTCCCTGAATTTGGCTATTGCATTATGGAGACAATTTAGGCAATCTATTGTCATGTGAAGTCCTGGGTCAAAACGCCAAGGTCAGTCCTGTGGCTCAGCGACGGGTGCCGTTTTTATTAGGCGAGAGGAGGCTCAAGACTGTGACACTGAAAGCTCCGCGTACCATGCTGTTTGCCACATCGCTAGTGGTGACTATGGGTATCTCGAATGCAGATACTGTGGCGTCTGAAATCGCCCCCCAGACAAGTCAGGTCGGCGAGTTTTGGGTGGCGCAGCGCATGCCAGACTTTGGCAGCGCTATTATTGATGTCGAGATTCCCGAAAGCAATCAGACCATTGCCGATATCCAAGTGCGCTTTGTGGACGATGAAGAATCAACTGAGGGCAAAACTCGGGACTACATCATTCTGCGAGAATTTGACCTGGAGGTAGGCGATCGCTACGACGCTGAGCTAGCCCGCCGGGGACTGCAGCGCGTCACCAACCTAGGCATTGTCAGCAGCGCGACGCTGACCCTAGAGCCCACCGAAGATCCAGACGCGGCGATCATGGTGATTACCGTGGATGAAGCTAACCCGTTTCCCGTGGCCTTTGGCCTGACGCTGCCCCACCCTTCGGCGCTTCAAGGCCCCGTCGTCCCCGATACGGTGCTGCCCGGCACCGATCGCTCAGGGGGAACGCTGCTGAGCCTCTCGATTGAGCGGCGCAACATTGGCGGCAACAATCAAACTGCAGCCCTAGGCGTTGAAGGCGGTGCAAATACCTTCAACTATGGGTTTTTCTTCACCGATCCCTGGATTAGCGGCGATCCAAACCGCACCGGCTACACGGTAAATTTCTTTAACCGCCGCGAGGTCTCAACCGTGTTCGACGGCGGTGACGAGGTAGAACTCTCCAACGACCGGGATCCCTGGGTGCACCGCATTGGTGGCGGCTTTGACTTCTTTCGCCCCGTCTCCTCAGATCTGGCATTGGCGGCGGGTGCTTCGTTCCAGCGGGTCTCGGTGCGCGACAGTCTGACCACCGACGACATCTTCACCGAAGATGAGCTGGGCAATGAGCTCACCTTCAGCGATGAGGGACGAGACAGCCTATTTACCCTGAGCTTTGCAGGCTCTCTCGACCGCCGGGACGATCGCCGTTTCCCGACCGATGGGTATCAGCTCCTATTTCGGACCGATCAGTATATTCCTGTCGGCGAATCGAGCATCGCGGGCAATCGCCTCACAGCCAACTACACCCAATATCTGCCGGTGCCGCTGTTTGGCTTCGACGACGGCCCCCGCACGCTAATCTTCAACGTTCAGGGCGGTACCTTCATCGGGGATTTGCCCCCCTATGAGGCTTTTGCCCTCGGTGGCGGCACCTCCGTCCGGGGCTACGACTCAGGAGAAATTGGCTCAGGGCGCAGCTTCCTCCAGGCCACTGCTGAATATCGGTTCCCTATCCTCGATTTCATCGCTTTCCGCGAGGAAATTGACGTCGGTGGCACCTTATTCGTAGACTACGCCACTGACCTCGGCTCTGGCGACACGGTGCGGGGTGAGCCTGCAGAGGTGCGGGACAAGCCAGGGGACGGCTTAGGGTTCGGCGTTGGTTTGCGGGCCCTGACGCCCATCGGCCCCGCTCGTTTAGAACTGGGCATCAACGACGACGGGGAGAGCGAGGTGATCTTCACCATTGGCGATCGCTTCTAAAGCGCCGTCTCACCCCAAGTCAGAGCGGCTAGCCTAGCCTAAACAGAAGGAGTTGGGTAAACTGGTCGTCGCTGAAGTTGTCGTCGCTAATCATCAGTAAACTGCGGCTGCCGTCCGACAGGCGGGGGCCGTAGGTCATACCTTCGATATTGTCCAGCTCAATGCCGATGTCCTTCAAGTCCAGCACCAGCCGCTTGCGAATCGGCTGAATGGAATTGACGGAGGCCGAAAATCGGCTGATGCCGGAGGTGTCTGTGGCCCCGCCGGTTGCAATTTGGAATAGCTTGATGCCGTTGCCGCCCAATCCAAAGGAGCGCTCCAGGCTCAAAAAGTGGCCGGGGTCTAGGGGCAGCAGCTCCACCAAGCCGTTGTTAAAGGCGCCGAACGGCTTGGGTTCAATCGGGTAGAGGTGTTCTGCAATTAAGAGAGTCTGATCTTCGCCAACGAGGTAGTGCAGCAGCCGCCCTCGAGCGGGTTCGTCTGGGTTCTCAGCTTCCTGTTCAGGGTCCAGAGCATCCTGCACTAGGGGTTCTTCAATCGCCGCAAACACTCGAAACGGCTCCATCAATCCGGCCCCCATGCGCTCGGTGACAACGGTGAGGGCTTCAAAGCCCCGGTTGTCCTGGACGCCTTGGGGCGCTGCGTCTGTCGGCGGCGATGGGCTGGTGGTGCTGGTTTGGGCCGGGTACTGCTGCGGCACGTAGCGCTCAGGAATGGGGAGCTGTGCCACCTGCTGACCGCTGAGGTCAAACTCGTTGATGAAGGGGGGAATGCCGCTGCGGCTGACGCCTTCGCTGGCAATGAACAGCGTGTCTCGCGGGGAGAGGGCGATCGCTTCAGGGTCGAGGCTGCCAGTGGCAAAGGGCTCGCCGGTTTCAGCTTTCAGGAAGGTGACGGCTTCGATATTGAGGTCGTTGATGCCTGAACCTTCAGAAGAAATCTGCAGCTTGGCGGTGTAGAAACGGGACGGGGCGCGCTCGCCGCGATCGTCAGAGAGGAGGTAGAGGCGATCGCGCTCCCGGTCGTAGCTAAGGCCAGACAAGCCGCGTACGGGGGTGCCGTCAAATTCCTCAGTTTGGGGAATGCGGTATTCATCCAAAAATTCGACGGAGACGGGCAAGAAGAGGCGATCTTGGGCGCTGACGCGGGGGATGGCGCAGCCGGTGAGGGAGATCAGTAGGGCCACAAGGCATAGCGATCGCCGCAAGACGCCTTTGGGCAACTGAATTGGGTTCATCGCTGCACTCCTGGTCTAATGATTACCCTTAGTGATTCTAGCTGAAGCGATCGCTCCCTTATTCCGCGCCGTGGGGCTTGGCTAGGTTGCGGAAGCGGGTGTACTGCTGCTCGAACAGCAGCTTTACGGTGCCCACCGGGCCGTTACGGTGCTTGGTGATGATCAGCTCAGCGATGCCGCGATCGGGGCTGTCAGGATTGTAGTACTCATCGCGGTACAGCATTAGGACCAAGTCTGCATCCTGTTCAATCGAACCTGAGTTGTGAGACACGATCCCGTCGGCCATCCAAGATGCAGGACCTGGGACGGTTAAGTCGTAGACGGTCTCGTCACCCAAAAACTCAATAGAAGCAATCTCATCCCATAAGAGGTCAGCGTTCGCTAACTCCTCTAGGGCTTCGCTTTTGAGAACTTCAGCATAGCTGAGCACTGTTTCCCGGCTTGGCGCAAAGCTGAAGTGGGACGAACCACCGTAGGAGGTTCCTCTCAGGGCTGCCATCTGCCTTTGAGAGATACCTTGAGATTTCATCTCCTGTTTAACTATGTCAAAGATCTCAGTCGGGAGCGTGTCCTTGTTGGGGTTTGGCTTTCCCCGCCGTAAGAGCTCGGCTTTGACATCTTTTGCAGGCTGAGATCGTGGACCAAATGCGCCAACGCTATCTAGGAATTTAAGCTGCGGTGTCTTTCCGTAGATGTGGACTGTGTAGCACTGGGATTTTGCCCACTGCATCTGACTGGAAATGCCTAGACGCAGCAGCAGGGCGACGACGTCACGGGCAAGCGCCTCGCTTACAGTAGAGAGGAAAATACTGGCTTTGTACTTGCGTCCGTTTGGATGGTGATAGCTGCTAATACAGCCGTCTGTTGCCCAAAGGTGGCGGAGGAAGAGGGCAATTTGCTCGTTAGACAGTTGGAAAACTGCATCTGGTACACGCTTCTCGGCTGACCGCTGATTGAAAATCCCAAGCTGCCTCAACCAAAGATTGACGCCCGCCGGGTGCCAGCGGTTGCCGTTGCCTGAGATCACAAGCTGGTGCCAATTTCCCTTGCCTGGATGACGATTGACCGTACAGCCAAACGCTTCAGCCGCTGCCTTGACAACGGCGCTGTTTGCTTCAGAAGCGGTTGTGTACCGCAGGGGTTGATGAGATATGTAGCTTCCATCACCGATGAGATGGGCAAGCAGAGCAACCCTAGAATCGGGCCACCGCTCCGTAGACTGCTCCATCATTGGCATACAATTAGCCGTCGCGAGGCGATCGCCCACCTCAAGCTCCTGAAGCTGTCGCCAGCCGTCAAAAGTGTAGAG
>JBHJHJ010000168.1:0-15616 GCA_050330955.1 Elainellaceae cyanobacterium | reverse complement strand
GTGAGGGTGGCGCAGTCCACCAGCAGCTGGGGCGATTCGGCGCTGGCTTCCCATAGCGCATCGGCCAGCACCAGCCGCCCCTCTGCGTCAGTGTTGCCAATCTCCACCGTAATGCCTTTGCGCGAGGGCAGGACGTCGTAGGGGTGGGTGGCGTTACCGGCAACGCTGTTCTCCACCGCTGGAATCAGCAGCCGCAGCCGCACCGGCAGCTTCAGGGCCATCACCATTGAAGCTAGGCCTAGGGTTTGGGCCGCACCTCCCATGTCCTTCTTCATCAGCTTCATGCCGCTGGAGGATTTCATGTTCAGCCCGCCGGTGTCAAAGCAAACCCCTTTACCCACCAGGGTGACCTTAGGGTGGCTCGGGTCTCCCCAGCGCAGGTCGATTAGGCGAGGCGCCTGTTCGCTGGCCCGCCCCACCGCGTGAATCAGCGGATAGTTTTGTGCCAGCAGGTCCTCCCCCCGAATCACCGCGAATGCTGCCCCGCAGGACTCGGCCACCCCATTGGCCCGCTGCTCTAGCTGCTCTGGGCCCATGTCACCGGCAGGGGTATTGATCAGGTCGCGCACTAGGGCGATCGCTTCTGCAGTGACCTTAATATAATCGCGATCGCCTGCCTCAGGAATCTTCAGCTCAGGCGCGCTAGGTCGGGAGGACTGCTTGTAGGTGTCGAAGCGGTACTGCCCCGCTTGCCAGCCCAGGCTCAACATCGTCGCCTCCTGGGGGGGCAGCTCGTCGGCCAAATGATACTGCTGGGGGGGCAGGCTTTGGGCTAGGCCTCCCAAAACCCAGGGATCAAACCCATCCGGGCGACCCACCAACACCTTGTCTATGGCGCCGCTCGCGCTGGGAATCAGGCAGTGGCTCCCCGCATCGCCCTTAAACTGTGAGGCCTGCACCCAAGGATGGTCCTTATACTGCTCTTGAACTTGGGTTTTGGTGACGAGGAAGACGGGGATTGAAGTAGACATGGATAAAGATCGGGGTGAGGAAAGGGTAAAGGGACCGAAACCACCAGTAAACCGCCAGTTGGTTTTGGTGCTGGATTGGCCTAGGGTGGTAGAGATAGCCGGTTGTAGCGGTCAATTGGTGCTGCTACAGATCGGCGTTACAGAGGAGATTTAGATGCTAAAGCAGGCCTGGGCTGCCATAGCCGCCACTAGCATTGTACTGGTTGCCGCTGGGCCAATTGTGGCGGACAAGGCGGCAGCGGATGAGCACGAACCACTGCGGGAATCAGCGAGCCTGGAGACGGTGGCGGCGCTTTCAGCAGAGCACCCGCCCGGCAATATTGCGGTCACCCCCGACGGACGGCTGATTATGAGCCAGCATCAGTTCTACGGCACCGACTTTAAGGTGGTGGAAGTGCTGCCCAGCGAGCAGATTGCGCCTTTCCCAACGGCGGACTGGTCCTCTTCCCCTAGCGCTGACGGCGTGGGCCTCAATAATGTGCTGGGGATCCGCAGCGATCGCCAGGGGGTGGTGTGGATGCTGGATAACCCCGGCGATAACGGTACGGGGCGCTTAGTGGGTTGGGACACCCGTAGCGATCGCCTCCACCGGGTAATTTACCTGCCGCCGTCTTTGATTCCTGAAAATGCCTTCTTGAACGACTTCGCCATCGACGACTTTCGTAATGCGGTCTACATTGCTGACACCGCCGGGGGCGGAAATGGGGCGCTGATTGTGGTGGACCTGGACACCGGCTATGCTCGCCGGGTGCTGGAGGGCCATGTCTCTATGGTTCCGGAAGACCTGGACATGGTGATTGATGGGGAGGTGGTGCGTATGGGAGAAGATCCGGCCCGCATCGGGGTCAACCCAATCACGATTGACCCTGATAACGAATGGGTCTACTACGGGCCGATGACCGGGCGATCGCTTTACCGGATCCGTGCCGCCGACCTGATGGATGAGGGGCTAGATTCAGCGGCGCTGGCGGCGCAGGTGGAGCGCTTTGGCGATAAGCCCATCAGCGACGGCATCACCATCGATGCGGGGGGCAACGTCTACGTCACGGATATTACGGGCGACGCCATTGGCATTGTGCAGCCGGATGGGGAGTACCGGGTGCTGTACCAAGATGAGCTGCTGAGCTGGACGGACGGGTTTGGGTTTGGGCCTGACAATTACATCTACGTCACGGTCAATCAGCTTCACCGCTCGCCAGTGCTCAACAGCGGTGAGGACGCTTCGGTCCCGCCCTATTATCTGCTGCGGTTCCCTGCCGTCGAGGCCGGCATCGTGGGCCGCTAGGCGGGTTAGGCCTACGTCATGCGCATGCTCAAGTCCAACCACCGCGATCGCGTTATGGGGGCGCTGGTGGAAATGTAATCGACGCCGGTTTCCGCCACGGCTCGAATGGTGCCGAGGGTGACGTTGCCTGAGGCCTCAATCTTGACGCGATCGCTGGCGGCTCGAATCATCTGTACCGCCTCCGCCATCAAGGCAGGGGCCATGTTGTCCAGCATGATGATGTCCGCTTTGCTGGCTAAGGCGTCTTTAACCTGGGCCAAAGATTCTGTCTCGACTTCGATGGCCAGGGGGTAGGGAATGCGGCGACGGATCCGCTCAATCGCCTGGGCAATGCCCCCCGCTGCGGCAATGTGGTTGTCCTTAATCATGACGCTGTCGTCGAGGCCCATGCGGTGGTTCTGCGCTCCGCCAACCTGGGTGGCGTATTTTTCCAACAGCCGCAGCCCTGGCGTGGTTTTGCGGGTGTCCACAATCTGGGCGGGCAGGTCAGCGATCGCCTCTACGTACTGCCGCGTTACGGTGGCAATCCCGCAGAGGCGCATAGCCAAGTTGAGGGCGACCCGCTCCCCCGTCAGCAGGGCGGCAGCGGGGCCAGAGAGTTCAGCAATGGGCCGGCCCGCTTCACACTGTGCTCCCTCGTCTACAAGGGGCTCAAAAGCCACCTCGGGGTCAAGAATTTGAAACACGCGCGGCGCGATCGCCAGCCCCGCGACCACCCCGGCTTCTTTGCAGATCCATTGGGCCCGCCCCTGGGCCGCGCCGGCTGAGCACAGCGCGTCCGTGGTGCGATCGCCACGCCCAATGTCTTCTTTGAGCCAGGCTTCTAAAAGTGGGTCAATGATCAGGGCGGGGGGAGCGGTGGGCCTTAGGATGGGCGTTGCGATCCCTTGGTCCCGCTGCGCCGATGGGTTTGCCATGTCCTCAGTCCTCCCTGTTTCAGTGGCCGTTATCTAAACTATGGCATTTCTATTAGTCTCATTTGAGCGTGATCAGGGCTCATCTGTGAGCGATTGGAACTTACCCAAGTATGATTCCCTTCGGGCTCCTACGTTAACAATACTCACCCGAGAATGGTTGGAACTCGCCCGAGGGTAAATAGACCTTGCCAGTGAGTGAATGATACTCGCCTGAGAGGGGTCAAGATTTACCAGAGAGCGATGCCCCTAGGGTTATCTAGGTGAGCGCGACTCGCTCGAGAGTCATCGAGACTACGAGCGCAAGCGGTGGAGGAGCTGATAGACTCTTTGGACCACCTTGACGAGCAAATTTTTAGTGAGGTGAGGCAGCTGCACATTGTGCTAGACAACGCCAGAATGCACACTGGCAAGAAGATTACTGCCTGGCTTGACGCACATCCGCGCTTTCGCTTTCACTTTCCCCCGGTCCAGAAGTTGTCCGTAATCGGTAAATCTCCATGGCCAATTCCTTAGACCCCACCCAGCGCTTTTCCACCCGCGTGGAGAACTACGTCAAATATCGCCCCACTTACCCCCCAGCCGTACTCACTACTCTAGAGGCCTACTGTCAGCTCACCCCCGACAGCCCCATTGCCGACGTGGGCTCCGGCACCGGCATTCTTACCCAGCTTTTCTTGGACCACGGTAACCCCGTCTACGCAGTAGAACCCAACGCCCCCATGCGCCAGGCGGCGGAATCGCGTCTTGCCCACCGCCCTAATTTCTACAGCGTGGACGGGCGTGCTGAAGCCACTGCGCTTCCTGACGCCAGCGTTGACTTTGTCACCGCGGGTCAGGCCTTCCACTGGTTTGATAGAGAGGCCGCCCGCCGCGAGTTTTGCCGCATCCTCCGGCCTGAGGGTTATGTGATGCTGGTGTGGAACGATCGCTGCAGCGATACGCCTTTTTTAGCGGACTATGAGCAGCTTTTGCAGCGCTATGGCATCGGCTACACCGAGGTTTTCCGTCGCTTCTTCGAGCGGGATAATCTCGCCCAGTTCTATGGGTCAAATCGGTTTACGCTAGCGACCCTGAACCATAGTCAAATATTTGACTACGAGGGCTTGAGCGGGGTAATGCTGTCGTCTTCTTACACCCCCGAAGCTGACCACCCCGACTACCAATCGATGCTGGACAATCTAGCCAATATCTTTGAAGCCCACAGCGTCAATGGCCAAGTTGCGATTGAATATACGACGCGTATGTACTATGGTCAGCTCACCTGAGTTGGTTTAATTCTCCCCGTTCTCCCATCTCAGCCTTACTCTGGGGCAGTCCTGCAAAAATTTCTTCAATCAATAATTTTGCCTTGGCATCTAGCTGCGGCCAGTCCACGTCCCCGACCTCATCAATCAGCTCCGCATCTACGACTGCGGCGGCGCCTTCGCCGTAGTTCAAAAAACAGATGCGGTAGCACAGTTGCCACAGCTCTACCGTAACTTCTTGCTCTCCCTGGGTCAGGCACAGTTCATAGCCGGGATAGGGCTGGGGCATTTGGCTGAGGGACGCTTGAATGTCGGCCACCTCCGCTGAGCTGGCTGCTTTGAGCGCCTCCTGCAGGTGCAGTACCCGCCGCCGCTCCGCCTCCTCGGTGCCCTCAGGCCACACCAGCACGTCTCGATAGGCACCCTGCCAGGGCGATCGCTCTAGCTGTTTGCGCAGGTTATCGACGACGCGAATGAAGGCGGGCTGCATTAGCAGATTGGCCTGTTCCCAGGCGTCGGCGGTGGCGAAGCGGGGAGTCATAAGGGCAGGCGATTAAAGGAGTTGCCGTTTTACTATACGGAGGAAACGGGACGTAAAGACAGGGCCGCGATCGCTCTCGCAGCTAGAGAGCGTTGAGATGGATGTGTTTGTAGCCCAGCTTGACCTCAAATTCATCTCCGGGCTGGAGGTTCATCTTTTCTGTGTAGGATGAGCCAATCACAATCTGACCATTTTTTTGGACCCTGGCCCGGTAGTCTGCCTCACGCCCTCGCCTATCTGCGTGTTTATCCGGCTCCAGTCGAATGCCCTTGGCCTCTAGCAGGGCGTCGTAAAATTCAGCCAGGTTCGTCTTTTCTTCCCCCCGTCCATTGGTGCTGACGTAGCCGCATTCGCGAGCGGTCTCTCGCTTAGAGAGATGGGATAGAGTCTCAACTTTTTGGAGAAGTGCCTTGCCGGTTAGAGGTTTAGTCATATCTTTTTTGTGCTGTTTCTCTGCGCAGAGTAGTTCTCTGGACCAATATTTAACAAAATATTCAGCAATATATATTTGGCAATATATATTAGGGGCCGCACGCAAAGGAAGAAGTGAAATCCGAAACGATTTTAAATAACGTAGCAAAGCAATGAGCGTTTGCCACTACCCATATGGATGTAAATTATAGTCTACATTATCCTCAACAATGTGTTGCTTGCAATACATTATATTACTGCTACAGTACGGCTATGCCGGTTACGAACTGCCTAAGCCCACAGATGTAACAATCCCGAGTGATTTGCCCGAATGATTCTGTGAGTTAGGTCAGAAGTGATAATCTAGGCCAACTGCCCCCGGTACAGCGCAATGGTAGGTGTCCCTGCAGCTCAATCTACTACTACACCATCGTCCCAACTTTTGTCCCACAAGCCGGCCTACAAGTCACTGGCCCTGAGAGGAGGGCTTGTGGACTGTCTTGACAATCCCTTTGAGGTCTCCCCAGCCCAAAGCATCCGCTATATTCCCGATGGGCTTCTGGTGATTGAGCAGGGACGCATTTCCGCGGTTGGACCCTATAGCACTCTTAAAGAGACCTACGGGGCCATTCCGATTCATCACTATCCCCACCGGCTCATCACCCCTGGCTTCATCGACGCCCACATCCACTATCCTCAAACCGGCGTCGTCGCTGCCTATGGGGAACAACTGCTGAGCTGGCTCTCTGAATACGTTTTTCCTGCTGAGGGCCGCTTTCATGATCGGGCCTATGCCCAAGGCGTCGCTGAGCTTTTTCTAGATGAGCTGCTGCGCCACGGTACAACGACAGCGCTGGTATTCACGACCATTTTTTCGGCATCGGTAGACGCCTTTTTTGAGGCTGCAGAGCGCCGAAACCTAAGGATGATTGCGGGACGAGTGATGATGGACCGTCACGCCCCTAGCTATCTCTGTGATAAAGCAGTTTCATCCTTTGAAGAGAGCCGAGAGCTGATTCACCGCTGGCACAGCCGAGGTCGCGCGCTGTATGCCGTCACCCCTCGTTTCGCCATTACCTCTAGTGCCAAACAGCTTGCCGCAGCAGGCCAGCTCTTGCAAGAGTTTCCAGATGTTTACCTCCATACCCACTTGTCGGAAAGTGCGGCAGAGGTGGCTCAAGTCAGCGAGCTTTTCCCCCACTGCAGGGATTACCTGCAGGTCTATGAGCAGGCAGGATTGGTTACAGATCGGTCAGTGTTTGCCCACGGCGTCCAGCTCGCGCCGTCGGAGTTTGAGCGGCTGTCAGCGGCCCAGTCGGCGATCGCCTTTTGTCCCACATCAAATTTATTTTTGGGCAGCGGTCTATTTCCCCTACACCAGGCGATTACGCCTGAGCATCCGGTAAAGCTGGGTTTAGGTACCGACATCGGCGCGGGGACCAGCTTCTCCCTGCTGCGTACCGCAGGTGAGGCCTACAAAGTGGCCCAGCTTCAAGGGCAGACGCTTTCGCCGTTCCAGGCTATCTTCCTTGCCACCCTTGGGGGAGCCCGCGCCCTCAATCTCGACCACGTCTTGGGAAACTTCGAGGTGGGAAAGGAAGCCGATGTGGTGGTGCTCAACTCCCGCGCGACGCCGCTGATGTCCTTTCGCAACTCCGAATGGCCGACCACGCTAGAGCAGCTTAGCGATCGCCTTTTCTCGCTAATGATTTTGGGGGACGACCGGGCGGTGGAGGCAACCTATATTATGGGAGAGCGGCTGATTTGATAGGCCAAAATCAGCGGCGTAGAAAGATGGTCAAGACAGGCGCTAGGGCGATCGCCAGGTCACACGACAAAAGTGTGGCGACGGCTACAATCGCCCCAATCCTAGTGAGACAGGATAGAGCAGCCATCTAATCATGTCCCTGGAGCTTAAGCCATGACTGCTCCCATCGTGTTCGAGAATCTAAAAAAGCGCTACGGCGATTTAGAAGTGCTGCGGGGTATGAGTGGTCACATTGCCAGCGGGGAGGTGGTAGCCATTATTGGTCCGTCAGGCTGCGGCAAAAGTACGCTGCTGCGCTGCTTCAACCGGCTAGAGACCATTAACGGCGGTCGCCTAATTGTCAACGAAATCGACCTGTCGCGCCCCGATATTCCCAACAAGCAGCTCCGCCGGCTGCGGGCTAAAGTGGGTATGGTGTTTCAGCAGTTCAACCTATTTCCCCCCTGCACAGTGCTGGAAAATCTCGCTCTCGCCCCGCAGAAGGTGCTCAACTAGTCGAAGACCGATGCTCGGCGGCAAGCGCGGCAATATCTTGACAAGGTGGGCCTACTAGAGAAAGCGGACGCCTATCCCGAGCAGATTTCTGGGGGGCAAAAGCAGCGGGTGGCGATTGCACGCGCTCTATGCATGAACCCCGACGTGATTTTATTCGACGAGCCCACCAGCGCCCTCGATCCGGAGCTAGTGGGGGAGGTGCTGGAGGTAATGAAGCAGCTCGCTGATGAGGGAATGACTATGGTGGTGGTGACCCACGAGATGGCCTTTGCTAAAGCCGTCGCGGACCGGGTGCTGTTTTTGAATAAGGGCCACATTGAGGAATCGGGGCCGGCGCGGGAGGTGCTGACCCATCCGAAGAGCGATCGGCTACAGGCATTTTTGAGCCGAATTACGGCGACAATGCCGTCTGAGGTAGCCTAGACCTTTAAGGGCTTCACCGGGAAATTGAAAATTTATACGCCTGAGTGAAGCTCTCACATTAGCTTTATATGATGCCTGCTGCCGGTTCGTACAATATTGAAAGGCTATACCTAGGACAGATGTTAGACATCGTTTGATTCAAACGTCATGTGGGAAGCATAGTATAGCACTCTTTGAACCTTTCGGATCCCTGTTCCGTGAGGGACATAATCCTATTAATTGAATCCAGTAAAGCAAAAATTTTATAGTTGAGGTCATATTTATGAAAGCGGTACTGTTGGCTGGTGGATTAGGCACGCGCCTAAGCGAAGAAACCGCCATCAAGCCAAAGCCAATGGTGGAAATTGGTGGACAACCTATCCTTTGGCACATCATGAAAATTTACGCTTCCCATGGCGTTGATGACTTCATTATTTGTTGTGGCTACAAGGGATACATCATCAAGGAGTTTTTTGCCAACTACTTCCTTCGCATGTCCGACGTCACTTTTGACATGCGATTTAACCAAATGAATATTCACTCCGGCAATGCTGAGCCCTGGAAAGTGACCCTCGTCGATACCGGCGATAACACAATGACCGGCGGACGCTTAAAGCGCGTTCGAGAGCATTTGGGCAACCAAACTTTTTGCATGACCTACGGTGATGGCGTGAGTAACGTCAATATCACCAAGCTGATTGAATTTCATAAAGGGCAAGATACCCTTGCAACGCTGACGGCGGTTCAGCCTCCAGGCCGATTTGGCGCGATCTCCCTAGGTAAAGAGCAAACTAAGATTGAGCAGTTTCAGGAGAAGCCAGAGGGTGATGGTGCTTGGATCAACGGTGGCTTCTTCGTATTAGAGCCAGAAGTTATCGACTACATTGGCGATGACAGCACAGTTTGGGAGCAAACCCCCCTGAAAAAGCTGGCGAGTGACGGTCAGCTTTCCGCCTTTAAGCACGATGACTTTTGGCATCCCATGGACACCCTACGGGACAAGCGACGCCTTGAGGGCATGTGGCAAGAAAATACTGCGCCTTGGAAGACCTGGTAGCCCACTTTAGAGCGAATTTTAGTCTTACAACTTTAGGAGCTTGAATGAACTTTTGGCATGGAAAGCGAGTCTTAATTACAGGTCACACGGGATTCAAAGGAAGCTGGCTATCACTTTGGCTACAATCGCTGGGCGCCACCATAATTGGCTATTCGCTCCCGGCGCCCACCCAACCCAACCTGTTTGAGGTTGCCAATGTTCAGTTGGGCATGACCTCTGTGATTGGAGATATTCGAGACTTATCGAAGCTTCAAGCTACGATGACCCAGCATCAGCCCGACATTGTCTTTCACATGGCAGCACAGCCCCTGGTGCGGTACTCCTATCAGAATCCGGTAGAGACGTACGCGGCCAATGTCATGGGCACGGTCAACTTTCTTGAGGCGGTGCGTCACACTAGCAGCGTTCGTGCAGCCGTTGTGATTACAACTGACAAATGTTACGAAAACCGTGAATGGTACTGGGGCTACCGCGAAGATGAGCCGATGGGGGGACATGACCCCTACTCCAGCAGCAAAGGGTGTGCTGAGCTGGTCGTCAGCGCCTATCGAGACTCCTACTTTTCAGCTCAAGACTGCGATCGCCACGGCGTCGCCCTAGCCAGCGCCAGAGCTGGCAACGTCATCGGTGGGGGTGACTGGGCGCTGGATCGCCTTATCCCCGATATCATGCGGGCAATTCAAGACGGACAGCCGGTTCTCATCCGTAGCCCGAGGGCGATCCGCCCTTGGCAACACGTGCTTGAGCCCCTCAGTGGGTATCTTTGCCTCGCTGAACGGCTTTGGCAGGGTGGGTCAGAGTATGCAGAGGGCTGGAATTTTGGCCCAGATGACGATGACGCCAAGCCGGTGTCCTGGATCGTGGAAACCCTAACTCAGCTCTGGGGTGAAGGCGCCTATTGGCAGGTTGATGAAGGGCCCCATCCCCACGAGGCTACCTACTTGAAGCTCGATTGCTCTAAGGCTAAAGCAAAGCTGGGCTGGACCCCCAGTCTTTCCCTGGCGAAAACCCTTGAGTGGATTGTTGAGTTCTATCGAGCCTACGATGCAGAGCAGAACATGCGCGATGTCGTCATGGGTCAGATTCAGCAATTTAGCCATCTTAGGGCCATCAACACCGCTGTTAGCCAGCCTGCAGAAAAGGTCGCTTCTCTGGCCTCTACGGCATCTTAATTGCCCCGCTTACAGCCCGTAATTCTTTTGCGGGCGATTAGGTCATAGCCCAGATGAGAATTGTTAAATACACATACCAAGCCTAGACTGATCTACTGAAAAAGTTATGATCTTCACCGAAACAAAGCTCAAAGGCGCGTTCATTCTGGATGTGGAATTGAAGGAAGACTACCGCGGCGGATTTGCCCGAGCTTTTTGCGCCAAAGAATTTGAGCAGCATGGACTCAAACCCACCGTTGCTCAGTGCAACCTTTCGTTTAACTTTAAGGCGGGTACCCTGCGCGGGATGCACTATCAGATTGCGCCGGCCTGCGAGACAAAGCTAGTCCGGTGCACTAGGGGCGCGGTTTACGATGTGATCATCGACCTGCGCCCTGATTCGCCAACCTACCAGCAGCATATCGGCGTAGAGCTGAGTGAAGCCAATCGTAGAGCGCTGTATGTGCCCGAAATGTTTGCCCACGGCTATCAAACCTTAACCGACGACGCTGAGGTCATGTACCAGGTCGGCGAATTCTATACGCCGGGCTGTGAGCGGGGAGCGCGCTACAGTGACCCAGTTTTCAATATTGAGTGGCCCCTGCCAGTTTCGGTCATCTCTGATAAAGACTCTAGCTGGCCGCTGACAGAGGCAGTTTCTGTATAGGTTTGATTTTGCCCCAAAGCATAGGATTTACACCATGATTATTGTCGATACTGCACTCAAAGCCCGCGAAGAGGCTGGTAATCCCATCAAAGTGGGGATGATCGGTTCAGGGTTTATGGGATGGGGAATTGCGAATCAAATTATCAATTCTGTTCCCGGTATGCAACTGGTTGCGGTTTCGAGCCGCCACGTCACTAACGCGAAGCGCGCATACGACGAGGCTGGGGTAGAGGCCGCGGAGGTGAACACGACTGCGGAACTAGAGGCTGCGATCGCCAAAGGCCAATACGCAATCACTGATGATGCAATGCTGCTCTGCCGGGCCGAGGGCATCGACGCGCTGATTGAGGTTACGGGGACGATTGAGTTTGCGGCAGGGGTTGTGCTAGAGGCGATCGCCCACAAGAAGCACGTGGTGCTGATGAACGCCGAGCTGGACGGCACGATTGGCCCTATTCTCAAGGTCCACGCCGACCGGGCGGGCGTAATTCTGTCTGCGTGTGACGGAGACCAGCCTGGCGTCGAGATGAACCTCTACCGCTACGTGCAGAGCATCGGCATGACGCCTCTGGTATGCGGCAACATTAAAGGCCTGCAGGACCCCTACCGCAACCCGACCACCCAGGAAGGCTTTGCCCGTAAGTGGGGACAGAAGCCTCACATGGTGACCAGCTTCGCAGACGGAACCAAAATTTCGTTTGAGCAAGCGATCGTGGCCAACGCCACCGGCATGACCGTCGCCAAGCGGGGGATGCAGGGCCACCACGTTAGCGGCCACATCGACGAATTTACGAACTTGTACGACGTGGAGAGGCTGAAGGAGCTAGGCGGCATCGTGGATTACGTGGTCGGGGCCAAGCCCGGTCCGGGGGTTTACGTCTATGCGACTCAGGATGACCCCAAGCACAAGCACTACCTGCACTACTACAAGATGGGTGAAGGCCCCCTCTACAGCTTCTACACCCCCTATCACCTCTGTCACTTCGAGGTGCCGCTGTCGGTTGCCCGAGTCGTGCTCTTCAATGACACCGTTTTGTCCCCCCTCGGAGCCCCTAAGGTCGATGTGGTGGCCACGGCGAAGGTCGATTTAAAGGCAGGCGATGTCCTCGACGGCATCGGGTATTACCTCACCTATGGCCAGTGCGAGAAGGCGGAAGTGGTCCGCGAGCAGCAGCTTCTGCCCATCGGCCTCGCCGAAGGCTGCCGCATGGCCCGGGACGTGGCTAAAGATCAGGTCCTTACCTATGCTGACATCACGCTTCCGGAAGGTCGGCTGTGCGATAAGCTGCGGGCTGAGCAGGATAAACACTTCTTTTCTGAGCGCTTGTCATCTGTAGCGATTTAGAGCCTCAAATGCCTGTACCTCGGCTTCGAGACGCATGGCGTTTGTGACTATAGCGTCATCGGCGCGATCGGCGCGATATCTGGATCGTGGCCGCCAATCTGATTCGTGCGCAGCACCCATATGGAGGCGCCGTGCTCTAAAAACACCTTGACGACGGTGTCGCTTGCCTTGCGGGGCAGTAGCGTCCGCCAGCTGCCCAAGCCCATAATCAAGTTGCGGATGGGCTCATCTTCGAGGGTGCTGCCCAGGTTATATTCATTTTTCTCCCAGTCGGCGCGGGGGGAGCCGAAGGGCTCTAGCATCGCCTGCAGATCTGCGCCCAGATGCACGGCCCGATTAAGGCGGGTGGCCTCGCGGGGGTGCTGCGCTAACCAATGCTCCAGCCGCTCGACGCGGCCCGGCAGGGTGTCTTCTAAGTGCTCTAGGGTGGCAAATAGCGCCCGGTTGGAGTCCTGTGAGCAGTTGTTGGCGGGCCCCACATAGGTTCCGCCCGTGCCGTCGCCAATGCGGTAGCGCGCTGCCATGGCGTTGAGCTGGGTCACCATCGCTGAGAGGGGCGAGTGTCGTTCTTCGTCCACCTCATACCACCCCGTAAAGCTGTCGAGCTTTACAAGCAGGTCACATACGGGGCGGGTGCCCGCCCAGCCAAACTGGCGATCGCCCATGTAGCGGTTCCAGTGCAGCGTGCCCGCAATCAGGCCATCGGTATTGTGGGTGTAGATCTGGTGGTAATGGATGTCAAAGCGCAGCTCCTCGGCCAGCGGATCCCGCACCACCGTCGCCACGCCGTAGGCAAAATGGCCGAAGAAAATCGGGGTGGCCGCTGCTGGCTCGCGCTTCTCTCCGCCAATGCCGCCGTACACGTGCAGCACTAGGGCGCGATCGCCTTCCCGCCAATGGTCAATGGCCCGCTGCACCGCATCTGGGGTATTGCTGTCCTGGGCGGCACAGAGCACAGAGGAAGTCTCGCCTTTTTTGGCGGTAATATCGTCCCAAGTCTGGCGGCGAATGTGGCGATAGCCCGCCTTTTGCCCGAAAAGCACCCGGTCGGGCTGCAGTTTGAGCAGCGATCGCGGCGCTAGGGACTGGACTACGAATTGCCCGGCGTCATTCGGCATACCATAAATGTACCAGCCCTGCTCATTCTGGGGAGAGCGTTCCAGCTGCTTTCGGGAGGACGGGGAGCAGTTGTTCTGGTCTGGAATCACCGGGGGCAGAGCGACGGTTTCCATAGCCCCGTCAAACTGGCGGGAGTGGCGATTGAAGTGGGCGGCCCGATAGCCATCGTCCCCCACCTGCTCAATAAACTGCACTAGGCCGACATAGCGCCCCGTGATCTGTACGGGCTCACGGCTGACGTAGAGCGTCCAAGGTTGTTTACCTTGCCTATCGTGCTCAATGTCTGAAATCACCTCTAGCATGACCACCACGTCATTCACCGGGTGGGACCCAGCCAAAGACTCCAAAGGGTCGACCTGCTGCCAGTGGTTCAGCCGGTCGGGATGGATGAGGCCGCCGTGGATGCTGCTGTGCTCGGCGTCAGCGCTAAAATGCAGGTCCTTAGTCACCGCCGTCACCCATCGCTGCACGGCAGGACTAGGGATTAACTTGAGTGCCACCGTTTGTCCGATAAGCTGCCTATGCTCCGCTGGGGCGTGGTACACCTCAAACCATACCCCACCGAACCGCTGACTCCGTTCCGGTAGAATGAGCCGCCCCATCCAGGGGGCCACGGGGCGGTAGTACTCCTCGTAAGCTTTTACCGGCGGTCGAATCGGGTAAGCGGTGGGCTGATTAAGCGGCGCTTCGCGGTAGCGATCGTAGTTGCTGGGCTGGATGGCGCTGAGGTCTGGCGGCGGCGGCAGCTCACCCCGCAGAATGTCGAGGATGGTGTCTACAGTTTGCTGCAGCGCCGTCCTGCCATCGGAAAGCTGCAGCTCAGGGTCGAGGATCCCGCCGGGCACCTGATGCCCTACTGGCCCCATGGACAGGAAAGAAATATTGCCGTATCGCTTGGCCCGGTTCCAATAGGACAGGGTAAATATACGCCACCGCCCCGGAAACATCACGGCCCCGATCCGCTCGACGTTATCCTTTTCACCCGCTAAGTGATAAAGCTGCTCCAGCTTTAAGATGTTGCAGTTGCCGCTGATTACCCCGCCCAGAGAAATCACGTTAATGGGGGCACTGAGGGCTCGCTTCAGCACGGGGGCGCAGGCACAAGAGATCTGGCCGCCGCCGCTGTAGCCGACAAGGGTGATGGGGGTGCCGCTGCCGATGGTGTAACCATTTTTCATCAAGCCGTTGAAGACCACCTGAGCGACGCCGTGGTTATAAAGGGGGCCATATCGCCGGTCCGCCGACACCCCCACAATCAGGATGTTGCGAATATTAACCAGCAGCCCCAGCAGCGCCGTGGGGTTGGCGAAGCGGGCCTGGTCGGCGAGCTTCCACAGAAATGCCAGGGGGCGATCTTCGTCTAGGGGATTATTGAGCACTGAATAGGGCATGATGCCCCGAATCAGGGCTATGCTGGGGGGAAGCGATCGCCCCAGCGCGTCCAAAAAGTCTTCAATGTCGGGCAGGTATTCGAAGGTGGACTTGCCGATGCCGTCTAGGTAAACCATGTAGCGGGAGATGGGCTGAGACATAGCGCCATCAGCGGTCCGAGCTAGGCCGTCACCAGCCGTCACCAGCTCCCCTGCATTAACGGTCACATCCACCTCATCGTTGTACCACCCGGCCCACCAGCCTAGGGTTTCAAGGGGGGCCAGCAGCCCAGCGACCACAATACCCACTAGCCCAATCCAAGTGAAGTCTAATAGGGCGGTGACGAACTCAGGAAGGTTGCTGTATAGTCCCTGCAGCCAGTCCCGAATAGGCTGTAGCGTGACGACGACAGCGCTCGTCAGAATCGCCATGCCCACTAGGCCAAACACCGTTCTCAGGAGGCGGCTTCGATTTTGCCGCTGTTGCCGGTGTGGGTACGGCAGCCCCCTGGTGCGCTGCTGAAGTTCATCGGTCCAGGCAATTTCGCTGACGCGATCGCTCAGGGTCGTCAAGATCCCCTGTCGCCCCGTCACCAGATCAACACCAGCCACAGCGTTGATTAGGCGGTCCCCAAAGTTGGCGATGGGCTGGCCCAGGGTGTTCTGCAAAATCTGCAGCACCATCCAGCCCAGAGCAATGTGGCTCAGGGCTGCTCCAAAGCTCGACTGAGTGACCGCGCTAAAGCCAATCACCATCGCCAGCAGATGCCACACGGAGAGCAGGGTCAGAATGGGCACCCCGAGGTAGGGCAGCGCCCCAAAAAAGCTGAATATCAGGGGCACGTAGCTCACCCCCAAGATAGTCGCCAGCGT
>JBHJHJ010000167.1:0-17293 GCA_050330955.1 Elainellaceae cyanobacterium | reverse complement strand
GACCAAACATCCGCCGAATCATCAAACAGCGACACAAACCTAAGCGGCGACGGTCCAACGAGAAGATGTGATAGATCAGACCAAGCCGCAACTGCACTATTCGCTTTAGTATTCGCCGCTGCCTTGCTCCCTGTACTCAGCACTTGAACAAAAGAACTGTGTTGCGGATGCCACGTATGGAAATCAATCCGCCAGCTTCGTCCAGAGCGCCCCAGCTGCTTCTCGTTACGCGCAAAGCGAATACTTTGGTCTTATAAAAGCTCAGATACTTCATCCGATACTGAATTCTGTATCAGAGTCCGAGACAGAAACCATAGATTAGCGGCACTGATAACCGCCTGTGCAAGGCGACTCAGGGCCTCAGCAAGCGGCTCATCTTGCCCGACACGAGCAATTAACATCCCTTGATAGCTTTCCACCCCATGAGTAAGCTGAATATCCTGCAAAAACTGCGCTTGCGTCTTGCTCAGCCATCGGCTACTTTTTTGTGCGTCTAGCCAGCGAAGTGTCTCGCCAAGGTCCGTCAAAACCTCTTGCCCATCCTGCTGCTTGAAGAACAGGTCAATCACATCCCCGTCAGGATAAAGATACGGGGTACGAATACATATGAACCCATTCACCTCAGAGCAGTTGAACAACTGCCCTATGCTGGCAGCAATATCTTGACAAGGGAGAGGCGTCATAGAATATAGATTAGGTTGCCAAGCTGGTGGAGACCTCATAGTACCCGCTAGCAGCGGGGCAAGATTTCCCTATGATACCAACATCTCAACCCACCACAAATCTAGGACCCCACGGTCAAACCTACCGCGACCAACTCCACCCCTGGTGTATCATCCGCCTCCTGCCAAAAGCCCAGCGCATCACCGTCGCCCGCTTCCGCGCTGCAAGGGCAGGTTTCGCGCAAATGTTTTGAAGCTACCGAAACGTATAGGCTAAACCTGCCCCGACGCGCCCATACTCTCACCCTCCGCCGCCTCATCCCAGCCGCCTTCATCATCATCTTTTCGCCACCGCCCACCTCAGAAGCCACCAGAGAACCAAGCGAGAAAGGGCATTATGGGGCTAACATAGAAGCCACCCACCTCGCAAACCAAGCGTTTAGTAATGGCCGATAACGAAGTGCTTCTGCCACTCCATAGCGCTCAGCACAAGCTAATTCAGCTCTGCGACACCTCACTGAAAACGCTTTGCCAACGCAACTTCATCACCAAACTATCCCTATTTGGCTCAGCCCTTAGAGAAGATTTCACCCAGGAAAGCGATATTGACCTGCTAGTCGAATTCGAGGCCAACCATACCCCGACCCTTCTAAAGCTAGCCCGCATGGAGCGGGAGTTAGCAACGCTCTTCGGTGACCGCAAGATCGATCTAAGAACACCCGAAGAGCTAAGTCCTTACTTTCGGGACAAGGTAATCAGCGAGGCAGTTGTTTTGTATGACAGCGCTAGATGACTTCTCTCGCTTGAACCACATTGCCGATGCCTGCCGCGAGGCGATGGCATTTGCTAAGGAACAAGATAAAGAGCATCTCAAAAGTAATCGTATGCTGGCCCTAGCGCTTGTCAAAGAGCTAGAGATCATTGGAGAAGCCGCCAACAATATCTCTACAGAGTGCCAACTGCGCTATCCACATATTCCTTGGAAGGATATAGTCGGAATGCGGAACCGTCTTGTCCATGCCTACTTTGGAATCAGCTACGATATCGTCTGGCAAACTGTCATCGAAAGCTTACCCAACTTGCCTACGGACATAGAACTGGTTCTTAAGGATATCAGTGCCGACCATGAGTGAACAAATCTGCTGCGCTGCCTCAGCCCAAAGCGATCTGTCAAGAATCACCCTCCATTGCCGTCATGCCGATATCAAAGCAGTAGCTGTCTCGTTTGGCATAGAGCGCCGGAAATTCAAAATCTCCACCAGCACCAGGCGATCGCCGCTGTCGTAGTGCAGGATCGGGTTATCGGCGTCCTCAGCATATGCGATAGGACGGTCACAGACCTCAATCAGCAAGACGTCCACGTCTTCGCTGTACTTAATCTTCATAGCGTGCCCTCCTCTGAACCCAGGCTAAACTAAGTCATGTCGCAACCAGACACTAGTGCTAGCCATGAGTGAACAAAGTAGCCCTAGACTCTCGGACCAAAGTGGCCTATCAAGAATTACCTTCGATCCTAAGATTCTAAACGGCAAGCCAATCATTCGAGGGTTGCGTATTTCGGTCGCTATGCTTCTAGAGCTATTGGCAAAAGGGGCAACTACTCAGGAGATCCTAGAGGATTATCCAGAGCTCGAACTTGCTGACATCCAAGCCGCTCTGCTCTACGCCTATCGCCTTGTAGAGAGCGAAGCCGTTTTCGAACGAGCAGCCTTCTAGCAGTGAAGTTCTTGCTAGATGTTAACGCTAGCGGCTCCCTGTCAAATATTTTGCGAGATTTGGGTCAAGATTACGTTTGCGTGAGCAACGTTGACCCTAGAATGAGCGATGATGCGATTTTGGATTGGCTATCAGAGAGCAGCGCATCATCGTCACAACAGATTCTGACTTTGAGCAGATGATCTGGCTCCAGAATCTGACACATTGCGGCGTAGTTCGGTTAGAGAATTTGCCTCGCTTGGAGCGGATCTCGCTCCTCAAAGATATTCTTACTAACCACGGCCAGGATTTGCTAGCTGGAGCGATCGTGATTGCAACGCAGCAGAAAATCAGGGTGCGTAGAAAGATGTCGAGCGAGCTCTGAGTATGTGATTGAAGGCGACACAGATGGTTACTATGGAGTCAAGCTAAAGACCACTGCGTCGGGGTGCGAGTTTGCGATTGATCCGGCCCGTGATTTGGTCGGCTACGTGGATTTTTTGATCGCTCGCTCTCCACGCCTGCTTTTATTGGAGTCGCCGGTTGTGATGCTGGTGGAAGCTAAACCAGAGAACCTCAACGCTGGGCTGGGCCAGTGTGCGGCGGAGATGATTGCGGCTCAGATATTCAATCAACAGCCTGCGCAGGCCATCTACGGTTGTGTGACAAATGGGGAGCTGTGGAAGTTTTTGATGCTGCGACAGACGGAGCTGACAATTGATCTGGAAGCTTATGCCCTTGAACCTGTGGCACGGCTGTTGGGAATTTTGATGTATTTGGCTTGTGAGGGGTGAATTGCTGTCGGGGCAGCTATCGGGTTTGCTCTCAATTGAAGCGTGAAGGCGCTGCAATTGAGAGTTGCTGTGCCACATTTAAGGAGCGCGGTGCCACATTGCTGTAATGGGCGAGCAGCGTCAGGCCTAAGGCCAGGAGTCAGCGCTGCAGCAGGCGATCGCTGTTTTGCACCTAAAGTGCCTAACGCGATCGGGTAAAGACATCCCCACGCTGAAAGAACTGCAGCCGCCCGAAGCCAAGAAACTGTCCGTGAGCCGGTTCGCCTTGGGGAAAAGCGGTGACGCCAAACTGATATAGCCCTTCCCGGCGCGGGTTTCGCTCGGGGCGCAGACGAATCGTCACGTCTGTTCCGGGGGGTATGGGTGGGTCGAAGGTCACCGTGACCGTTTGAGTGTCATCGTTGAAGTCAACGCTGCTCAAGGTTAGCTCCTCTCCTCGGCGGCGGTGCTTGCCCACAAAGGCCTGGGTCTTTTCGACCTTGTAGTCGATGTCGCGGGCGGCGCTCTCGCCGTTAAGCTGGGCGATCGCGACGCGCTGCAGCGGTTCACCGGCGTCTTCCGGAATTGTTAGGTCAAAGGAATAGCCGACGCGACTGCCGGAAGCGACGGTTCGGTTGCTGGCGAAGGTATCGACTAGGCTGGGTGCACGGTCAAAAAATACCGTACCGTCTCCAGACTGAATCGCCTGCAGAGGCAGGGCTAGCGTCAATGCTGCGCTCAATGCAGCTGTCATCGAAATGCTGGTCTGGCGGAGTGTATTCATACGGGGCATCCTAAGCTTTTTCGAATGTTCTCCACAGGAAAACGTGTGATTCAATGGCTAAGTCTATAGTGCAACGCAAATCTGAGAAACCCCTGACTCTGCGATTAAAAGCTGTGGCCCTAAGGACAATGTTCTTTTGCTGAAAACTCCATTGCTCTTGGCAAAAAATAATCGTATTCTTCCCAAGAGATTTCTTTACAATGTGGCCAAGTGCGAGAGGTTGTTGCCATGGTGCTGTTTCAAAGCTTGGTCATTCGTCTTTTTATACAACGTGTATTGACGTGCTGCCGCACTCACTCCCGGCGTGTAAGGCGAATCGCTGATTCCTTTGGTCGGCTTGCGGTAATCTTTGTAACCGACTGCTATGGCTACATTACAGGTGCTCTCGTGCAAGCACTAGTGAAAAATTCAAGATTTACATTAGGTACCGCTGTATTGACTACTATTGCGTGGATTGGGTTCTTCGACGGCCTCTCCAAGAGACATCCTAAACAAGCTATTTTTTGATTTGTTTGAAGGGCCTTGACGGGTTTGTTTATTAGTTTATTGAATCAGTCCGTATTTGTAATATTTGTCAATTCTAATCCCCGTAAATTAAGGGGTGCAAACTAAGGAGTCATGATGGTTGTCAATCTACGCCATGCGCAGAATGCAAATCACCCGCTCAAAAATCCGATTTTGTGGCGAGTTGGGCTGTGGTCATTTATCAGCATTCTCTCTGTTGAGGCGATTGTGTTATGGCCCTTAATCGCTGACTTTATGACTCAAATGGTCGCCGTGGCGCTCTTAGCCACCCTGTCCACCCTATTTATCTTGGGTCCCATGCTGATGCTGCGTCAGCAGCACCCCTGCCGGTTCAGCGATCGCCCGCCAATTCAGCAGCCCCCCCGCTGCGAACAGACCCAGAGGCAGTATTTGACCATTCAAATTGACCCTTCTAAACGAGCGGAAGACGTCGCCAAAATTATTGAAGCTGAGAGCTTTCAGCGCGTGAAGCATAAGCTGCAGCACCTGCGGCAAGCGTAATCAACCTATGCATCCCTATAGCTGTAACTAACTGTCATGTTTAACACCATTCCCGAACCCATCATGCACCGCGTTCGCTGGTTGCTGACGGCGGCTTGGCTGACGCTGATTGCCTCCCTGTTTTATGACCCCATCTCGCCCTGGCTGACCCAGGCCGCCTGGAGCCCCCTCCGGCTTGATCCCCAGGTCTGTGTTTCCCTGCAGGGGCGCTGTTTGGTCGAGCAACCCTACGCCCTAGGTGCCCCGATTTTCTGGGGCCTGGTGGTTCCCTCTGCCATCTTTATTCTGCTGGCGTTTGGCCACGAGCTGTGGCGTCGGGTGTGCCCGCTGTCGTTTGTCTCGCAGATTGCCCGAGCGCTGGGCATCCAGCGGCAGATTAAGCGGACTCACCCGAAAACGGGCAAGGTGCGGTTTGAGCTGGTGAAGGTGAAAAAAGACGGCTGGCTGGCTAAACACCATAGCCAACTTCAGTTCGGTCTACTGTTCATCGGGCTGTGCAGCCGAATTCTATTCGTCAACTCCAGCCGCTGGCTGCTGGGGCTGTTTCTGCTGGGCACCATCGTGGCGGCCATCACCGTGGGCTACCTCTATGGCGGCAAAGCCTGGTGTCAATACTTTTGCCCCATGGCCCCGGTGCAGCGGGTCTACGCTGAGCCTCGGGGGCTGTTGACCAGCACCGCCCACGACAAAGACAGCAAGGCTATTACCCAGTCCATGTGTCGCACCGTTGAAGCGGGTAAAGAACACTCCGCCTGCGTCGCCTGCTGCAGCCCCTGCATCGACATCGACTCAGAGCGCCTCTATTGGAACACCCTGAGGCAGCCGGAGCGGCGGCTGATCCACTACGGCTACATTGGCCTAGCGGTGGGCTATTTTCTCTACTACTTTCTCTACGCCGGCAACTGGGAATATTACCTCTCCGGCGCCTGGGCTCACCAGGAAGATCAGCTTGCCACCCTGCTTTCCCCCGGCTTTTATTTTGGTGGTCACGCTGTTCCCGTCCCCAAGCTGCTGGCCGTGCCCCTCACCCTGGGGATCACCACCGCCTTGGGCCTGGGCCTGGGCCATCGTCTGGAGCGATCGCTCCACCGGCTCAGCCGCAGCCGCAACCCGCTGATTACGGCAGAGGAAATTCAAAACCGCGTCTACGCACTGCTCACCTTCGGTATCTTCAACTTCTTCTTTATCTTTGGGGGCCGCAACTTTATTCGCCTGTTGCCGACGGCAGCTCAGTGGGCCTTCGAGGGTTTGATCTTGGTGGTCAGCGCCCTATGGCTGGCCCGCACCTGGTCCCGCAGCCCCGAGCGCTACAGCCGTGAAGGCCTGGCGATGCGGCTGCGGCGACAGCTCCAGAAGCTGGACCTCAACCTGGCAGAGTACCTAGACGGGCGATCGCTTAATGCCCTTAGCGCCGACGAAGTTTACGTACTCGCCAAGGTGCTGCCCGGCTTCACCGAGGAGAAGCGGCACCAGGCCTACCGAGGTGTGCTGAGAGAAGCGCTGGAGGAGGGCTATACCAATTCCTTGGATAGTCTCCACGTCCTGCAGCAGGTCCGCATTGAGCTGGGCATTACGCCTGAAGTCCACCAGGACATGCTGGTGGCCCTGGGGCACACCGACCCAGCGCTGCTGGATCCCAGCCGCCAGCGCAGCCGAGAAGACCGCATCCGGCTGCAGGCCTTCCGTAACCGGGTGAGGGGCATCGCCGTCAATAAGCGCCGCCGTGGCGCCAAGGGGCTGGGTGCCCAGCTCTGGAAGGTGGTCAAGCGCGAGGCTTCTATTCAGTCGGTGTTGGCGCAGTATGAGCCCCTAGTGCGATCGCTGCGGCAAGCTTACGATATTTCGCCTGAGGACGAAGATGAGGTAATTCGCCAAATTAGCCGCGAGCATTCTAGTACCGGCCCTGAGGCTCTGTCTGTTGCGAGTAAGCGGCGATAGAGACCGATATTCGAGATTGCGTAAGGTGGGCACTGCCCACCCTTCACACGGAATTACGACTGAATATAAACCCAAGCATCCACCCTTTCTCTCAAGGAGACGAGCCATGACACAGATAATCTCAATCCACTCTTATCGCGGCGGCACCGGCAAGTCCAACCTCACCGCCAACCTCGCGGCCACCTTGGCCCAGCAGGGGAACCGCGTCGGCGTCATCGACACGGACATTCAATCCCCCGGCATCCACATCCTATTCGGGCTGGGCAACCAGCAAATCCGGCACACCCTGAACGACTATCTTTGGGGACGCTGCGCCCTGACCGAAGCGGCCCACGATGTCACCGCTAGTCTGACTTCTGGCCTGACTTCTGGGAGCGCCAATGGGGGCATCGATGGCACGGCTGGGAAAATTTTTCTGGTCCCCTCCAGCATGCGGTCTGAAGAGATTGCCGTGATCCTCAGCGAAGGCTACGACGCGGAGCTGTTGCTCTATGGTCTCAAAGCGCTATGCGAAGATCTGAGGCTAGATTATTTGCTGATTGATACCCACCCCGGGCTGAACGAGGAAACCCTACTCTCTATTGGGCTCTCTCAAGCGCTGGTGGTCATTCTGCGGCCTGACAATCAAGACTACCAGGGCACCAGCGTGGTGGTGGAGGTGGCCCGTGAGCTGGAGGTGACGCAGATGTTTTTGGTGATCAATAAGGTGCTGCCTGAAGTTGAGCTGGGTGCCCTGCGGCAGAAGGTGGAGGACACCTATCAGGTCCCTGTGGTGGGGCTGCTGCCGGTCTCCAGCGACATGCTGCGGCTGGCGAGCCAGGGGCTATTCTGCGCCCACTATCCAGACCATCCCATCACTCAGGAGTTTCGGGCGATCGCCAGCTGTTTTGATGCGCCAAATTGCGCAGCGGCGTGAGTGCCGTGGATCTGAATCAGGGGGCACTGAATCACTCATCAGTGCCCTGTGTGACAAACACCATAACCCACGGCAACACATAACAGGCGGCAGATGCCGTTGCAAGGTCAGACCTGTTAACGTCAAATTAACTTTGTCGCAAATATCCTCACCCGCTGAGGCATTTGTTCGTCCTGTCGCCCCACGCCATATCATGCAGACCCAAACCCCAACCAATTACCTCGTCGCCGTCTTCTCCAACCGGGTGCAGGCGGAGGCCGCCTACGAAGCGCTGCGGGAGCAAGGGCTGCCCATGGCCCAGATCGATATTCTTGGTAAGGGCTACAAAAGTGCCGACCAGTTCGGCCTCATCAACCCCGACGAAGAGGCCGATAAGCAGTCCAGCAATCTGGTGCCCTGGCTGATTCCCTTTGGCTTTGGGGCAGGCTACATCTTTAATTTGCTGACCGACATTCGGCTGTTTAACTGGGCTGGCGCCTTCGGCAACCACATTATTGGCGGTATTTTCGGCGCTGCTGCAGCCGGGATGGGCGCCTACTTCACGGGGCGACTCGTGGGCTGGACCTCCGCCAGCGGAGATGCGATCGCCTACCGTAATCGCCTCAACAAAGGCAAATACCTGATCATTGCCCAGGGCGGCGACGACTTGGTGAACCGGGCGACGCTGACCCTCCAAGCGATGCAGCCTGAGAATCTACAGGGATACGCGTCACGTGAGGGCTAACGGACCTCAACTCCTGACGCGTGGCTTCATCGCCCGTCTACAACCGGCAGCTCCAAATACGATCGCCCGCTCAGAAGGGATAGGGTAATTACCTGCGCTTCCATCAGCCGCCCCTCCGTCAGCGACTCTCCTGTCCCCGGATTGACGGGGTAGGCCGGGAAGCAGGCCCCGCTGATGCTGAGGCGCAGGCCATGGCCCGCTGCGATGCAGGCAGACGTGGGCTGCAGTGAAATCGTCACAGCCTCCCCATCGACGTGGCCCTGCACCCGCCGGTAGCCCTGGGCAAGGGGATAGACCTGCCCGCCAGGATGTACATCTGACAGAACAGCGCAGAGGTCGAAGCCAGGGGCGTCGACTTGACAGCTGATGTGGGCGATCGCCACCCCGGTAAGGTGCAGATCCCGCTCTACCGCCAGCGTATAGGTGAGCACGTCAGCGCGGCTGTCCATAGCGGCGCGGTCAAACGCCCCTGCCGGAAAGACGGCGTGGCCCCCCACGGCCCCTACGGGCCGCCACGGGTCGTGGACCAGGGTATCAGCTACAGCGCTCTCTGGTTTTTCCAAAGTTAGTGCGCCGCTGCGTTCGTCGAGCCCGGCAAGCCCGTCAGAGTCTAGCCAGTAAATGGCTGGCTCAGGGGCGGGAAACTGGGGCAGCGATCGCCATCGGTTACGCCCCATCTCAAACAGGTGCACCGGCGCTTCCCCCAGAAGCCCCGTCTCTTTGCCTTTAAGAAACTGGTCAAACCAGCGGAGCTGCAGCCGGTCTATGGGATTGACGGCCTCAGGGCCAAAGTCAAGATCGCCTACATGCCGCCCCCAGGGGATATGGGGCCAGGGACCTACCCACAGATGCTGCGGCTGTTCGCTGCGGGCGGCCATTTCTTTGTACAGCCGCAGGGTGCCGCGCATGTAGGTGTCGTACCAGCCGCCAATGTGCAGCATGGGCAGTTCCATTTGGGCGATCGCATCGATATAGTGGCGGGGCGATCGCTGCTGCCAATAGGCTTCCGAGGGCGGGTCGAGCCAATCGTGGTAAAAGGCGTCAGGGGCAATTTGGTTGAGCAGGGCGGAGCGGGCGCACACCGGGTCGCAAGACAGGGGCGTGCGGGCAGCGGTGTAGAGGGTTTTGTAGGCGTCTCGGTGGCCCTGACGGCGGGCGGTCTCGGCGGCGAGCTGCACAGCCCAGCCAAAGCTGGCCTGCAGGCAGAATGCGCCCCCCTCATAGGCCCAATCCTCCCGCAGATCGTAGGCTACCATGGCGGGGCACAGGGTCTTTAGGGCCGGGGGCTGGGCCGCAGCGGCGAAAAGCTGGGTCATGCCCTGGTACGAGAAGCCATACATGCCCACGTCCCCCGTGCTTTGGGGCAGCTCAGCGGCCCAGGCCACCGTCTCAGCCCCGTCCTCTACCTCGTGGCGAAACAGGTCGAATTCCCCAGTAGAGCTGCCCCGGCCCCGCACATCCTGAATGACCACGATGTAGCCTCGGGCAGCGTACCAGCGGGGGTGAGCGTAAACTACGGTGGAGGCGATCGCCCTGCCGTAGGGCTGGCGCATCAGCAGCACGGGAAAGCTGCCGTCAGCATCGGGGGTGTAGACGTCGGCGTCGAGCCGTGTACCGTCTTTGAGCAGCAGCGGCTTAGTTTCTTTTTTAATTGGCAGCATGTCGGTCGCGAGCTAAGACGCGACCAGCGCATCAGTGCGCCGCAGTACTTTGAGGTCCGCTTCGTCTAGCGCCACTGGAGTGCCGCTGCGAATTAGCTCCGCAAAGTCTTCATTAGGCACCATGATGCACAGGGCATACAGCCGCGTCTGCCCCGTGTTGCGAATCACGTGAATCCCTTGAGGCGGCACCAGAATGCTGTCCCCAGCCTGAATGCGAACCGTTTTGCCGTCGCAGCTCGCCTCACCCTCTCCCTTCAGGATGAAGAACATCTCTACGGCAAGGTTGTGCCGATTGGGGGGCGTCTCCCCGCCCACCTCAAAGATCTCGACGCAGTAGGTCAAAGACACTTCTGAGCTGCTGGGGTCAAATACGATCGCCAGACGGTTACTGTCCTGGGGGCTAATGCGAAAAGCTTGGTAGTCTTGGGGCCCTTTAAATAAAGGGATAACGCATTTATCGCTCTGAGATAAGGTCGCTGCGGCGGTTCCCATGGTGACTCCTGAGGTGGCGGTTTTGTATCGCAAGGGGTAGACACCTCTAATACAGCAGATGTAGCCCCAAAAGAGCCAGAACTTTTAGGAAAGGTTTAGACTAGCTCCGCCGAGATGTCAGGAATTGCTGAGGCGATCGCCTCGGAAGTGGTCACAAAGCCGAAGCACTGATTGACATTATATAGAGTTGCCTTGAAGCAGTAATCTGGGGATGTGGTAGCGGTGCAGTCCTGCATCAGAATACAATCATAGCCGTGGAAGTTCGCATCCTGGAGGGTGGCCATGACGCACTGGTCGGCATTGACGCCGGCAAACAGCAGCGTAGTTTTCCCTAGGTTGCGCAGCACGCTGTCCAGCGGCGTGTCCCAAAACCCGCTCATCCGATACTTATCGATGTGGATATCTATTGGATCGGGTAATAATTCGTCCACGACGGCAGCCCCCCAGCTCCCTTCCGTGAGCACGGGCGCGTTTCTAGGCGGCAGCGGCTCTGCAAGGCCAACGCCAGCCCCCGTCGGATTGTAGACGTGGCGCAGTCCGGCGCTGATGTTGAGTAGATCGGGGCGATTTCCCCAGTTGAGCCAGAGAATAGGGACTTTAGCGAAACGCAGCTTTGGTAGAAAATTATTTAAGGGGGTGATGGGAGCGCGGGCGGGGGTGACGTCTATGCCAATGTGGGCCAGCCAACCCTCGGGATGGCAGAAGTCATTCTGCATGTCGATAACAATAGCGATTGTCTTGGCCAGATCGAGGGTGAGGGTTTTAGTTTCAGTGGAGATGGTGACGGTTTGAGGCGGTACGGGCGATCGCGTGATGTCAGCGGTGTCGGCGTTAACGATCCAGGCATTGGGGGGAACGCCGAGGAGGTGGGAAGGCTGGGTCATAAAGATTCCTCTGTCAGATCACGGGGTTCGTGATGAGAACATCTTTGATTCTACTGTCCCATCCCAAATTGAATTTTTTACCAAGGTCAGAGCGGCTAAAATCCAACGTGATTTGATGATTACTGCAGCGTCGCCCCTAGAACCCAATCTCGATCTGATTTGGGTCATATTCTGTGCCATTCTCGTCAGCACAATGCAGGCGGGATTCTGCTGCCTGGAGAGTGGATTGGTCCGCGCCAAAAACAGCATCAACGTCGCCATCAAAAATCTGGTTGACTTCTGCATCACCTCTATTGTCTTTTCGCTAGTCAGTTTTCAGCTCATGTTTGGCGAAACAGCGCTGGGGTTAGTGGGGGTGCGGCTGCCGCCCGTGAGCACCTGGACCCAGGCAGACTACACATTTTTTCTATTTCAGCTCGTTTTCTGCGGCACCGCCACGACGATTGTCTCCGGGGCCGTCGCTGAGCGGATGAGCTTCCTAGCATACTTCATCACCGCAACGACCATTGCACTGCTGATTTATCCTGTGGTAGGGCATTGGATATGGGGCGGGCGGTGGTTTGATCTACCACAGGGCTGGCTGGGCCAGCTGCAGTTCCACGACTTTGCTGGAGCGACCGTAGTGCACTCTGTGGGGGGGTGGATGGCCCTGGCCGCCATTCTGGTTATTGGCCCTCGGCTGGGCAGATTTCATCCTAGACCCCGCCCTATTGAAGGCCACAACTTGCCAACGGCGGTCTTGGGCGTCTTTCTCCTCTGGTTTGGCTGGTTTGGCTTCAATGGCGGCAGCACCCTCGCCTTTAATGATCAGGTGCCTAGGATTCTGGTGGTTACGGCCCAGGGGGGGGCGACTGGCGGGCTAGCGGCGCTGCTGACCACCTGGGTCTGGCATAAGCGCCCCCAGGTTCCGCTGATTATGAACGGGGTCGTGGGTGGCCTGGTGTCCGTGACGGCCGGCTGTGATGTGATGCTGGTCCCTGGCGCAGTCGTGTCTGGCGCGATTGGTGGACTGCTGTGTACTCTGTCTGCTCGCTGGCTCAGCTACTACGAAATTGATGACGCCGTTGGCGTGGTGCCGGCCCACCTGGTTTGCGGCATCTGGGGCACCATATCCGTGGCGCTGTTTGCTGACCCAGCGCTCGATTCAGCTTACCAAGACAGCTACAGCCTTTGGCAGCACTTAGGGGTGCAGAGCTTGGGGGTCTGTGCGGTAGGGCTTTATACCTTTAGCGTCAGTTATGCCCTACTGTGGACCGTAAATCGGCTTTTGCCGCTGCGGGTGACGCCAGAGCAAGAGCGCATCGGCCTTAATATCGCTGAGCACAACGCGAGTACGTCAACCCAAGACCTGATCGCTAGCATGAATGCCCACTCCCTCAAAGGCGATTTTACCCAGCCTGTGGTGGTTGAGCCGGGGACCGAGGTTGCTTCGATCGCCGACTACTACAACCGTGTCCTAGAGAAGATGAGTCAGATTAAGGCCGAGCTGAATGATAGCCACGGGCGTCTCCAGACCATCCTAAACGCGCCTGCTTTTCCAGTTGTCATCAGCGATGTCCATGACGGTACAATTCAGTTCATCAACGAGTGTGCAGCAGAGCAGTTTGGCTTTACGCTCCAAGAAGCCGGACGCTACCGGGAAACACACTTTTGGACCAGCTTAAGCGATCGCGCTACCTTTTTTACTCAGGTGAAGCAGCATGGACGGGTATCCGGCTTCGAAGCGTCGTTGTGCAACGGAGACGGTGAGTTTTGGTGTTTGATCTCAGGGCTAGAAATCATCTATAACCATCAGCCCTGTGTCCTATTCTCTTTTAGCGATATTTCAGCCCAGATTGAGCGCGAAAGCACGCTCCGCTACTTAGCTAGCACTGATTCGCTGACGGGCCTCTACAATCGGCGCACCTTTTTTGAGCGGGCTGAAAGCTTGCTCACCAGCGCATACTCAGACAGCTGGCCGATGGCGATGCTCATGCTTGACATCGATCACTTCAAGCAGATCAACGACCAATTTGGCCATGCCAGAGGGGACAAGGTGCTCCAGCAGGTGGCCCGAATCTGTACGCTGATTCTGGACGGCGATGGGGTGCTCGGCCGGCTGGGGGGCGAGGAATTTGCTCTACTTTTGCGGCATGCGCCTGTGTCTAAGGCGATCGCCATAGCAGAGGCCCTTCGGCAGCACGTGGCGGGGCTGAATTTGATAGACCAGTCTGGCCAGCAGATCCCCGTGACCATCAGCGTGGGTGTGGGGGCTGTCAGTCCTGGTGATACGGTTGATGTCGCGCTCCAGCACGCTGACCTAGCGCTGTATCAAGCTAAGGGCAAAGGCCGTAACCGTGTGGAGCAGTACAAGGGCGATTGGTAAATCTGCCTGTAGAAGCTCGCAAAGGGGCGCTCCAAAGAGACGCTAGGACACATCAACCTGCAGCGCCTCTATTTTGCCAGTAACCGGGTCGGCCTTAGGCCGCGCCTGAACGCCAGGATCTTTCACCCGCAGGGCAAACAGTGCCCCGATGGCAAAACACACGCCCCCCAGCATTACCGCCGAAATTCGGTTGTCGTGGAACACGTTGGACATCACCCAGCCTAGCCCCAAAGACGCCAGCACCTCAGGCAGCACAATGAAGGAATTGAAAATGCCCATGTAAATGCCGCCCTTCTTCACCGGCAGCGCCCCTACCAAAATCGCGTAGGGCATGGCCAGCAGGCTAGCCCAGGCGATGCCTATGCCCACCATTGACAGCAGCAGCACATAGCGATCGTGCACAAAGCCAATGGAGAGGGTGCCCACTGCCCCAATCAGGAGGCAGATGGCGTGGGTAACCTTTCGGCTGGTGAGCCGGGCGAGCTGGGGCAGCAGAAAAGAGGCCACGACGCAGACTGCATTGTACACTGCCATACAGATTCCAGCCCAGGCAATGCCTTGAGCGTAGAGGGCCGAGTGCTCATTCACCGCACCAAATACGCTGCGGGCGATCGCCGGGGGAAAGTAGAGAAACAGGCAGTACATTCCCAGCCAGCTAAAGCACTGGGTCCAGGCCAGCTGTCGCATGGTGGGGGGCATTTCCTTGACTGCAATACCGATCTCCCGCAGGGTGCTGCCAATGCCAAGCCGCCGCTCTTGCTGGCGCTCAAAGGCTGCCATATCCTTAGGGGGATGCTCCTTTGTGTTGAACACGGTCCACAGGACGCTGCCCAGAAATACCGCGCTACCAATATAGAACGAGAGGGTGACGCTGAAGGGGATTGCGTCCGACTCCGAATCGAGGGGAATGAACCAGTGGTTGAGCACCCAGGGCAGCGCTGAGGCAATGATCGCCCCCACACCGACAAATACGCTCTGCATGGCAAACGCTTTGGTGCGCTGCTCCGGCGGCACCAGATCCCCCACGAAGGCGCGAAACGGCTCCATACTAATGTTGACCGCAGTATCCAGTATCCAGAGGGAGCCCGCCGCGATCCAAAGGCTAGGGGAGTTGGGCATGACGATCAGCGCAATCGAGCTGAACACGGCCCCGATGAGAAAATAGGGCCGCCGCCGTCCCAGTGGCCCCCAGGTGTTGTCGCTGAGATTGCCGACAATGGGCTGCACAATCAGTCCGGTGAGCGGTGCGGCGAGCCAAAGAATGGGGATCTGGTGGGCGTCGGCCCCGAGATATTCAAAAATGGCGCTGGTGTTGGTCATCTGCAGGCCCCAGCCGAACTGAATACCTAGAAACCCGAAACTCATGTTTGAAAGCTGCCAAAGGGTCAGTTTTGGTTTACTCATTTGTAAAGAAATGCAATCAGCGCCATTTTGAGCATATCGCGATATCCCCTGCAGAGGGATAGTGTAGATTACAAAACTAGGCTGTGGAGTGCACCAGGGATTCCTGACCGACCCATCACCCATTGTCTGCGATCTGCATAAAGTTGGACTGGGACGCTCAGAATCGCGGAGCACCAGAATCGCGGGATGGGCGGGGTACAATGAAGCGGTTGTGTCCTAGCATACGAGCCTTGATTGAGCGCTATACCCTGCCCGAGATGGGCGACCTGTGGACGAATGAATATAAGCTGAAGACCTGGCTTCGGGTGGAGATCGCGGTCTGCGAGGCACAGGCAGAGCTGGGTTATGTCCCCGCTGAGGCCGTGGAAACCATCAAAGCCAAGGCCGACTTCGACCCCGATCGCGTCCTCGAAATCGAAAAAGAGGTGAAGCACGATGTGATTGCCTTCCTCACCAACGTGAATGAATACGTGGGGGAGGCGGGTCGCTACATTCACCTGGGAATGACCAGCTCAGACATGCTAGACACGGCCCTGGCCTTGCAGATGGTGGATAGCCTCAATGTGCTGCTCAACGCCCTCGAAGCCTTGGTCCAGGCCATCCGCTACCAGGCCCAGCAGCACCGCTATACCGTAATGATTGGCCGCTCCCACGGCATTCACGCTGAGCCTATCACCTTCGGCTTTAAGCTGGCCGGCTGGCTGGCAGAGGTGCTGCGCCACCGCGATCGCCTCTGCCAAACCCGCAGCCGGGTGGCGGTGGGCAAGATTTCGGGGGCGGTGGGCACCTACGCCAACATTGAGCCCCGCGTGGAGGCCCTCACCTGCCAAAAGCTGGGGCTGCAGCCCGACTGCGCCTCGACGCAGATTATCTCTCGCGATCGCCACGCCGAGTTCCTCCAGACCTTGGCCCTACTAGCCGCCAGCATCGAGCGCTTCTCCGTTGAGATTCGCAACCTGCAGCGTACCGACGTGCTGGAGGTAGAAGAGTACTTTTCAAAAGGGCAGAAGGGCTCCTCCGCCATGCCCCACAAGCGCAACCCCATCAAATCGGAGCGGCTCTCTGGCTTAGCCCGCATCATCCGCGGCAATGCAGTGGCGGCGCTAGAGAATGTGGCCCTCTGGCACGAGCGGGATATCTCCCACAGCTCCGTGGAGCGGATGATTCTGCCGGACTCCTGCACGCTGGTGCACTTCATGCTGGTGGAGATGACGGGACTAGTGCAAAACCTGCTGGTGTACCCTGACAACATGGCCCGCAACATGAACTGCTACGGCGGGGTGGTGTTTAGTCAGCGGGTGCTATTGGCTCTAGTGGACAAGGGCATGAGCAGAGAGGCAGCCTACGGCGCGGTGCAGCGCTGTGCCCACGCGGCCTGGAATACCCCTGATGGAGATTTCCACGCGCTGGTGAAACAGGATGAGACCATTGCTGAGAAGCTTTCGCCTGAGGAAATTGAGGCCTGCTTTGACCCGAAGCATCACCTGCAGCATCTAGACCAGGTATACGAGCGGCTAAACATATAGTGTTGGCCGCTTCGCTTAGGGCGTTTTTGGTGCTGAACTGAATAACCCTGGAGCAAAGCGGCGGCCCCCTTAGCCAAAGGCTTGTGGCGATGGCTATAAAAATCATGTTCCGACCTAGCCAGTTGAAGAAGTGACTTTTCTATCCGGGAATCTAACTTGTTTACTGGAAGTTTTAATCAACGACACAGAGTCCTCATCAACAACCTAATCTCTCTAACTTAGAATAGAGATATATAGGTAAGGACGACGCTCTGGATTCTTTGAAGCAAACGCTAATTATTAGGAGGGCTACATGAAACTAATGATCTATCTGCTAAGCATCTTCGCCGTAACCGCAAGCGTATTCGGTTTGAATCAGCTAACGTCCATCTCTCGGGCGCAGGCTGTTACAGGCCATAATGATGCATTCGATGCCACAGCGCAGCTTATCAACAAATGCGATC
>JBHJHJ010000166.1:0-24562 GCA_050330955.1 Elainellaceae cyanobacterium | reverse complement strand
AGTAGACCCAACAACTCTTCTGGTGTCCATTGCGCGGTGGAACCACGCTGACCCATCCCGAACTCAGCTCGTGAAACATCGCTGCGGCGAAGATACTCTGGGGGTAGCCCCACGGGAAAATAGCTCGATGCCAGGTGAATATTCAAAGCAATCCCCCGCCGTGATACGGCGGGGGATTGTGATATTTATTGGGAGCCGTAGAAGGTCTCTAAGCTTTCGCGATCGCCTACATAGCGCCACTGCCAAGGCTCGTAGCTCACTTCACTAGATTCATCCTTTTCAAAGGAAAGTTCAAAGCTATATCGAGCGGCATTTTCCTGGAGCCACCGAAACGCCTTTGTATTCTCAAAGCTCTGCTCTAGGTGCGTTTTGGGGGCATCGGCGTCCCCAACGTCCATAGCATAGCCAGTGTGATGTTCGCTGTAACCCGGAGGGGCGCTGACTGTAGCGCGCTCAGATGCTCTTTGGGCCTGCTCTTCCTTGATGCCAAAGAATAGATACTGCTGCTGCTCCACTGAGCGGAAGCCTGATAGCGGGACAATGTAGACCCCGTCGTTGCGAGCAGCGTTGACCATGTCAATGAAAGCGTTTGCCGCAGGGCGTCTGAGGGTAATGCCACCGTCGGCTGTTACAGAGACGAGGGTGTCCGCCGGGGCTTCTTCGTAGGGCTTATGGCCCAGCAGTGTACCTGTATCAGAGTCAACTGAGATGCCAACTTCGGCCAGGGCGTCCTGTAATCCGGGTTCTGCAGAAGCCACAGGCTGGGTTACTATCGGTGCTGGTAGACCTCTCCAGGCGATCGCTGCCCCAATGCCGGCTAATAACGCAGCTACAGTTGCCCCGACAATCCAAAACCAGCTTGGGGACCCTTTAGCCTTAGAGGCGGTGGATGAGGGTGATGGCGTTTCCCGCTTTGCCTCTGGAATATCATCAAAAAGTTTATTGGAAGGTGAGTTAGGAGACGGGTCTACCATGCCAAATTGACTGAAGAATTGCCACGAGCCTATAGCGATGCCATTGCAGACGCTATGATATGCCCCATTGTAGTCTGTTGACATACGCCTTCAGAATCAGAGATCTCAACGTCTAAGGGAAACGATGCCATGCTGGCGGCCCTAATCAAACTATACGTTCCGCTCATATCCTGGATTGGATTGGGGGCACTGGCGGGGCGCTGGTTGCCTGAGCGTGTTCCGCGTCAGCTTGGCCTCTTTTTATTCTGGCTGGGGGCACCCATTAGCATTGTGGTGTTCCTGCGTCAGGCCGCAATCACGCCTTCAGTTTGGGTTGCCGCGGTTGTAGCCTGGGTTGCGGTGCTGGTGGGGGGCTGGCTGGCTTGGGGGTGGGTTCGATGGCAGCAGGCCAAAAAACGATCTCCAAAGGCCATCAAAGATTCCTCTCCGGGTACCGCATCTGCATCTTTAGCTTGGCGTAATCCAGCCCGAGGTAGCTTCATCAATGCTGCCGCGCTGGGCAATACAGGGTATCTAGGCTACCCCATTTCGCTGATGCTAGTAGGGACAAACTACTTTGGCTGGGCAGTCTTCTACGATACGCTAGGCAGTACGCTGGCGTCCTATGGCCTTGGCGTCGCGCTGGCAGCCCATTTTGGAAGTACCACATCTCTGACGGTTCTCCAATCTCTGCAGCGGGTTGGCCAAGCTGTTTTGCGCAATCCGGCAATGTGGAGTTTTTGGCTTGGCCTAGGGTTTCGTCAGGTTCCTCTGCCGCCACCGGTTGAGTCTGTGCTGTCGGGGTTAGCTTGGACTGTGATTGCGCTCTCTCTGCTGCTGCTGGGGATGCGCCTGAGCCAGCTTTCCCTCTCCAAGTACGTCAAGACGGCGCTGGTCAGCTTGAGCATTAAAATGCTGATTGTGCCTATTTTAGTGGGCTGCGGATTAACTCTCGCTGGTTTTGACGGCCCACCGCGATTGGTCATTGTGCTCCAGGCTGCGATGCCGCCCGCCTTTGCAACTTTAATTATTGCAGAAGCTTATCACCTCAATGTAGATTTGACAGTCACCGCCTTGGCATTGGGATCCGTTGGCATTTTACTTACCCTACCGCTGTGGCTGACACTCTTTCCTGCTTAAAGAGAAAGTCGCAGTGAGTTAATTGGCGGCGATCGCTACAGGATGTTTCCGAGGATGAAATGCGGATGTGGCTTGAGCGCCACCATATGTAGTGTTTTTCTAAGTTAGCGACCCACCCTAACACGGGATAAGTAACTTAAGAATTAATGTCTTTTGACTGAGGTCAGCTCCGTGCTTGAATCGATAAGACAAAAGAGCACAGACGTACGGATGAACTATGGCAATTAAGGATTTACGAAAAAGCGACGTGATGTCCCACCTGCTTGACGCCCTGGAGGCAGGCAAAGATATCGGCCACTACGGTAGGCTTGTATTTGTCATGGTGGCCCGCCACTTTCTCAGCCAAGCTGAGCTTGTCGAGCAACTGCAGCAGGACAAAGACTTTAGCACGTCTGAAGCCAAAGCGCTCTGCGAGCAGGTGAGCGAAAAGAACTACAGCCCGCCCAGCCGCGACAGTATCTTGGAGTGGCAAGCGCAGCAGGGCTTTACCATTTGCCCCTGTCCCGAGAATCCCGATGCGTGCAACGTCTACCAAGACCTACAGTTCCCCAGTGAGGTCTATGAGAGCATCTCTGAGTACTACGAGGAAAAGACAGACTAGCCTATCCCGCCGCCGCTAGGCGAATGACTTGAACCAATAGCGCCATATCAACCGACGCACCAGCGTTGAGGGCATGGGGTGAGATCAAACAGGGATAGATAGTCAACCCGGCCCGATGCCCCGCCGCTGCGATTTCGGCATCCGTGACCACCATTGGCAGCCGCGCGAATCTGGGCATTTGACGAAATTGCTCAAGGTAACCGACCTCCGCAGGAACGCTAAGGCTTAGCAGTACGGCACTGGGCTTCCAAACCTGTGCTACCAAATTGCCCTGGTTCAAATCGTCCACTTCCAATACCCGGCAGTCATAGGGGTGGAGTAGACCGCTGAAGTCGATAGCGGATGAGCCCGTGTCTCTGCTGGGGGGATTGAAGTAGAGAACGGTCAGAGCCGTATTGGACGGTGAGCTTGCAGGTATTGAGGCCTGCGCGGGACGCGGGCGCGCTCTATGAGGTATGACCGTTTCAAGCACCCGCTTTAGCTGAGATGGCGTAGAGGGCCTAGGCAAAACGGCGTCTGCCTCGCCTTGCCCTGGCGATCGCCCCGCGCCCACCGAGCATAGGATCACTGGAATACGGTGAGTTGCTGGGTCGCTCTTGATCAGGGCCAGTACGTCCCAGCCCGGCAGCAGCGGTAGCTCGGGGTTGAGGAAAATAACTTGAGGATGAAGCTGCTTTATCTTCTGCAGCGCTTCAGTTCCCGAGCGCGCTACAGCGACACGATAGCCCAAATCGCTGAGCTGTTTCGCAAGTTCAGTAATGGGAGGCACCGCCGCCTCAACGATCAAAGCCAGCGCGTAGCTGTGCTGAACAACTTCACCTTCAAGGGTTGAATGGGTACCTTGTCCCGCGAGCGGCAAGAGCAGGGTGAATTCATTTCTCCCTTCGTAGGAGACAAAGGTGAGATCCCCGCCGTGCAGCTGGGCCAGCTGTTGGGTCAAGATGAGCCCGATCCCGTTGCCCTCTGGCGCATGGGTATGGGGATTTTTGAGCGGCTGCAGCGTCTGTAGCAGAAGGGGCTGGCGAACGGGAGGAATACTTGCCCCAGTATCCCAGACCGTAATTGCGCACCACAAACCCCAGACTTCAATAGTGATACCAATTTCACCCGATACAGCCGTAGCGACACAGGCATTGATCAAAAGCTCGGTCAGCATCTGCGCTAGGCGCTGCTCATCTGCCAAAACCGCCGTGAGTCCGGATTGGATGTCGAGGTGGAAGCCTTCAGGCATGGAGATCGTCGTCTTATGACGGCACTGTTGCCAAGCGCGATCGCACGCCTGCCGTAGGGGAACTGTGGCGCACGTAAGCTGGATCTGCCCTAGCTCAAGGCGAGATAGATCGAGCATGTCGTTGGCGATCGCCGCGAGGCGACGGCTATTTTGGCGAATGAGCTGAATGTAGCGCTGCTGGCGCTGGTTTTGTGCTCTTAACTGCTCGATATCCTGAGAGCGCTTGAACGCGCCTGACGTCGCTGGAAGAACGTCGCTGGAAAAGCCTGACCGGGGGTGATCGGGGCTCTCGCTAGCGTCGGCGAGCAGCTCTGATAGCCCCAGTAGCGCCGTGATTGGATTTTTGACCTCGTGACTGATGTAAGCCAAAAAATCGCTCTTGAGGCGGCTGGTTTGGGCAAGATTTGCGTTTTGAGCCGCGAGCGCTTTTGCTGCGGGCTGGTTCCCCTGATGGCGGCGCGCCCAATCTGGTTTGAGTAAGCCCAAAGGCCGCTGGTCCCCAGCCACAATGGCCCATTTGACCTGATCGCTATTGCCAGCATAGTGATTTAGATGGGACCGCAATGCTTGAGTAGACCAGGTTTCGGGAATAATCTGCAGCGGTACAAGCTGAGCACTGATGCTGGGCTGGCGAAGGAGACTTTCTAGGGGAGTTTGCAGCAGCTCTAGGGGCTCTGCAGCAGAGCAAGAAGACTCAGCGGCTTCGGCGAGGGCGCAAACTGCCGCCGCCATAAATCGAGAGAGGGCTGAGGTCGGTAGAGCGCCCAGAGGCCGCTCATCCCAAATCAAAAGCCAGTGTTCTGGACAGCTGGCGAGTTGCTGAAGCACTGCCGCCATCAAATCTTGGGAGCTGCAGACAGGTACCGGCATGATTAGATCCTGGACCAGTTCTGTACTCATTGGGGCAGTTAACGGTGCCAGTTGGCAATAACAGCTGGTGATGGTAATTAGGCGCGATAGTGCGGGTTGCGCAGAAGGCTGCGCCACATCTGTCCTGCATGCAATATATGTCCTGCACGTGTCGACTCAGCGGGCTCGAACCCCAGCTTTGAAGCTAATCTCTAGAGAAGAGTCAACTTCTGGGATAGACCCGTGTCAAAATGGGGGCAGTAAACGGCGCCGTTCGCTCTAGCGATCGCCGTATTGTGATTGTAGAGCGCTTTTATGGCCTCCAACCAGGTATCAAAGCCTAAGATAGCTGTCTACGCGCACCCAACGACTAGCGCATTGGTATCGGCGTTAGAGCGCAGCCTAGAGAGTAATGCCTACCTACTGAAGGTGTTCTTGGACCAAGGTGAGTTCGTTGAGGCTATCGAAGCCTATCTAGACGATATTGATTGTATTATTCTGGGCGATGGAGAGCACATTCCACACCTGCTGGAAGAGCTGCGATCGCGCTCAGTCTTGCTGCCCACCATCTTAATCAAGGACAAGGTATCAGAAAAGGGCGCTGACAATTTAGAGGCGTCGGCCTACCGTATTGCGGTTCATTGGCTGGAGTCCTGCGAGGTCGATCAGCTCCCGGCCCGCATCGATAAAGCAATCAGCCAATTTCTAAAGATTCCTTCAGCCGAGGATATTGAGCAACTGCCGCTGCCGGATATTGACGAACAAGAGCGAGCCGTTCTAGTGTGCCAACAGCGCAGACTCGCGGAGAAGCTAAAAGAGCGGTTGGGGTATCTGGGCGTCTATTACAAGCGGGACCCCAAGCGATTTATCCGCTACCTACCGGTGGAGGAGCGCGAGCATCTGCTCTCTTTGCTGAAGCAGAGCTATCAAGAGATTGTTCTCAATTACTTTACAGAGGATCCGCTGCTCAACCAAAAGATTGATAATTATGTCAACTCAGCTTTCTTTGCTGATGTCCCTGTGGTTCAGATCGTCGAAATTCATATGGACCTTATGGATGCATTTTCAAAGCAGCTTAAGCTTGAGGGACGGAGTGAGGAGATTCTTCTCGACTATCGATTGACCCTGATCGATACCCTATCCAATCTGTGTGAAATGTACAGACGCTCTATTCCCCGGAAGACTTAACTTATTACGGCGAGGCATCCGGACCTTCCCTATGACTTCCCCTGAAAAAATCTACATCTTGAAGCTATACGTTGCCGGCAATACGCCGAATTCCCTTCGAGCCCTGAGGACGCTCAACAGCATCCTGGAACAGGAGTTTCATGGCGTTTACGCCCTTAAGGTGATTGACGTGATGAAAAATCCTCAGCTTGCTGAGGAAGACAAAATATTGGCAACGCCAACGCTGTCGAAGATTTTGCCGCCGCCCGTCCGCAAAATTATCGGGGATTTATCCGATAGGGAGAAGGTTTTGATTGGGCTGGATCTCCTTTACGACGCCTTACCCCCAGAGGAGGTTGGAGATATCCGCCCTGCTCAGAGCTATGGTCGTAATGATCCTCCAGAGGCGTAGCCGCCCTGCTCTGAGTAATCGCGCCAGCGGCCCGCACCTCCAGAGGCGATCGCCTAGGGCAAGGCACGAATTGAATTCCCGCTATTGCCACATAACCAGCTAGGATTGGATGTATTGCCGCGCTATATTTATCCTGAATTGCATCATCCATGCAGATAGACCGAACTCGCGACTCCAGCTCTGATCCATTTGACGTTTCAGGAACAGCAGGCGTCCAAAAACTTCGCACCATGATTGAAGGCTTTGACGACATCAGTCATGGGGGCATTCCGGTCGGCAGAACAACCCTGGTTAGCGGCACATCCGGAACAGGGAAAACGCTGTTTGCCATTCATTTTCTATACAACGGCATTATTCACTTCGACGAGCCGGGCATTTTCATCACCTTCGAAGAAGCACCTTCCGACATCATCAAGAATGCCTACAGCTTCAACTGGGATTTGCAGCAGCTCATCGACGAGGGCAAGCTATTTATCCTAGACGCCTCGCCCGACCCTGAAGGTCAGGAGGTCGTAGGAAATTTTGACCTGTCGGGCATTATCGAGCGGGCACAGTACGCCATTCGCAAGTACAGCGCTTGCCGCGTTGCGGTGGATTCTGTAACGGCCCTGTTTCAGCAATATGACGCCACCTCAATCGTTCGGCGGGAGCTGTTTCGGCTAGCCTCTCGGCTGAAACAGATGGGCGTCACTAACGTGATGACGGCAGAGCGGACCGAGGAATACGGGGGCGTGGCCCGATATGGCGTTGAAGAGTTCGTCTCCGACAATGTCGTCATCGTGCGCAATGTGCTTGAGGGGGAGCGCCGTAGAAGGACGATCGAAATTCTCAAGCTTCGAGGCACCACCCACATGAAAGGGGAGTATCCCTTTACCATCACTAACCAGGGCATCAACATTTTCCCCCTGGGCGCGATGCGACTCACCCAGCGCTCATCCAATGTAAGGGTTTCCTCGGGGGTCGAAACCCTCGATCAGATGTGCGGCGGGGGCTTCTTCAAGGATTCGATTATTCTGGCGACGGGCGCCACCGGCACTGGAAAGACAATGCTAGTCAGCAAGTTCTTGCAGAACGCTTGTGAAAACAATGGCCGGGCTATCCTATTTGCCTATGAGGAATCCCGGGCCCAGCTCTCTCGCAACGCATACTCCTGGGGCATCGACTTCGAGGATCTTGAGCAGCGCGGACTGCTGCGCATTCTGTGCGCCTACCCTGAATCCGCCGGACTGGAAGACCACCTACAAATTATTAAGTCCGAAATCGCGAACTTTAAGCCGTCTCGTATTGCTATTGACTCGCTGTCGGCGCTGGCGCGGGGAGTGAGCAATAATGCCTTTCGGCAGTTCGTCATTGGGGTGACCGGTTTTGCCAAACAAGAGGAGATCACCGGCTTTTTCACCAACACCACCGATCAGTTCATGGGCTCCCACTCCATTACCGATTCCCACATCTCCACCATCACCGATACGATCTTGATGCTGCAGTACGTGGAAATTCGGGGCGAGATGTCCCGGGCCATCAATGTATTTAAGATGCGCGGCTCTTGGCACGACAAGGGCATCCGTGAATATGTCATTGATGAGAACGGCCCTCAAATTAAGGGCTCGTTCCGAGAGTACGAGCGCATCATCAGTGGCTCCCCCAGCCGCATCGGGGTCAACGAGCGTAGCGAACTGTCCCGCATCGTGCAGGGCTTTCAGGAAAAGGGCGAAGAGTCTGGTCTCTAGGCTAATCAGGGGCTAGAGACCATTCAATTTGTGGCTCCTTTAGCTGCGACTATGCACCAATGCGGAGTAGCTCGACATCAAAGACTAGCGTCGCGTTGGGGGGAATGACGCCGCCCGCACCTCTGGCGCCGTAGCCCAGCTCAGGGGGAATAATCAGCCGCCGCTGCCCGCCCACCTTCATCGTGGCAATGCCCTCGTCCCAGCCCCGGATCACCCGGCCGGCACCGAGGCGAAAGGAAAAGGGACGATTGCGATCGCGAGAGCTGTCAAACTTAGTGCCGTCTTCGAGCATGCCGGTGTAGTGAACGACGACAGTCTGACCAGGCTGGGGCTGGGCGCCAGTACCCTCGACTTCATCAATGTACTGCAGGCCAGAGTCTGTGGTAACCACCTCAGGCGCGGATTCAGACGATTCCATAGGGTCAAGGGATGATGAGGTAGATGCGATAAGCTGCGGACTGCTCTGAACGCTCTTGCTGATGTCCTCAGCCTGAGACTGGGCCGCAGCGCTCATCCATTGGGTTAGCGGGGACGATGTTGTCGTTGCGGCGCTGGGAGGCTCGTCTGGGGCTGCGATCGCCGGCCCGCTCAGCTGGGCGACAGCTAGCACAACGGCACAGACCACCATCACAGCAGCGCTAATCAAAATTTCTCGCACAGCAAATCTCCAGAGTAAGTAATCAAGTGTTGGGGAGGGTTGCATATCTCTAAGAACGGCATATCCTCAGGGAACCCAGTCTACCGTCTACAGCGCGCAGGCAACCACCAAAATGTCCACTTGAGCGCTAGCGCCAGAGGCGGTTCTCTAAATCTCGCAGCTGCCGCTCTAGCCGGTCAAGGCGACCCCGCAGCTCATCCATCTCATTCTGCCGAGGAACCCCCAAATCTTGAAGTACCTGCTTTAGCTGCCGCTGCATTTGCGCTTCAAAGTTGGTTTGCTCAGACCGCATTTGCCCCATCAGGTCATCGACAAACGTCTTAGCTTGCTCAGGGTCGAGCTTTCCGTCCCTGACCCACTGGTCGCTCACCTCCCGCAACTTCTCCGCCACTAAGGAGGTTGTGCCAATACCTACCATGAGTAGCTGCTTAAGTACATTATTTTCCATAGCGCAGTCCTCACCGTTCAAGCGAATTAGATCACATCAGTCTGGCCCGGCAATTGTCATTATAAGCTTGCCGTAGCCCAGTATGAGGTTCGGATAACCTGCCATAACCTGCCTCAGACATTTGCGGTAATGCTGAAAAGCTTGCGGATTAAAAGCGGTTGTAGGGTTATCGCACCTGATACTGTCTGAATTGATGAGAGCTGATTGATACGGGCCAACAGATTGAGCCAGCTAGCAGCCCGAAAGCGCAAATCAGGTCAAGGGAATATTTGTAAAACAGTTAGCAGGAGATGCGAAGTCAATGGTGATTGAATGGCTGAAGTTTTGGGTAGAAGAGGCCAGTCGAGAGCGATTTATTCAATACGATGACCAAATCTGGACACAGGCGCTGGCAGGCTATCCTGGCTTTTTAGGCAAGGACGTCTGGATCAGTCACGACTCGTTGACGAACGTGATTACCGTGGTGCATTGGGAAACAGAAGAGGCCTGGTTTTCCATACCCCAAGATGAGCTCGATCAGATTGAAATTCGATTCTCCGCGGCCATGGGAGCAGGGACCTATGAGCTGCGTGAAACCAAGAAGTACTACGTGCGCAAATCAACCCAGCGTTAGAATAGACCCATGCCGGAATGCCCTCGTTGTCAGCACACTATCGATTATCAGGCTTTAAGCTGTCCCGCCTGCGGAACGCAGCTTAAAGCCTATGGACATCCAGGAATCGCGCTCCATCAGGCCGCTGACGGGAACCCCTTGTGTCCAAGCTGCCAGTACCACCACGACGACACCTGCAACTTTCCCCAGCGCCCTACTGCAACGCAGTGCACCCTTTATCAACCGCCGGCCCCCGAAGCTATCCCAGCCCCGACTGCGCCGCTGGGACAGCGCATCCGAGCTTGGCTCAGCGACCACAGCAGGGCTTTGCTATGGATCGGTTTAGCGGTAGTCTCTGTTTTTTTCGCCCTGCGATAGTTACCTCGCCCCGACGGTAGGGGCTGCTGAGGCTTTGCCGGACGGGCTTTTGGAAATTTCAAGCGACGCCGCTTTTATAGATTGCTCGGAAGAATCTGAAGGACTTGATGGAGGTGCTGGGCGGAAAGGCCCTGCATTGATCAGCGCTTCAAAAGAGGGCGCCTCGGGTTGGTAAACGGCTAGGTCAAACCAGAACGTCGTCCCCACGCCAACTTCACTGATCAGATTGACCGACCCATGATGCTTCTCAACAATATTACGCACGATAGAAAGTCCTAACCCCGTTCCCTCTAGCGTGTGAACTCGATTTTCGACACGGAAAAAGCGGTCAAAGATTGCGGCTTGATCTTCGGCGTCGATGCCAATGCCAGTATCGGCCACTTCGACCCGCACGCAGGGATAGGTAGAGGGGCAGCAGTCCATGTCGAGGGGATGGGCGCGAATCGCAATCCGTCCGCCGATATTAGTGAATTTGAGCGCATTGCCCACCAAATTAGTGAGCACCTGTAGCAGTAGGTCATAGTTGCCTAAAACAGTAGGTAGGCTAGGGTCTACGTCCTGAACCAGCTGAATCTGCTTATCTTTTGCGGTGAGCTGATAGGTGCGCAGGGTCTGCTCGATGGGCTGGATGAGCTCAACGGGTTCAAAGCGATACAGACGGTTAGACTCCAGCCGTGAGAGGTCTAGAACGTCATTGACCAGACGAGTAAGGCGATCGGTTTCGCGGTTGGCCGTGTCTAAAAACTCCAGACGCTCGACTTCGCTGAGATCCTCGCCGTAGTCGTGCAGCGTCTCAATAAAGGACTTGATGTTAAACAGCGGCGTGCGAAGCTCGTGGGAAACGTTGCTGATGAACTGGCTTTTAGCTTCGTTAAGCTCCACCTCCCGGGTAATATCCTGCACCGTAATAGCAATGCCCCGTAGGTGCTCTCGGGCCTGGTCGAGGACCCGCGTGAGCAAAATACGTACCGTGCGCCCGGTGGGATCAGCCAGGGTGAGGCGAAACTCCATCGCTTCGCTGCGGCCCTCTGACAGAACCTCTGTTGTAATCCGATGGAGCGGGCGAATCAGCTCTGCCTTAATAGTCTCCGGCAGGTTGTGCAGAATGTGGGAACCCGCAACGTTCAGCCCTTCCCAGCCCAAGATTCGCTTTGCTGTGGGGTTGGCTAAAATCACGTTGAGGTTGGCATCGAGCAAAATCGCTCCATCGGCAATGGTCGAAACCAGGGTCTCAAGTTTGGCTTTTTCCGCCGTCAGCTCTTCAATATTCTGCTCTTCGTAGCGCTCAAGCCGCTCGGCCATTTCGTTGAAATTAACGATTAGTTCCCCCAGCTCTCCCCCCAAGGGCAAATCAATGCGCTGCTTGAAGTTTTTGGCCGCGATGTTCTTTACCCCCACCAGCAGCTCTTTAATCGGCCGCGTGATGGTCAAAGCATTGAAGACTGCCCCCAAAATCACCATGACCCAGATGGAGACAAACACCGCAACGGTGACGTCGCGGGTGAGGTGGGACGAGGCGACAACCGTTGGGTTGGGGTTGATGCCCAAAGCCATGACACCCAGATATTCTCCTCCGGAGAGCAAGGGCACGAACACATCAGTGACCTCGCCGTCCGGGGTCTGATGCTGCCTCACTAGGGGCTCACGGGCAGACGCAAAACCCTCGGGCAGCTGAATTCGCCGCTGAATGGTGAGGGAGTTCTGAACTTCAAGCTCTGAAAAAGGTATGCCAAAGAAAATGTCGCCGTCGCCGTCGGCATAGATAACGTAGCGGATGCTGGATGAGCTTTGGTAGAACTGGTACGAAAATCGGGCCAGCTCTGAGCGATTTTGCCCTGCCACCAAAGGCGAGACATCTGCCGCCATCAGCAGACCGAGATCGCGGCCGAACCGAGTGTCGTGGAGGCGGGCATCCTGCTGAATAGTGTTGACCGCCCAAAAGGTTAGGCTGCTCATCAGCAGCGACACCACCAGCGTGGCTGCCGCCATCAGCCGAGTTTGAAGCGTAAACTCGGACCACCAGTGAGCAAGGCCGTTTCGAATTTTGGCAAGCAGCGAAATCAAGGGCTTTATCCAGATCCAAGGGGGCCGAAAGAATAGCCAAAGAGGAATTTGGCAAGTGCGCGTCTTTTCTGTCTTGCTCTATAGTCTGACACGAATTGCTAACGCTAGGTATTTTGACGCTGCTGATTTGGGGTAATGGTTGTGTAGGGACAGGGCAGTGTCGTGCCTTTATGGCTTGACTCGGACGCGATCGCCAATATCTCGGCGGTAATACTGGCCTGAAAATTTGATTTCATCCACAGCCCGGTAGGCCTGGGCGATCGCCTCATCAAAGGTCTTCCCTAAAGCAGTCACCCCCAGCACCCGGCCCCCAGCGCTCACAATATGGTCATCTTGCTCCCGCGTTCCGGCGTGGAATACTAAGGCCCCGAGCTGAGCGGCCTGGTCAAGGCCGGAAATGGGGTAGCCCGTCTGATAAGCCCCTGGATAGCCCCCTGAGGCCATAACGACGCAGGCTGAGGCCATAGGCTTCCAGGCCAATGGGGGGAGCTGGCCCAGCCGCTGCGTCACGCAGGCCTGGAGGATATCTTCTAGGGGCGTCTGGAGCAGCGGCAGCACTACCTGGGTTTCGGGATCGCCAAAGCGGCAGTTGAACTCAATCACCTTGGGGCCGTCTTGGGTGATCATCATCCCGGCGTAGAGCACCCCCCGGTAGTCGATGCCGCGCTGCCGCAGGGCGGCGATCGCGGGCTCTAGGACCTGATGCTGAATCTGCTGAAGCTGAGCCTCAGAGACTACGGGGGTGGGGGCATAGGCCCCCATGCCGCCCGTATTCGGGCCGGTGTCTCCCTCTCCAATGGTTTTGTGGTCCTGGGCGGGCAGCAGGGGGCGAATGGTGATCCCATCGGTGACCGCTAAGATTGACGTCTCCTGGCCCTGGAGGCACTCTTCAATCACCACCCGCTGGCCCGCCTCGCCAAACCGCCCGCCGAATGCCTGCCCCACGGCATCAATGGCCTCATCTACGCTGCGGGCCACCGTGACGCCCTTGCCAGCGGCCAGCCCGTCTGCCTTGACCACAATGGGCGCCCCCTGAGCGCGGATGTAGGCGATCGCCGCCTCCACCTCGGTAAAGGTTTGGGACACTGCAGTCGGAATCTGGGCCTCCGCCATCAGCGCTTTAGCCCAGGCTTTGCTGGACTCGATTTGGGCGCCGGCTTGGGTGGGGCCGAAGACTGGGAGGCCCCGGGCCTTTAGATGGTCCGTTAGTCCTGCGGCCAAAGGCGCCTCTGGCCCCACCACCACTAAATCCGCACTGCAGCCCTGGGCAAATTGGGCGATCGCCTCAAAATCCATCCCCCCAACTGGTGCATTCTGGCACTTGGGCAACCGGGCCGTGCCGCCGTTTCCCGGCAGGCAGTAGAGCGCCTCAACCCTGTCTGATTGGGCTAGGGTCCAGGCGATCGCATGCTCTCGGCCACCGTTTCCAATAATGACGATTTTCACGGGATGTTTAGCTCCTTCTGGACTCGACTGCTGGACTCAACTGCTGGGTTATGCGGGGTGTCATCAACAAAACGCGACTTGCCCTACGGCGGTTATGATAGCTGCTATAAGGGCTGCTGCAGAGACCAATGCCGCCTCAACAGTCACTAGAACGCTGAAACCTATGTCTGACTTTAGTTTTCGCCGTACCTACGCGCTAGCAGTTGCCCCTACCTTGAGGGTTGTTCCGTCCCGCTGGGTGAGTGGTGCTGTGCTCTTGGCGGCTCTAAGCCTGCTGGGGAGCTGGCAGCACCCCGCTGTGGGTCAGTCTTCCCCAACGCAGCCTTCGGGCTTTCCTGCGCTTGACAATCCCTTAGAGCCGGACCCGTCTGACCCGCTGCTGCCCAACCTGATTGTCGATCGCCCCTTGAGCCTACAGGAGCAGCAGGCGCTGCGGGCTTCGCTCAACCAGCTCCAGCGAGAAGGCCAGCGGCAGTACGACGCCGGCAACATTCCCAGAGCGTTTGAAATTTGGCTGCGGGAGCTGCAGCTGCGGCGGGTGCTCGGTATTCAGGAAGAGGTACCGGCCCTCAGTCGGGTAGGAGACTTGGCCTGGCAGGAGAACCAGACCCTAGAAATTCGGGCCATCAGCGATCGCCTCGAAGAAATTGAGCAGCAGATTCGGGCCCAGCCGACCCCAGACTATGGGCTGCTGCTGCAGGTGGCCGACGCCTACAAAACGCTCCGATCCCGGGATCAGGCGATCGCCGCCTACTTGTCCATTGTCCAGGATGCCCGCCAGCGACAGGACAAGACCACTGAGGCAGCGGCACTTGAGGCTCTAGGAGAAGTTCATTTGGCCTGGTTTAACTACGACCAGGCGGCTCCGGTATACGAAAACCTTCTGGTGCTGCGGCAGTCCCAGCAGGACGCGGTCGGGGAGCAGCAGGCCCTGCTGCGGCTAGCCACGATATATGACGAAACGGAGCGGGCCAGCGATGCTGTCGCCACCCGGCAGCGGCTTGTAAAACGCTACCGCGAAACCGGGGAGCTGACCCAAGTACCGCCGCTAAAAATTGCGATCGCGGCAGGATTTCAGCAAATGGGCCGGCTCAACGCAGCGGTGCGCAACTATCAAGAGGCGATCGCCGCCGCGCAGGCTGTGGGCTACGTGGGCTACGCCGCGGATGCAGCTCGCGGGTTGGCAGAGCTCTACCTTTCTGTAGATCGGCCCCAGGACGCTCTGACGGTGTACCGACTGCTGGTGGATATCCAACGGCAGGCCTACAACACCTACGGCGAGATGGAGGCCCACGACCAAATTGGGCAGATTCACCGCAGCCGGGGCGAGACTGAGCAGGCGATCGCCTCTTTCCGCCGGGGGCTAACGCTGGCGCAGCAGCTCAGCTATCGGACAGAGTATTTCAACGAGCAGATTCGACTATTGAGTACAGGTAGCGGCGGCTAACTCGACTTCTCGCCAAAGCCTGGTCAAGCTTTGGCGAGAAGTCAACGTAAAAGTCTCAGGAATAACTCAAAATCAGTGCGGTTTTGCAGTTTTAGGTCGCGTAATAATTCATGCTGTTTTACCCCCCTATTCAAATTTCCTATGGCAACGACTTCTGAGCGTCCCTTTGCCGCCCTCAGCGGCGCTAACATTTGCCGCATCGTGGGCTTCACCTGCCTTGCGGGCTACCTGTTCGACATGCTGACCCTCCTATTCCCAATTGGGTCCGGGTCAATTTGGCGCGTTAACCTGCTGCAGCAAGCCGGCGATCGCAGCATCATTTTGCTGTTTGGCCTAGCCCTAATCATCTATGGCTTCTGGGCCGACCGCTCATGGCGCAAATGGATGGCCTATGCGTCGATGTCCGTCGGCGTTCTCTTCATTCTGTCCAGCATTCTCATCATTCGCGATACGCTGCTGCTCCGAGGACAGGCGATTGATAACATCGGTCGTCAGGCCAGCGAGCTTCAGGCGCGGGTAGAAGAGAGCCAGTCTGACCCGGAGATAGCGACCCAGGTCTCCCCAGAGGAGCTCGCCAACGCCAGTCGTCAGATTGATGCCCAGGCCGAGACCCTAAAGCAAAATGCCACAACTAACCTGAATAAGAGCAGCATCTCCAGCATCAGCAACTTCATCATCGTTGGCATTGGTCTGATTGGCCTGGGGCGGTTTGGCCTCACCCAGCTCAAATAGCGATCGCTGCGGTCCAAGAAAAAAGTCCGGTCGGCAACCGGACAGGCACTCATTGCAATGAAGCAATTCCTAAACCCACTGTTTCATAGCCTGTCGAATGCGTCAGCACCGTGATAGGCTTCTTTACGGAATTTAGGGTTTTGTCATTTATGAGAAACCCTCCGACATATAGCCCCTTAGCTCCAGGATTCTCGGGCTCATCAAATGCTCTAAGCGGTGTGCCCAACGCGATGGGACACCCTGTCCTTCTGTCCTCGGAGCTGATCCATGATCTCTTCTCGCAGAGATTGAAATCGGTGCAACGACTTAATTCGGTAGCTGCGATCGCTCGGCAAATCGACGCTCACCTCCGCTTGAACCGTGCCGGGGTGAGCGCTCAGCACATAGATCCGCTGGGATAAGAACACCGCTTCCTCCACGTCGTGGGTAATCATCAAGACGCTTGTGCCCGCGCTTTGCCAAAGCTGACGCATAAACTGCTGCATGGTTTCCTTGGTCTGCACATCCAATGCGCCAAAGGGCTCATCCATCAGCAAAATCTTGGGCCGGGAGGCCAGAGCGCGGGCGATCGCCACACGCTGCTTCATGCCGCCAGAGAGGGATTTGGGCAACGCTTGGGCAAACCGGCTCAGCCCCACCATTTCCAGAAAGTACGTAGCCGTGTCTCGGCGCTCTGAGCGAGACGCCCCCTGAAGCTTGAGGCCAAACTCCACGTTCTTCTGCACACTCATCCAAGGGTAGAGGGTGTAGCTCTGAAACACCATGCCCCGGTCTGCCCCTGGCCCAGTGACGGCATAGCCGTCGACGGTGATTTCCCCAGAGGTGGGCGTCTCTAGCCCAGCCACCAGCCGCAGCAGGGTAGACTTGCCTGACCCAGAGGCACCCACAACGCAGACAAATTCCTGGGTCTCCACATGTAAATTGACGTCCTCAAGGGCTACCAGCGGGCCTCGGCGCGTCTCAAAATGCTTGGAAAGGCCATTAACTTCTAAATGCATTGCGGTTACCTCTAGTTATGGGCAAAAGCCTATTGCTACACGCTGGTCAAAGTCCTAATCCAAAGCCCACCGGCAAGCCACCCGTGCCAACAGTCGCAGGGACAAATCCATCGCAAAACCGATTAGCCCCAGCACCAGCAGACAGGCAAAAATCTCGTCCGTCTGAAAAAACTTTTGGGCGATGAGAATTCGCTTTCCTAGACCGGTCTCAGCCGCCACGAGTTCCGCCACCACCACCAGATTCCAGGACGCGGCCATGTTGATGCGAAAGGCATCGATAATGTTTGGAATCACATAGGGCGTAATCACCTGAAATAGCACCTGCCGCCGCTGCCCCCCGAGGGTGTAAGTGGTTTCCAGCAGCTCCTTGGGCACAAACTTTACCGCATCCATAATCATCAGCGTATTAAAAAACACGGTGCCGATGAAGATCAGAGCGAGCTTAGGGGCTTCCCCCAGCCCCAGGTAGATAATCAGCAGCGGAATGAACGCTGGGGCGGGCATGTAGCGAACGATGCCGATGATGGGCTCAAACAGCGATCGCACGCTGGCAAAGGCGCCCATGGAGACGCCTAGGGGTGCCGACACCACCGCTGCCAGCAAGAATCCCCCCGCTACCCGCAGAAAGCTGGCGAGGGTATCCCCCACCAGCAGTCCCTCACTGCCCATTTCCCCTAGGGCCTGAAGCACCATCAGCGGGGAGGGAAGAAACTTATCGCTGACGATGCCCAGCGCTGACACAAGCCACCAAGTCCCCAAGGGAATGAGTACCGATAGGCTCATCAAAAGGGTACTGAGACCCGAGGGGATTTCCTCCCGCAGTCGCCAGAATACTGTGGGCGGGAGGGTTTTGGGTCTTAGGGAATCTACGGGAGAGGCAGTAGTCATGGTTTAGTTATGAGCGTTTCCCGAGTCAATTATGGCGTAGGGGCAAATGGCCTGCCCCCACAGAATGCATACCGTTATGACGAGGCGATCGCCCTATTGGGCGTCGGCATAGGCCTGCACAAACTGGTCGTCTAACACCGCTTTGAGGTCGGGCGATTCTGGGATGAAGTCAACGCCAACCATAAAGTTAGCCATTTCCTTCGCCGCAAACGGCATAGCCGTCATGCTGTCACCGTCCTCAAAGGCCTCCAGATTCTCTTCCAGGGTAAAGAAGCGGGTGCCCTTCAGGTAGGTGTCAAACTCCTCAGCCTCGACGCTGGCCCGCTTAGCCATAATTTTGTTGGCCTCATCGGTGCTCTCTGTCATAAAGTTCCGCACGTCAAACCAGGTGTTGACCAAGGCCTGTACCTGGTCAGGTCGCTCATCAATCAGCGTCTGAGTCACCACCAGCAGGTCAGGAATCGCCCCCGGAAACTCTGCAGAGCTGGTTAGCTCCTTACTGCCCTCGCGGGTGAGAGCGGTCTCCCAGAAAGGCACCCAGCCCGCAAAAGCGTCGGTCTGCCCCGCCGCGAAAGCGGTGGCCGCCGCGCCGGTCTCCAGGTTCTTAATTTCTACAGCATCGCGGCTCAGGCCGGCGTCCTCTAAAGCCAGGGAGAGCAAAAAGTCTCCCACGACGCCCTCTTCCAGGGCGACGGTTTTGCCCTCTAAGTCCGCTACCGTCTCAATCTCCTCAGCCACAATCACTTTATCGTTACCGGCGGAGTTATCGTTAACCAGCACCGCCACCTCACCGTTGACGGCGTCCGCCGCGAAGGAAATCGTGTCGTTGAGGGTCTGACAATTGGCGTCGAGTTGACCAGAGGCGAGGGCCTCCATGGAGGCGAGATAGCCGTCAAACCAAATCAGCTCGACGTTGGCGCCATTCTTCTCGAAGAAACCCTGCTCTTCGGCGATCGCCCAGGGCCACCAGCCGGCCCAGCTGCTGTAGCCCATTTTGATGGGTTCACCGCTCACCTCCGCTGGGGCGTCGGCGCTGGCAGAGGTATCGGCATCTGGGTTAGCAGTCTGTGGCTGAGTGCAGCCTACAGCAATGAGGAAAGTACAAACAAAGGCAATAGCAAATGATAATAGGGAACGACGCTTCATAGATTCTAGTTTGGTAGTTGCTCAACGGTAGTGGGAAAAATTCGCCGCCGGGGTGACATGTTGGGCTAGCCAACGGGCACAGCCAAGCACAGATTTGCAGCTGCGGCTGAGATACGTTGGCGTAGCCTCTCCACTAGAGACAGTCCAACGGCAGCATAGGTTTCCTCACGCCAGTCCATCCTACGAGAAATTAAGGCCGTCTAGCTCAACCCGCTACCATCGCCTGCCGTATAAAACCTTCTAGCTGCCAGATGCCCCTAACCCTATGTGGGTAAACTTGTACCCATACAAGCTTGCTCTTCCCATACAGAAAGTAGCATATATTACAAAATTGTAAAACTTGTCACTTAGGATAGTCCTAAACTTAAACCCCAAACTTAGGCAAGCAAATTTACGCTTAATGCCCTCAATTGAGCCACTCCAACCGCGCTCTCCCGATCGCGTGGTGCTCGAATTAATCCTCAAGATCGAGGCTTGACCCGCGATCGCTGCCCTCCTATAGTGAGCACTGGCGAAGCGTCTTTATGAGGATTTCAGCATGAGCACATCGGAAGATTCGGTTTTTCAGGGTCCGGGTGGGCAGGGCAGCACTGAAGCGCAGCGGGCTTTGGAGAAAGAAACTAACCTACCGATGACGGGATGGCAGCAGGAAGTCTCTCAGGGCCTAGAGTATGGCCTAGAAGCCGCCGACAGCATTCGCGATCGCACCATTCCCACCTTCTCTCGCGGTGAGCTGCCCCACTACGCGGGCATTAACACCTTCCTTAAAGCGCCCTACCTGGAGGATGTGCGTCAGGTGGGCAACTACGACGTGGCGATCGTCGGCGTGCCCCACGACTCCGGCACCACCTACCGCCCCGGCACCCGCTTTGGTCCCCAGGGCATCCGCAAGATCTCTGCCCTCTACACCCCCTACAACTTTGAATTTGGCGTGGACCTGCGGGAGCAGATAACCCTGTGTGATGTGGGGGACGTTTTCACAATTCCGGCCAACAACGAAAAGTCCTTTGACCAGATCTCTAAGGGCATTGCCCACATTTTTCAGTCGGGCGCCCTGCCCATTGTGCTAGGGGGCGACCACTCCATCGGCTTCCCAACGGTGCGGGGGGTGTGCCGCCACCTAGGCGACAAAAAGGTGGGCATCATCCACTTCGATCGCCACGTAGATACCCAGGAAACGGACCTAGATGAGCGGATGCACACCTGCCCCTGGTTCCACGCCACCAACATGGCCAACGCCCCGGCTAAAAACCTGGTGCAGCTCGGCATCGGCGGCTGGCAGGTGCCCCGCCAGGGGGTGAAGGTCTGCCGGGAGCGGGCCACCAATATCCTTACGGTGACGGACATCGTCGAGAGGGGTATAGACGCCGCCGCCGACTTCGCCCTAGAGCGGGCCTTAGACGGCACCGACTGCGTGTGGATTAGCTTTGACATTGACTGCATCGATGCGGGCTTTGTGCCGGGGACGGGGTGGCCGGAGCCCGGCGGTCTGCTGCCCCGGGAGGCGCTAGCTCTGCTGGGCAAGATTGTGCAACGGGCGCCCATCTGCGGTATTGAGGTGGTGGAGGTGTCACCGCCCTACGACGTCAGCGACATCACAGCCCTGATGGCGACCCGCGTCATCTGCGATACGATGGCTCACTTGGTGCTCTCGGGACAGTTGCCCCGGCAAGAGAAGCCGCCCTACATTACGGATGAGGCCAACATGGCGGTGGATGAGGCCTGGAGCTGACGCCCCCTTTAGTTCCCCACTAAGGACACCCTCCGCTGTCGCCGTCCCCCTTGGGGGACTATTACTGAGCTTCTGTTTAAGTTGAGCACTATGCACGAAACTGACATGACTCGGGCGCTGATTGTTACCCTTAAGGACTGGTGGGAGGCGCAGCCTGGCCAGCCCTCGGTGTCCCAGGTTCACCTGGTGGTGGGGCAATTTACCTGCGTTGAGCCTGCCAGCCTCCAGTTTGCCTTCACCCATCAGACCCAAGGCACCTTTTTGGCCCAGGCAGAGCTGGTGATTCAAGAAACGCCGCTGATTGCCTTCTGCCACACCTGCCGCGCTGAGTACCAGCCCGACGTCAACCAGCAGTACGCCTGCCCCACGTGCGAATCGCCTATGGACGACATCCGCTCAGGGCGGGAGCTGAAGATTGACCGGGTAGAATACGCAGAAGCCACCCCAGAAGCGACTCAAGAAGCGGCCTCAAACGCTATCCTGTAAAACCAATAAGGCCATGCATCAGACCTTTTCCGCTGCCCTAGAGCTCGACCTGCTCCACGCTAACCAAACCGGGGCCGACCACAACCGCGCCCACTTCGACCGCTGGGGCATCACCTGCCTCAACATCATGAGCAGCCCCGGCGCCGGTAAGACGGCGCTGCTGGAGAAAACCCTGGAAGCCCTCACCCCTGAACTGGCGATCGCTGTCATTGAGGGGGACATGACCACCGAGCTTGATGCCGACCGGCTGCGGCGCTGCCAAGTGCCGGTGATTGCCATCAATACTGGGCGGGCTTGTCACCTAGATTCCCAGATGGTGGCTGGCGGGATCCATACCCTAGAAGTGCAGCACAACCCAGCCGAGCTGGATCTAGTGCTGGTAGAAAACGTGGGCAATCTGGTGTGTCCCGCCGAGTTCGAGGTGGGAGAGCACGCCAAAGTTGCCTTGCTCAGCGTCACCGAAGGGGAAGACAAACCCCTCAAATACCCTATTATGTTTCGCGAGGCCGACTGCCTGCTGATTACAAAAATCGATTTGGCCCCCTATGTGGATGTTGACCTGGGGCAGATCGAAGCCAACGTGCGTCACGTCAATTCCCACGCCGCCATTCTGCCAGTGTCTGCCAAAACTGGGGCTGGACTGGAGCAGTGGTTGAGCTGGATCAAGCAGCAAGTTTGCGCCGCATAGGCCGCAGCGTTTTCGCCCAGCTCAAGACAGGGCGACCATGTCGCTATTGATCAAGGTAGGTATTACAGATGCCTCAGCAGACTGCCACGTGAAGAAAAATGTGGCTCCCCTGCCGACCTCAGACTCAACCCAGATCTTGCCACCTTCCGCCCGCACCAGCCGCTTAACGATGGCGAGGCCAATGCCCGTGCTGATGGGTGTATCCGTAGCACTAATCTGCGGTTTTGACTGCAGAGTCTCAAAAATGCCGAAAATCTTAGCGTGGTGTGTGGGGGCAATTCCGGGTCCTCTATCAGCGATCGCAAACTTGTACCCCTTCGGCTGCTCCCAAGCTGACACTGTTATTTCGCCTTGCCCATCCACGCAGCCATACTTGATTGCGTTATTGATCAGATTGGCAAAGACCTGACTCAGCATGACGCGCCGCACCTGAAACTTGGGCAGTGAGGTTGCCACTCGAATCACAACGCCGGGAGGGATGGCCAAAGTGCTGACCACCTCTCGCACCAGCTCAGCCACATCCACCAGCTCAGGGGGCTGCTTTACGCGCCCGGCACGGGAGTAGTTCAGCAGGTCATTGATCAGGGTTTCCATCAGCGTGACCCGGCTACGCAGCAGCTTGAGCTGATTTTGGTTGTCTGGGGGGAGGCGATCGCCTAAGTCTTCCTGCAGCCATTGGGACAAATTCTGGATGCCGCGCAGGGGGGCCTTGAGATCGTGGGAGACGACGTAGGCAAACTGGTTGAGGTCTTTGTTGCGCTGATCGAGGTCTGCCGTAATGGCCTTCAGCACCCCGTTAAGGTGGGTAAGCTCCTGGGCTCGATGCTCTAGCGCAGCCTCGGTCTGCTTGCGCTCGGTGATGTTGAGGGTGATGCCCGTCATGCGGACGGGGTGCCCCGCTTCGTTGTAGAGGGTCTGGCCAATCACTGTCAGCCAGCGAATCTCCCCGGAGGGATGCTGAATCCGAAACTCGACGTTGAGCCCCGTTTTATGCTCAAGGGCGCTGAAAATAGCGTGGTTGAGGCGATCGCGGTCTAGTTCCAGAACGGAAGTGAGCCAGCTTTCGTAGGAGGGATGCTCTGATGAGTCGAGTCCGTAGATTTGGTAGTACTCCTCTGACCACGTCACGCGATTGGTCAGTAGGTTCCAATCCCACAGGCCAGCCCCCGCCGCCCGCTGAGCAAGTCTCAGTCGCTCTTCACTTTCCCGCAAATAGGCTTCAATTCGCTTGCGTTCGGCAATCTCCGTTTGAGCCTGCTGGAAGAGTTCTGCCTGCTGCAGGGCAATGCCCACCTGAGCCGCAATGTCTTTGAGCAAATCCACTTCTATAGGCTGCCACTGGCGCGGCCCCGCGCAGTGGTGCGCAATCAGCATGCCCCATAGGTGCCCGCTCTGTAGAATGGGCACTACCAAATTCGCCCGCACCTGCAGGTTCTCTAGGAGGTTGCGATGGCAAAGGTCGATGCTGCCGTCATAGATATCAGGTTTGAGTGTGATCTGTCCCTGGCGGTAGGGCTCGACGTGCGCCTCGCTCAGGCAGGGGTCATAGAAGTCCTGCTTTAGGGTTGGAGCCCAGCCAACGCCAACCGATTCAGTTACCACAGTGCCTTGGCCGCCGTCATAGAGGCGAAACAAGAGCACACGGTCAGTCTGTAAAAACTGCCGTACTTCGGTGACAGTGGTCTGCAGAATGCTGTCTAAATCTAGGGTCTGGTGAACCTTACGGGTGATTTCTGATACGAGGCGCTCGCGCTCAATGCGCTGCTGGAGCTGGGCGCGGAGCTGCACGGTCGAGATGGCGCTGTTCACCGCTAGATGTAGACCTTCTGGGGTGATCCGGCCCTTGACCAGGTAATCCTGCGCTCCGGCTTTCATCGCCCGAACAGCGATCGCCTCGCTACCCTGGCCCGTAATCATAATCACTGGGAAAACCGGCTTTTGGGGCGAGCAGAAGTAGGGCATCTGCGGCAGGCACTCCAAACGGGCCAAAAACTCTAGACCGTCTAGGTCAGGGAGGCGATAGTCCAGCAGAATGACGTCCGGCTGATGCTGCTGCCACAGCGCCAGACCCTGCTCGCCCATGCCCGCTTCTATCACGGTGTAAGCATAGTCCAGATCGCGCTTTAGGTACCGCCGATAGAGCTCCCGATCCTCGGGAGAATCATCGATGAGCAGTACGGTGCGCGTCGCTTGAGTCATGATTGATCCTCAATCAGGGCAGGAAGCGTCGTGACGTCAAACCAGTAGCGCACTAGGGTTTGAATATCTTGCTTGAGCTGAGCAAAATCAATCGGCTTAACGATATAGCTATTGACACCGTAGCGATAGCAGTCTTCAATGTCTTTCGGATTATTGGAGGTGGTAAACACTACGACAGGAATTTTCCGAAGCGTCTGATCCTGCTTAATCTGATGGAGGACTTGCCTACCGTCGGTCCGAGGCAGGTTGAGATCGAGCATAATCATGCCGGGGCGAGGCGTATCGACTTGGTAATCACCAGTGCGATAGAGAAAGTCTAGGGCCTCCTCGCCATTGACGCACCGCCGAATCGGAACTTGAACATCGGACTTGCGCAACAGCCGCTTCACCGTCTCAAAATCCTCGTTGCTGTCTTCTACAATCAGCAGCGGTGTCGTCATGGGTAGGGTCGGCATTGACACAAAAGTCATGAACTTAGCTCCTCCGCCAGGGTAAAGAAAAATGTAGTGCCGTGACCTGGGGTGGACTCTAGCCAGATCTTTCCGCCGTGTCGCTCAACGATTTTCTGGACAATGGTTAG
>JBHJHJ010000165.1:0-26694 GCA_050330955.1 Elainellaceae cyanobacterium | reverse complement strand
GTCAGGTTAGAGAAGCGCTGCAGCTGTTGCAGAGTGCGCTGGTGATATTTAGTGAGATAGGAGACCGGCGCGGGGTGGGCAAAGCCCTGAGGCGTTTAGGCAATGCATACCGCAATCTAGGGCAGTACCAACGGGCCATTGACCTCTTTGAGCAATCTCTTGCGATTGCCCGAGAGATAGGAGACCGGCGCGGGGAGGGCAATGCCCTGGGGAACATGGGCGTTGCATACCGCAATCTAGGGCAGGCCCAACAGGCCCATGCGGGGTACCAGCAGGCTCTCTTCATCGCTCAAGCAATTGGGGACCGTTCCCGTGAGGGGCTGTGGCTCAGCAACATTGGCCTTCTCCTCTCTGAGCAAAACCAAAGCGAACTGGCGATTCTCTTCCTCAAGCAGTCCGTCAACGTCCGTGAGGATATCCGCGACGATATCCGTAGTCTCCCCCAAGAGCAGCAGCAGTCCTTCACCGATACCGTCTCAGATAGCTACCGCCGCCTAGCGGACCTGCTGCTGCAGGAAAACCGTATCCTAGAGGCTCAGCGCGTCCTGGACCTGCTCAAAGTGCAGGAGCTAGACGACTATCTAAGCGGCGTCCGCAGCACCAGCGGCACCGTCACCGGCATTGACCTGCTGGACCCCGAAGCCCAAATCACCAATAAAGCGATCGCCATCGGCCTGGACCTTGCCAGACTGCGGACCATTCCCCCCAGCCAACTCACCGACGCGCAAAAGCAGCAGCTCGCCCAGTTAGACAACGCTCAGATGGGGGTGATTGCCGACTTCCAAAGCTTTATCGACAGCCCGGAAATTCAGGAATTAATTGCCGAGCTAGAGAGCCGCAACGTCGATGAGCAGGACGTGCTAGCGGAGCTGGATGAATTCATCAACCTGCAAAATAACCTGCGGGAGCTGAATCAAAACGCCGTCCTCATCTATCCCCTCGTGTTGCCAGACCGCCTAGAGCTAGTGCTAATTACCCCCTTCAGTGAACCCACCCGCTACCCCATCACCCTAGACCGGGGCGAGCTAAACACGGCCATTGTCGCCTTCCGCCAGGCCCTCCAAGACCCCAGCAGCGACCCCAGAGAGATTGCCCAGCAGCTCTACGATTGGCTAATTGCCCCCATGGCCAGCGACCTAGAGGCCATCGGCACTGAAACCATCCTCTACGCCCCGGACGGCGTGCTGCGCTACATTCCCCTCGCAGCTCTGTACGACGGTGAGCAGTGGCTGGCGGAGCGCTTCCGCGTCAACCACATGACCGCCACCAGCCTACAGGATTTTGACCTGCAGCCTGAGCCGGGTCAGCCCCTAGTGCTGGCTGCAGCCTTCAGCGAAGGCGCTTACGATGTGCAGGCCGGCGATCGCACCCTACCGTTCGCGGGACTGCCCTACGCCGGGCGCGAAGTGGAAATGCTAGTGAAGGCCTTCCCCGGTAGCACCCAGCTCATGAACCAGGGCTTTAGCCGCGCGGCCACCGAACCGATTATGGATAGTCACACCATTGTGCATCTGGCCACCCACGCCGCCTTTGTGCAGGGCACCCCCCGGGATTCATTCATCTTGTTCGGCAATGGGGAGCAGCTCACTCTAGAGGAGCTAAAGACCTAGAGAGGCCGCTTCAACCAGGTGGATCTGTTTGTACTGAGCGCCTGTGAAACCGGGCTGGGGGGAGCGGAGCTGGGGAATGGCGAGGAGATTTTGGGCTTTGGCTACCTGATGCAGGAGGCCGGAGCCGAGGCCGCGATCGCCTCCCTGTGGCAGGTGAGCGACGGCGGTACCCAGGCCCTAATGTCCGCCTTCTACACCGCGTTGAGCAACGGGTATTCCAAAGCGGAAGCGCTGCAGCGGGCTCAGCAGGCCCTGATCAGCGATGATCTCTCCATTGTCGGCGACACCCGTGGCGTCAGCATTGAGGTGGTGAGCATCGAGACGGGGCAGCCCATCAACACTGACACCCTCAGCCATCCCTACTATTGGGCACCGTTCATTTTAATTGGCAATGGGCTGTAATGGTTCTAAAGCGGTAGAACTCGGCGCAGAGAATTACGTCAGCGGTTTTGGAAGCAGGGCTGAGGGCCGCAAGACCCAGCCTGATTGAGCAAGCGGCCCTTACGGTGAAACAAGAGCGGGTGCGGCTACTGCTGCTGCAGCGGGGCGAACTCTCCGATGAGACCATCACCATCGAAGAACTAGAGCAGCTCGGCGTCCGCAGCTTTAACGAGGTTCTTCCCATCTTAGAGCGCCTGCGGGACACCGACCTCGCCCACCAGCTCGACCAAGAAGACGTCAAAGCCTTCGCGCCCATCCCATTACCAGACGGCGATGAATTAGATTAACGCATCAGCGAGAATAATTGACTCACTGGCGAGTGTTCAAGCCCCGCACACCAGTAAAAATCACTCACCAGTGAGTCCTTAAGCCTCGCGCACCAGTAAAAATCACTCACGGGCGAGTGTTCAAGCCTCGCGCACCAGTAAAAATCACTCACAAGCGAGGCTCAACAGACCCAACATCGAGTAAATATCACTTACGGGCGAATCTTGGAGGCTGACGAGCGAGTAAAAAATGACTCACCAGTCAGGCTCTGAGCCCCGTGAATCAGACTCTAGTGCTCACAGGTCAACCCCGAATAGCTCATCCTCGAGTTATTGAGACTCGCCCAAGAGGGACTGTACCTCTCCAACGGCCCCAAGAGGATGACGGGCGCGACTTAGAGGCAGGCCTGAATCTGCTGAATCCACTGGTCCAGATGCCGCTCGTAAAACTGCTCCGCCTCCGCCAGCGGCATCCCCCGCTCCACCACATAAGCCTTAAAAGCGTCATACACCATAGCGATCGCGACGCCTGATCTTGTCCCAAACACCAGTGATGCTCAACGCAGCCGCGAATCATCAGGTTAACTGAAGTAAGAGATTTTTGCGCGGCATAAGGTAATGCACAACACTTGGGCTTAAGATTGTCTTAAGAATTCTCGAAAGGCCATCGGCCAGCATATAAGTGCTATGGAAAAAAATATCTATCCCATTCGCTCGTTCATTCGTTTTCAAGCCCAGCAGCAGCTTTTGTCGCAGGTAAACCAAGCCAGTGAGCCTCAGTCCCCTCAAAGATTTTCGGTTCAGGGCGGGGCTGAAGCGCTTTTTCACAGAGCCCCAGGCCCCATCTGCATCGACGCTTCCACCCTCGACAGCGCCTTGCTTAAGGACATTACCGCGACCCTGTTTGAATCGGACCGACACCCTGAACTGTACCGCCCCTGCCAGGATATTCTTGAAGCCACCGCCATCGAAGAAGCGATCGCGTCTGAGATTGTGGTAACCTACCTGCGAATCAAGCAAAACGAGCAGCATCCTGCCGTCCAGGCGCTCAACAAGCTGCTTTAGGCCAAACGCGCATTCCTCTGCAGATGACGCCCGTATTAACCCAGCGGCTTGGCAGTCAAGTCAGCTTGCCCCATCAGGATACCCTCAGCCTCACGGCAGATGAGCGGACAAAGTCGCGCCATCGCTTCGCTAATGGGGCCCTAGACCTATACGTCCAGCTTCCCCGAGGAACCGTGCTGCGCCACGGCGATCTGCTCAGCACTGACAGTGGGGACTATGTGGTGCGCGTGGTGGCCCGACCCGAGCCGGTGATTACAGTAGTCGGTTCCGCTTTGGCGCTAATGCGGGCAGCCTATCACTTGGGCAACCGCCATGTGGCGGTTGAGGTCACAGAGACCCGTCTACGCCTTGCCCCTGACCCCGTGCTGCGATCGCTGCTGCTCAACCTGGGCTTGAGGGTCACAGATAGTGTTGAGCCCTTTCAGCCTGAGACTGGAGCCTATAGACATGTCCATCACTGAGGCTAGCGCTCTGCTGCGGCTGCTGCAGCTTGCCAGCCCCGCCCTCCCAGTGGGGGGCTACAGCTATTCTGAAGGGCTAGAAACCCTGAGCCAGCAGGGAAGCTTACCCAATGCAGCAGCGCTGGAAGCCTGGCTGACCCAAGAGCTGCGCTACGGCATGGTGCGGCTCGAAACCTCAATTGGGCTCAAGGGGCATCAGGCTACGGCCCGCGCCGACACAGCGGCGATCGCCTACTGGAATGATTACCTCTCTGCCCTGCGGGAGACCGAGGAGCTGCGAAACCAGAGCTGGCAGATGGGGCAATCCCTAAAGCAGCTTCTCGTTCAGCTCGATTCTGACTTTGAGCCCCTGCTGCCTTCCACCCCCTGCAACTTTGCGATCGCCTTTGCCGTCGCGGCGGCCCAATGGAGCCTGTCGCCTCGGGAAACCGCCCTGGGCTACCTCTACAGCTGGATGAACACCAACATCAGCGCTGGAATTAAGCTCATCCCCCTGGGGCAAACGGCGGGGCAGCAGATTCAGCAGCGGCTTTATCCGGAGCTGGAGGCGGCCTCAGAGGCAGTGCTGCAGCATGGGCAGAGCGAGGCCGGTGACAGTTTTGAGGCCCGCTTTGCCCAGACAACCGATCTCATCCCAGGTGAAGTGTGCAGCTGGGGACTTTCCCTCGCCAGCATGAGCCACGAAACGCTATATTCGAGGTTATTTAGAAGTTAAGCTATCTTTTTGCCCATGACCTCCTTTCGCGTTGGCGTTGCTGGCCCGGTGGGTTCAGGAAAAACCGCGCTCGTGATGGCGCTGTGCCGCGCCCTGCGGGAGACCTATAGCCTGGCTGTGGTCACCAACGACATCTACACCCAGGAAGACGCCCAGTTTTTGGTGCGTCACGGGGCGCTGGCCCAGGAGCGGATTGTGGGTGTGGAAACCGGCGGCTGTCCCCACACCGCCATTCGCGAAGATGCGTCAATTAATCTGGTGGCCATCGAAGAGCTAGAGGCTCAGTTCTCGCCGGAGCTGGTGTTTGTGGAGAGCGGGGGGGATAACCTAGCGGCCACCTTCAGCCCGGAGCTGGTGGACTTAACCATTTACGTCATCGACGTCGCCGCGGGGGACAAGATTCCCCGGAAGGGGGGCCCCGGCATCACCAAGTCGGATCTGTTGGTGATCAATAAGACAGATCTTGCGCCCCTGGTGGGAGCAGATTTAGATGTGATGGCGCGGGACGCGGAGAAGATGAGGGGCGATCGCCCGTTTGTTTTTACAATGCTGAAGTCTGAAGCTAACCTATCCGAGATTATCGGCTTCATTGAGCGACACAAGGGACCGCCATCCCCGCCAAGTCAATAACTTTAGCCACAAAATGTAGCATAGAGCACAAAACCTATCTATCTACGGGCATAACATGCACACCGTACACGTGTAACGTGCTTGACACGGCCCTGTTGCTTTTAAGATACCGAGGACTGAAGACACCTATGGCAAGTTTATTTGGACGGCGGAGATTTTTACTATACGGTTCTGCAGCCCTAGGAACCAGCATTTTACTCAAGGCCTGCGCCAGCGACTCCACCGATGAGGCGACAGCCGACGCCCCCGAAGAAGGCGGTGAAGCCACAGCTGAAGGCGGCGAAAGCAGCGGCGATACCATCAAAGTCGGCATTCTTCACTCCCTCAGCGGCACCATGGCCATCAGCGAGACCACCGTGGTAGACGCCGAGGAACTCGCGATTCAGGAAATTAACGCAGCGGGCGGCGTTTTGGGCAAGCAAATCGAGGCCATTAAAGAAGACGGCGCCTCTGACTGGCCCACCTTCGCCGAGAAGGCTGAAAAGCTAATTGACCAGGACGGCGTTGCCACTATCTTTGGCTGCTGGACCTCAGCTAGCCGCAAGGCCGTGCTGCCGGTGTTTGAATCAAAGAACCACATGCTGTGGTATCCGGTGCAGTACGAGGGTCAAGAGTGCTCCAAGAATATCTTTTACACTGGGGCTGCCCCCAACCAGCAAATTGAGCCTGCGGTAGAGTGGCTGTTGGAAAACAAAGGCCAGCAGTTCTTTCTAGTGGGTTCCGACTACGTTTTCCCTCGCACGGCTAATACCATCATCAAGGAGCAGCTCAAGGCCCTCGGCGGTGAGACCGTGGGAGAGGACTATCTGCCCCTGGGCAACACCGAGGTAACCCCCATCATCTCCAAGATTCGCTCCGCCATGCCCGACGGCGGCGTCATCTTCAACAGCCTCAACGGCGACAGCAACGTGGCCTTCTTTAAGCAGCTCAAGGGAGCGGGCCTCACGCCAGATAAATATCCGGTGATGTCTGTGTCGGTGGCCGAGGAAGAAGTGCGTCAAATCGGCTCCGAGTTTCTGGTGGACCACTACGCCGCCTGGAACTATTTCCAGACGGTTGAGAGCGCCGAGAATGAGAAGTGGGTCTCTGACTTTAAGGCTGAATACGGCGAAGACCGGGTGACTAATGACCCCATGGAAGCGGCCTACATTATGGTCTATATGTGGAAGATGGCCGTGGAGAAGGCGGGGACTGCAGACGACTTGGAGGCCGTGCGAGAGGCCGCTTACGGTCTGGAGTTTGACGCGCCGGAAGGCCCGGTGACCATGAACGCTAACCACCACCTCTCTAAGACGGTGCGCATTGGTCAGGTGCGGGATGACGGTCTGTTTGAAATTGTTTCTTCGACAGACGGTCCTATTGACCCGGTGCCCTGGAACCAGTTTGTGCCTGATACCAAAGGGTTTGCCTGCGATTGGTCTGACCCCAACAAAGGCGGCAAATACGAAGAAGCGTAAAGGATTTTCCGATATTGGAATAACCCGTAGGGGCGAACAGCCGTTCGCCCCTGACGCGTCAAACGTCCCACCATTCGATTTTGGACGACCCCGCGGAATAGATTTTGTATCGTTCAACGAACATCATCCCTGGGAATTTTGGCCATCCCACGGAATGGGTTTTGTATTGTTTGATGAACATTCCCCATTCAAATTTTGGATAATCCGACGGAGCGAATTTCCATTTCGTTTGGCATAGGGCGCACGGCCGTGCGCCTACCGTGTTTTTTATTATCGGTGCGATCGCAAAACGTATCGTTTTTTGCGTGAATGAATATTTTTGAACAACTGCTTAACGTCCTATTCAACGGCCTCAACACCGGCTCGGTCCTGCTAATCGCCGCGCTGGGGCTTGCCATTGTCTTTGGCCTCATGGGCGTCATTAACCTGGCCCATGGCGAGCTGATGATGCTGGGGGCCTACACCACCTATGTGGTGCAAAACGGCTTTAAGGCCTACGCCGAGTCGCTGCAGGGCATCTACATTTTCGTGGCGCTACCCCTAGCCTTTATCGTGGCGGCTCTGGTGGGACTCTTGCTAGAGCGAACGGTGGTGCGCTATCTCTACGGCAGGCCCCTGGAGACCCTGCTGGCCACCTGGGGCGTGAGCCTGATTTTGATCCAGTTTGTGCGCAGCGTCAATGCGGCTTTTGTGCTGGGGCTGCTGCTGTTTGCGGTCCTGTTTGTGGGGGGGCAGTTTGCCCTAAAGCGATCGGGTTCAGCCCTCTCTTGGGCGACGCCTGTCCTGCTACTGCTCTCAGGGGCGATCGCCCTCGTGGCAGGCCGGTTGCTCAATGCCTCTGAACAGGGCTGGCTAACGAAGCAGTGGTTTGGCCCGCGTAATATCGACGTTACCGCGCCGGGGTGGCTGCAGGGCGGGGTTTCTGTCGGAACGACGCTGCAGTTTCCCTATGCCCGGCTGTTTATCATCGCGCTGACAGCCCTCTGCCTGCTGGGCACCTACTGGTTTTTGAACCGCTCCATCTGGGGCCTGCGCATCCGGGCGGTGACGCAGAATCGGTCCATGAGCGCCTGTCTGGGCATTCCCACCAAGACGGTAGACGCCTTGACCTTCGCTTTGGGCTCAGGCTTGGCGGGCATCGCGGGCTGTGCCATCACCCTGCTGGGGTCGGTGGGGCCAAACCTGGGGGGCAGCTACATCGTGGACGCCTTTATGGTGGTGGTGGTAGGCGGCGTGGGCAATATTTTGGGCAGCATTTTGGCCGCCTTCGCCATCGGAACGCTGAGCTATTTAATTGGGTCAGGGACGATTCCGCTGGTGCTCTCTGGCCTTGATGCAGGCGCAGCCCTGCAGCCCGTGATTGACTTTTTCAACTTCTTTGCCCAGTCCAGCATGGCAAAAGTGATGGTGTTTGCCCTGATCATCGCGTTTCTGCAGGTGCGGCCCGGCGGGCTGTTTCCTCAGAAGGGGCGTACAGTGGATGCTTAAGCGAGTGAGTCATGCAACGACCTAAATCAAAGGGCGGAAAACGGCGGCTGGCACTGGAGGCGATCGCCGTTGTGGTAGTGGCCCTGGTGCTGCTGCTGGTGATGCCTGCCCTGCTGTCCGACTTTCGCCTCAATTTGCTAGGCCGTTTCCTATCGCTCACCATTGTTGCCCTGGGCATTGACCTGATCTGGGGCTATACCGGCATGCTCAGCCTGGGGCAGGGCATCTTTTTCGCCCTGGGAGGCTACGCCCTAGCCATGCACGTGAAGCTCCAGCTTCCGGAAGGTCAGCTTCCCGAGTTCTTTGGGCTGTACGGCGTACAGGAGCTGCCGTGGTTTTGGCAACCCTTCTACTCATTTCCCTTTACCCTGCTGGCGATCGCCCTAATCCCGGCTATCGTGGCAGGGCTGCTGGGCTACTTGGTATTTCGCAACCGCATTCGCGGCGTCTACTTCTCCATTCTCACCCAGGCCGCCTTGGTGGTGTTCTTCAACTTCTTCAACAGCCAGCAGAAGCTGATCAACGGCACCAACGGCTTGAAGACCGACACCGATACTATCTTCGGCCTGTCAGCGGGTTCGGACGAAGCCCAGTCCCTGTTTTACGGCCTAACGGTGCTGGCGCTGATAGCGGCCTACGCCCTGTGTCGCTGGATTACCAGCGGGCGGTTTGGGCGGTTGATGGTGGCTATCCGCGACGATGAGAGCCGGGTGCGCTTTTCGGGGTATAACCCCACCAGCTTTAAGGTGATTGTGTTTGCGATCGCTGGGGCGCTGGCCGGAGTTTCCGGAGCCCTATACATGATCCAATCGGGTATTATCTCCCCCAAAGAAATGGAGGTTGCCCGCTCCATTGAAATGGTGATTTGGGTAGCGGTGGGGGGACGAGCCACCCTTGTGGGGGCTATTGTGGGGGCGCTGCTAGTCAATTTTGCGGAAAGTCTTCTCAGCGAACAGTTTCCGGAATTTTGGCTGTTCTTTCAGGGGGCGCTGTTTTTAATCGTGGTCACGGTGCTGCCTGACGGCATCATTGGCTGGCTGCGCCACCGGGCGGGGCCGCAGTTGCGCAAGCTTTTGGGCCAGCCTAAGGTAGCAGCCACTTACCCTAGCCTAGACCTAGACCCAGAAGTAAACGAAGAGCAGCGTGCTGTGGCAGTCGGGGAGGATAGACCGAATGACTAATGCAAGCCATAGCCCCATTCTTGCCATTGACCAGCTCACGGTCAGCTTTGACGGCTTCAAGGCGCTCAACGCCCTCGACTTCACTATGGAGGAGGGAGAGCTAAGGGTAATCATTGGGCCTAACGGCGCAGGCAAAACAACTTTTCTGGACGTGATTACAGGTAAGGTGCGTCCGACCAAGGGCACGGTGCGCTTTAAGGGCGAAGACCTCACCCGCTACGCCGAGCACGAGATTGCGCAACGGGGCATTGGCCGCAAGTTTCAGACCCCACGGGTCTACCTGAACCTCACCCCCCGCGAAAATCTGGAGCTGTCCTTAGGGAGCAAAGGGGTTTTTGCCGCGCTGTTTGGAAAAGCCGACGCCGCAGAGCACCGCACGGTGGTTGGCCTGCTGGAAACCATTGGTCTTGTGAATAAGGCAGACAGGCCCGCTGCGCTGCTCTCCCACGGCGAAAAGCAGTGGCTCGAAATCGGCATGCTGGTGGCCCAGTCACCGGACCTATTGCTGGTGGATGAGCCAGTGGCGGGCATGACTGATGAGGAGACGGCCCAAACCGGGGAGCTGCTGATTGCGCTGGCCGAAAGCCACTCCATTATCGTGATTGAGCACGACATGGAGTTTGTGCGGCAGATTGCTCGCACCGTGACGGTGCTGCACGAGGGCTCACAGCTTTTCGAGGGCTCGATGAACGAAGTGCAAAACGATCCCCGAGTGATTGAGGTGTATTTGGGGGAGACTCCAGAGGTAGAGACCACATCGTGAATCAGTTTTGCAAGAACATGGCAGTGCCATAGCCCTACCCTACCGAAACGCCTTATGCAGGGGGTCTGGGGGAGGCATCTCGTCCCCCAGGTTCGGGGGTTTGGGGGCCTGCCCCCAAGCAACCGGTTTATTTATATGGATTTGGTGCGTTTCCGCCAGTAACAGCACCCTACACAAACACCGTAAATTATGCAGACCCAACCCAGCCCCGCAACCCAACCCCCCGCAACCCAAAACCTCCTAGAGGTCCGCAACCTCAACGTCTACTACGGCGAAAGCCACATCCTCCGCGACGTTGACCTCAGCGTGCCCACCGGCAAAATGGTCTGCCTCATTGGCCGCAACGGCGTCGGCAAAACCACCCTGCTTAAAACGGTCATTGGGCTGCTGACGCCCCGCCAAGGACAGGTGATCTTCGACGATCGCCCTATCACCGCCCTCTCCCCCGACCGCCGCGCCCGGCTCGGCATCGGCTACGTGCCTCAGGGCCGGGAGATTATTCCCCGACTCACCGTGCAGGACAACCTGCTGCTGGGTCTAGAGGCGCTGCCAGCCTCACAACGGGGCGATCGCACTATTCCCGATGAGGTGTTTGAGCTGTTTCCAGTACTGAAGTCCATGCTCTCCCGCATGGGCGGGGACCTGAGCGGCGGACAGCAGCAGCAGCTCGCCATCGCCCGCGCCCTCATGGGGCAGCCGCGGCTGCTGGTGCTGGACGAGCCCACCGAAGGCATCCAGCCGTCGATCATTCTTGATATTGAGGCGGCGGTGCGGCGGATCATCGAAACCCGGGGGATTTCCGTGCTGCTGGTGGAGCAGCACCTCCACTTCGTGCGTCAGGCCGACTACTATTACGCCATGCAGAAGGGGGGCATTGTGGCCTCAGGGGAAACCCAGTCCCTCAGCAATGCGATTATTCAGGAATTCCTGGCGGTTTAAGCTTTACTTCTACCGAAGCGATCGCTCAGCCAGTTCCCCAGGTGGCCTAGTCGGTTGGCTACTTCTGCGGTGAAGGACTGCTTTGACTCCGCTTGAGGCGTGTGCTGCTCGGTTGGGACGAGCTGATAGCGCAGCGCTAGGTTTTGCCAGACGAACCAGCCCAGTAGCGCGATCGCAGCAGCGTGACTCAACAGCATTGCGCCGCGAACCTGTCCTGCACAGATCCACAGTGCCAGTGCATAGAACAGGCCCACCCCACTCCAGATTAAATCGTATCGGCGATAAAGTTCAGGAAAGAAGAAGGCCAAAAGGTAGAGTCCGACGCTACCTGCACCAGTCGCTAAGGCCAAGAGATATGTCATGGGGAGGTCCTCAATACAGCTGAACATTACCAATCTATCGAAACGCAGCATAGGCGAGCAGCAGCGCTAGCTTAAAGAAATTTTGTTAAGTTTCGTTACTGTCATTCTGTATTACAGAATACCGATTTGGCTGTAACGGTGCTTTAGCAAGCCCTGCCGCAAATCTCTACGCCAATTTCCCGCTGATGATTCTTTGACATTTGAGACTCAGCAGGGGTGGGCACGTCACGAGAAGTGTCTTATGCTACTAGATACGCCGCGATTAATTAACTTTTATTACAAGTGGCGTTAACTTTTACCGTTAACCGTGGGTCTACTTTATGTGGTTTATCATCTCCTTCATCGTTGCTGCCGGTGCGGCCTGGGCCTACGCCCGGTTCGAGCCTGTTTCTGAAGAGCTTGCTATCCTCTGCGTCGGTATCACGCTCACCTGTGTCCTTCTGACGCTGATTTCTGCGCCCTGGCCGATTCAGCTCGCGATGGTCGCGGCGCTGCTCACAACCCAGTGGGTCCAGCAAAACGGCTTATTCAATTAGGTCACTGAGTTAAGACAATCGGTCTGAGCACGCTCCCAGACAGAACACACTTCAAACCCTGTCCGAGCTTGCGCTGCATCAAGGTCCTTTCGGCACTTCCCCTCACTGGACTTGCGCTGGTCGAAGTTTTCAACATTAGTGCTGATCTGCTCTCTCTTCAGCGGCAGCACCTCAAATAAGGCATACAACGCAAGCATAATAAGCTGGTTTGGCTTTGCCGGCTATATTACTCCAGAGTCACAATTGTGTCCTGACGTTGCTTCGGCGACGGCGAAGGACGTAGGTGTTGTCATCGGTAGCAGCTGAAGGCACTTCCCTGAGGTACTCACGTCATAATTACTTTGGGGCTGAGGGGCTAAGTCGCTGGTCTAAGGTAAACCTAGCTAAAATGGAGTGAGTACGCCGTTAGGACAGCGTACTCCAGGTGCTGCTACCAGAGCATTGACCCAAGTTGGGGTTCAGGGTGATGCCTCATGCCATAGCCAAAAAACTCGCGATTAGGAGGGTGCGGGAGCAGTGACTCAAGAATTTCACGTCTCAATTACGCCAGTTCGAGATAGCGAATATCTGATTCGAACTGAAAAGGTTGCTCCCGGCGTGCCGCTGGCTGAGCAGCAGCTTGTCTGGCCTGTGGAAGATTGGCTGCAGCAGGCACAGCAGCTCATGGGTGACCCTCTGGCTGGCCTGCTGCGAAATAACCGGCTGCCTGCGGCGATCGCCCCTGCTTCTGCTGGCGCGTCTTCAGAGAATCTGGAGGCCGCGCAGTCGCTGCTGAGCCTGATGGATTTGGGCCAGCACATGTACAACCATCTGTTCCAAGGCATTTTGCGGGATAGCTGGATGACTGCTCAGGGGATTGCCCAGCACCGGGGAGAGGTGCTGCGGTTTCGGCTGGGCCTCAAAGGCAACATCCTGCCCCGGCTTCCGTGGGAAGTCATGCACAGCAGCCAGGGTGGCGCAGGGTTGGCGGCCCATCCTCTAGCAACTGGAACTAACGTGCTGTTCTCGCGGTATCAGCCCAGCGTAGCGATCGCCCAGTCTAATTTTGCTGAGCACCCCTCCGGGCAGATTCGCATGCTGATGGTGGTTGCCGCTCCGGACGATCAAGAGCAGTTGACCCTGAGGCAGGAGGCTCATCAGCTCCAGCAGGAATTAGAAATGCGGTCGGCCACATTGAGTAAGGGGCCTGTGGAAGGACTGCCCAATATTCAAGTCACCATATTAGAGCAGCCGGGACGCAAGGAACTGGCGCAGGCGCTAGAGCAGGGTCACTACCAAATTCTGCACTATGCGGGGCACAGTGATTTAGCCTCGGCGGGGGGACAGCTCTACTTAGTCAACCCGCGCACTGGGTTAACTGAGCCCCTCAGCGGCAACGACCTGGCTGGGCTACTGGTCAACAACGGCGTTCGCTTAGCGGTGTTCAACTCCTGCCGCGGCAGCTACACCGCAGCGAGCAGAACGAATTCTGGTGACTCCTTAACGGCGGCGCTAATTGCTCGCGGGGTCCCCGCCGTAATCGCTATGGCAGAGCAGATTCCCGACGACGTCGCCCTCACCCTCACCCGCTTGCTCTACCGCAACCTCAAGCAGGGCTACCCCATTGACCTCAGCCTCAGCCGGGCCCGGCAGGGGCTAGTGGCCGCCTACGGGTCGGCCCAGCTCTACTGGGCGCTGCCTACCCTCTACATCCACCCCGACTTCAATGGCTACCTGACCACCCGCGATCGCCAGTTGACCAACCCTGCGGATTCCCTAGCCCGTGCGCCCCACTTCCACGCCATCGCGCTGCCGACTCATCAACTGGCGGCATCCGAGGCGATCGCGGACGATATGGACGAGGATATCGCTGTCGACTCCGTCTACCTATCAGAAGATGAGCTCGACGACTTGGCGGCGCTGGAGCTAGAGCTAGAGGATGACGTGGCCGCCGTTGACGGCACAGCTTCCGATGAGGCTCTACCCATCATCGATGCGGAATCCTACGAAGCCTACAGCGCCGATGCGCCCAGCGACGCGTCTCCCTTCGCCTATGCCCTGCCGGCAGATCGAGATACGGTCAGCCCAAGGTCTAACGAGCTGGCATCGGCCCCGCCACCGAAGGCGATCGCTTCTGGCTCCGTTTCTGGGGCGGCCTCTGGGTCCACCTCTGGCCCTGCGGTAGGCCAGCCCTCAACCCAAACAATTAACAACGAGCCCGCCGGGCCCAATCCTTCAGAGCCAGGCTCATCCCCTCAACCGAGTCCGCAGCCCCACAGCCACAATGCAGCCGTGCTGTCTAATTCCCCCTGGCCCCGGCTGATGGCAGGTCGGGCGGTTTGGCTACTGCTGCTGCCCGTAGGGCTCGTGATGGCGCTAGGCGCAGTGGAGCTGGCCCAGCGGTCTGACCGTGAGCCAAACAACATCACGCCGACGGAAGTGGAGACTGCTGAGGCCTCTCTAGACAACCTGAGCGGTGCCAGCACGCAAGAGGTTGTCGCGCTAGCCAACCGCTTCTTTGATACCGGCGATATTGAATCGGGTGAGCTGGCGTTGACGGAGCTTTTAAACCGGGGCACCCTGGACGCTGCGGAAGAAGTGCTGCAGGCCGTTCCCGATGAGCAAATTGCGGACGCTCGAATCAGCTTTTTACAGGGGCGTCTGGAATGGGAAGGCATCAAGCGAGAAAATCGCGACGTAGACGTCCGCGACGCGCGTCGATACTGGGACTTTGCGGTGCAGCAGTCTCCCCAGCCGCTTTATTACAACGCCCTTGGGTTTGCGCTTTACACCGAAGGCCGCACAGCGGCGGCAATGGAAGCCTGGCTTGAAACTCTGAACCAGCTAGAGCAAGCCGGGGTTGCAGTCTATCCCAATGACGCCTCGGCAATAGACAGCAATCAAATCGTAGTGAATGTGCCCGAGCAGATTACCAATCAAGAGGCGCTAACGGCCTATGCCGGCATTGCTTTGGCCATGGCTCAGATGGCGGCTGAGGCCTCACCAGACCAGCCTGCTGACCTGCTCAGCAAAGCCGTCCAGATTCAGCAGGTTGTCCTGCAGGGAGACCCGGTCCGCTTTCAGCCAGAGAATTTAGGGCAGAGCTGGCTTTGGCCCCCAGCTATGGTGGAAGAGTGGCGGATTCTGCAGACGCTCCGGCTGCAGTAGGCTTTGTCGTTAGATAGACGTAACCATGGATGTTTGACTAAGTTGCTCTGGGTTAGCCACTTCAGCCAACGCTTGCGAGAGTTTTGATTCCTCTCTGCCGAGAGGTGATGACTCTCCGGAGAATTCCAGTCGCTCTCTGGAAAGCTCCAATCACGCTCCGGCTAGTGCAAGCCCTTCTCGGGCAAGTGTGTCCACGTCGTGGCTCAGAGGGCATCACTCTCGCGTGAGTATTATCCACCTCGTAGCCCAAAGGGCATGAATCATTGATGAGTAAAATTCACTCGTCCGCAGGTTCCAACTACTCATCGATCTGCCTTTAAACATCGACAGCCAGCCCTGGAACAACACGGGTGAATCTTGGCAGAAAGACGACTCCGACACTAGCGCAGCCATGCCCGAAGGGCTATGGGCGATCGGCTCTGCAATCGCCCTATCTCAACCCTCGAACTGCTAGCTACGTGAGGACTAAGCCCAATCACCTTTTAGGAAACCAGTGCCGAAGCCAAGAGTGTTCGGATTTCGATAAAATCTAAGCCTGGATGGCCTCACGATCTATTTTGGAGACAAGAAGGATCAAGGCCTGGACTCATCTTCAAACAGGAAGTCTTACTTCAAACAAAATGACCCCTCCCCTCCTCGCCGCCGAAAACCTCGGGCGGCAGCTCGATCGCCGCTGGCTTTGGAAAGACCTCAGCTTTGAGCTATATTCTAAAGAGCGGGTCGGCCTCGTTGGCCCTTCTGGCTCCGGTAAAACCCTGCTGTTGCGCACCCTGGTCCTTCTAGACCCCGTTCAGCAGGGACAAATTACCTTCAATAGCCGCCCTCTTAACAGACAAGGCGTCCCGCAGTACCGCACCCAGGTGGTTTACCTGCCTCAGCGGCCCGCCGCCTTCGACGGTACCGTAGAAGAGAACCTCAAACGGGTCTTTGACCTCAGCGCCCAAACCGGCACCTACCAGCGATCGCGCATTGAGTCCTACCTCGACGTCCTGGGGCGCGCACCGGACTTCCTCACCCGGCCCATCCGGCGGCTCTCCGGGGGCGAAAGCCAAGTTTTGGCCCTGCTCAGAGCCCTCCAGATTCAGCCCCGGGTGCTGCTGCTCGACGAGCCCACCGCTTCTTTAGACCCCGATGCGACCCAGCAGGTAGAGGCATTGGTTAACCAGTGGATGGACGAGTCAGAGCAGCGGGCCTGCCTGTGGACGAGCCATGACCCACGGCAGATTCAGCGGGTGACAGACCGACAAATTGACCTAAAGGAGGCGGGCTGATGCAGGACTATATTGCCCTGGACTACGGCCAGCTTGCCCTGGCGGTGCTGCTGATTTTGGTCAACCTAGGTATCTCCCTCGCCCTAAGCCTGGGCCTGGAGCGATCGCTGTTCATCGCGACGGTGCGCTCTGTGGTGCAGCTGCTGCTCATTGGCTTTGTGCTGGAGTGGCTGTTCAGTCAAGAGAACCCCTGGGTTGTGCTTTTGATAGCGCTGGTGATGGCGACCGTCGCCGCGACGGCATCGATCAACCGCACCCAGCGCCGCTTCAGCGGCATCTACTGGGATAGCCTGCTGTCGATCCTCGTTTCAGCGGGGCTGGTCACTGGCGTATCCCTCACCGGCATCATCCAGGTCGATCCGTGGTACGACCCCCAATATCTGATTCCGCTGCTGGGCATGATCTTGGGCAACACCCTCAACGGCATTTCCCTAGGGCTGGACCGCTTCATGACCATCCTGGTGGATCAGCAGCAGCAGATTGAAACCCTGCTCACTCTGGGGGCGACGCGGTGGGAGGCAGCCCACGCCCAGGTGCGGGACGCGGTGCGCACCGGCATGGTACCGATTTTGAATTCGATGATGGTGGTGGGGCTGGTAAGTCTGCCAGGGATGATGACGGGACAGATTTTAGCGGGGGCAGACCCGATTGATGCGGTGCGCTACCAAATTATCATCATGTTTATGGTTGCGTCAGGGACGGCTCTGGGGACGTTTAGCATTGTGCTACTGGCGTTTAATACGCTGGTGGTGCCCCATCAGCTGCGGCTAGATTATCTGGAGAAGACAAAGAAATAGCTGTCGCGATCGCAGCCTATGATCGAATCAGCAACGCCATTGATACCGGAACAAGACCTCAATCTTTACCGCGTCCCCGCTGACCTAGACGATTTGTTTCGCAGACTGACGGCAATTTTGAGGTAAGGCCTGATCTGAACCTGCCTCAACGTCAGCCCGCAGCTGCGCTACCAGCTTATTCCGCCGGTCATACAGCCGCTTCAGAGGTCGAGGGGCACTCCGCTTCAGGGCGTAGGCCGCCAAAACGGGTAGGGCAATGGTGCTGTCGGTGTAGCACACCGGGCTGTGGGGCAGCTCTTGGGGGTCCAGCTTGCCCCAGCTCACTGCCTCGCTGGGGGTCGCCCCCGACAGTCCGCCCGTATCAGGCCTGGCGTCCGTAATTTGAATAAAGTAGTCGTGGCCTCGCTCCGCTAAGCCCAGCACCTCGTGCAGGTGGGGCTGGGTCTGCAGCAAGAAGTTTTTTGGACTGCCGCCGCCTAAGATAATTGCCGCGCTCTTGCCTCGGTTATGCTCACCCCGAGCCCCGTAGGCGATCGCCGCCGTTTCATTCACATCAATCGAGGGGTCCAGCACCAGGCCGTTGCCCTGTAGAGCCAAGGCTGCCACATTCATACCAATGGAGCTGTCCCCTGGAGAGGAGGTGTAAACGGGAACGCCGCAGTGGTAGGCTGTGGACAAAAGGCAGGGGTATTCTGCTTCACGGTGGGCTTCAACTTGAGCGATCGCCTCTCCCAGCCGGTAGTGCAACTCGGCGGTGCCCATGCGGGTTTGAAAACAGGGCGAGCGAAAGATGTGGCGTACAAAAGCATCGGTTTCTAGCAGCACCGTATAGTCGAACACAATGTCATAGATGCGAATGCCGCCTTGGGCTCTCAGCTTGACATCATCCATCTGGGGGCGACCTTGATGGAGGTGGTGCCCTAGACCGTAGTGTAAATCGTGGTAAAGGTTGGCCCCCGTGCTAACGATGTAATCGATGAAACCAGCCTCAATCAGCGGTGCCAGCACTGAGGTTCCAAGGCCGGCCGGTGTCAGTGCACCTGAAAGACTCAGACCAACGGTGACCTCAGGCTTGAATACACGCAGATGGAGGAGTTGGCAGATTTCTTTTAGTCGAGCCGAATTGTAGGCCGTGAAGTATCGGTCAACTAGGTCTTCGAGTTGGGTATCAGCGGTTAGCGGAACAGGGGAAATTTTGCGGCGCTTGGCCTCGGTCATATCGATTAATTCCTTGCAGTATTTAAGCGCTGAGCTAGACAGTCTCAATGCGGACAGGCCCACATTTTTGTTGATATCCTGGTATGACATGCCTCAGCTAAAGGCGTGTATATTTTGACTCAGCCGTTAAAGATGTCGCAAATATACGGAAGTCAGGGTTTATTGCTTGGCATACGTGCGGACTTCTTATCCTACAGAGCTTTCGAAACTTTTGCCCAATGATCCGGGGCAGCACTGATTTATGAAATTTTTCTACCAGTTTAAGCGGACCCAGCTGTGGCGAGTCTGTGGCCTCTTGAGCGTAATGACCTTTGCTGGGGCCGGTGTCTACGCCCTCACTCGACCCTGCGTGACTGGCCCCTGTCCAATCGTCCAACAGCAGCCTGATGCCCAAGCTAAGGCCCTGCTTCCTACAGCAAAGGTAGGGGATGTGATTCAGGCTTACGATCGCCTGCTGGAAGGGATTGTCGATCTCAGCCGAATTCCGTCTTGGTCATCCCACCACACCGTTGCCCAGTCACACCTAGAAACCTACACTGCCCAGGCTGATGCCCTTGCTAAGCTCGTTTCAGCATTGCGACAGGGTCAAGCCGCCGCTCTGTCCAGTCAGGGGGCGCCCCATTCTCTTGCCACGTGGCAAGAGATCGTTCAAGGGTGGCAGGCTGCGATCGCCGACCTAGAGGAGGTTCCTGACGAGTCAGCTGGGGCTCTCTTGGCACAGCGGAAGCTTGAAGAATATCGCGCTAATCGTGACGCGGTTGCCCAGCGCATTGCGCTAGAGGAGGCAGCCCAGACAAAAATTGCCGAAGCGCGGCAGGCGGCAGCCATCGCGGAAGCCCGCGTCGCCCACGCCAAGTCCCCTGAAGATTGGCAGCACGTAGGGGTTACCTGGCAGGTGGCCCTTGAGCGGCTAGCTGAGGTATCTCCCCACACGATGGCCTATGCTGAAGCGCAGCAGCTTGAGGCCCTCTACCGGCCTCATCATCAGCTGGCGGCACAGCACCAGCGTCAGGAGCAGCGCTCTATTGACCACTACGGACAGGCACAGGCGAGGGCGCAGCAGGCTCAAGAGTTTGAGCAGCAAGGGCAGTGGTCACTTGCCGTTGCCCAGTGGACTGAGGCGCTCCAGCTCGTGCAGCAGGTTCCAGCCCAGACGACGTATCACGACCGGGCCATGCCGCTGACCCAGGCTTACCTCAAATCTCTGGAGCGATCGCGGCAGGGTCTTCAAATTTCCACCGAGGTGCAGGCCGCTCGGTCGACCCTGGATGAGGCCTGTCAAGGCTCAGCGCTGTGTCAATACGAGGTGGCTAGTCATGCGGTTCAGGTGCGGGTCGCTGACGGATATGGGCAGACGGTAGAGCAGGCCATTCGCGAGCGCGGCTCGGAAGGGGTCGCGGCGATCGCGGATTCTTCCGCAGGGCAGCTGGTCGAATCGATGGCGGCCTTCGGTTCGTCAATTCAAGTCCCCATCGAGTTCTACGACGGATCAGAGCGGCTGATGGGGACCTACCAACCCGAAGTGGCAAGCTACAGCGTTCCCAGCCCGTCTAAATCGGCCCTTGCCTGGACCAACCCTTGATTGTGCTGCGCTGGTCAGGGCTGTAAAGGCAGGGCCAATAAGATGCAGCTAATTGCCGTGCAGATTTGCCGTACAGTGATTCTCTGAAACGTTGTTTGTACAGTAAACCGTAGTCCGTGGTAGGACAGTAGTAAGTTTTTGCCCTGTGAGACGTGAACCCCATCCCCCCGCTCGATTTAACCCAGCAGTACCAGCACATTCGCGATGACATCAACCGCGCGGTCTTAGCGGTGCTGGCCTCAGGTCAGTACATCAAAGGCCCAGTAGTGAAGCAATTTGAAGCTCAGTTTGCCCACTACATCGGCACCTCAGACTGCGTGGCCTGCAACTCAGGCACCGATGCGCTCTATCTCGCCCTTAGGGCATTTGACATTGGTCTGGGCGATGAGGTGATCACTTCACCGTTTACATTTATTGCCACGGCTGAGATGATTAGCGCCGTGGGGGCAACCCCCGTGTTTGTGGATATTGATCCTCGAACCTTCAACCTCGATTTGGATCAGCTTGAGGCGGCGATTACCGAACGCACCCGAGCAATTATTCCTGTGCACCTGTTCGGGCAAGCCGTCAATATGTCTCGGCTGATGGCAATCGCCCAGCGACAGAATCTCGTGGTGATTGAAGACTGCGCCCAGGCAGTGGGCGCTCAGTGGAAGGGAGAGACGGTGGGCAGCATTGGCGATGTGGGCTGCTTTAGCTTTTATCCGACGAAAAATTTGGGAGCCTATGGTGACGGCGGCGCTATAACCACCAGCAACAGCGCGATCGCCGCCAAAATGAGAATCCTCAGCGACCACGGGCGCACCGGCACCTACTATCACGAAGCGGTAGGCATTAACAGCCGGCTAGACAGCATTCAAGCGGCAATCCTACTGGTGAAGCTGCAGCACCTAGATCAGTGGAACGTCCAGCGCCGCGCCGTGGCAGAGCGCTACGCTCAGCATCTCCAGGGGGTGCCGAACCTTGTCATACCCGTCCCTATTGCGGGAGGATATAGCGTCTGGCACCAATACACGGTGCAGGTTTTGCAGGAAGCGCTCCATCATCCTTCATCAGAGGCGTCCGCCCTTGCTTCAGCCCGCGATCGCCTCAAAGACAGGCTCCAGCAGCACGGGATTAAGACGATGGTGTACTATCCTGTTCCCCTCAATCAGCAGCCTGTCTATGCCCACGAGGCTACATCCACGCCAGTTGCCCAACGCGCGGCGCAGCGGGTCCTGTCGCTACCCATGTTTCCAGAGCTATCCTTAGAACAGCAGATGCGTGTAGTTCACAGCATCAAGGACGCAATGACAGCGATCGCCGCCGTCTAAGTCCCACCCTCCCTTGACCCAAAACCACTTTGGGAACTGAACGAAGTTTATCCTTTTGATGAGGCCTGACTGTTGGCCTTCCAAGGCACTGCTGACCTTGTCAATGGGTCGTCTCAAGTGTTACATTTTCAGGTATAAGTATTGACATTTTCCCCCTATCCCCCTTGCTGAAATTTTCTGGCGTAAGAATTTACGGTGATGTATTAGCATTTGCTCGCATTTCCAAAACCTTGCAGCAGAAAATTTCCGGAGACCTCACCAAATGGGATGAATTGATTCACGCTAGCGCAGCGCCCGAAGATTCATGGTAGATTAAGCAATGGTTCATCCCGAACCATTTGCGTCTAGACAGGTCTTGCGCCTATGCGGTCTGCGGCTTTTCCATCTTTGGTTTGTGCCTCTTTACAGCAGTAGGGACATGACCGGGCTCTACTGGTATGTGCCGGTTTCCAATCTAAGTGATTTTGTAGATAAAGATTTGGCATTCTTTGAAGTTCGTATCCTGGGTTTTACTCCCCCTTACTGTCTCTATCAGAGTGTCGCGGTTGGACTGCCCTGCGATCGCTCATGGAGATTCTTCGCATCAGTCTATTTCAATTTGCCACCCCGCTTGCTCGGGATTGGCTCACGTTTTTGCCTAGCCTAAATTCCGGAGGTATCTCAATCATGTCTGTACGTCTATACGTGGGCAACTTGCCCAAGGATATCGAGCGTCAAGATCTCGAAGCGGTGTTCTCGGAGTATAAAGATTCCGCATCAACTAAGCTCATCACCGATCGCAAGACCGGCAAATGCCGTGGCTTTGCCTTCGTGACGGTTCAAGAAGAAGACCAAGCTAACCAAATTATCGAAAAATTCAACGGCTACGACCTCCAGGGCAGCGAGCTTAAGATTGAGGTGGCCCAGCCCCGCGCCAAGGGTAAGGAGGAGGGCACCAGTTCTGCTCCCAGCGCCGCAAAGCGTAAGGGAGGCAAAGGCAACCGCAAGGGTAGCGGCACTGGCAGCACTGCAGCCACCGAGGCTAACCAGCCTGACCCGCGCTGGGCTCAGGAGTTAGAAAAACTTAAGGAGCTTCTTGCCGCTCAAACCACCAATTCCTAGGTAAGTGCGGCTTGCCATAGGCCACAACTTATCTTTGCGCAGAATTTGCTCAGCCCCCATTGAGCTTAGGTCAAAAACCGCTGTTCCAGCGCCGCCACCGCCGGACAGGGGCGCTGCATCTCCAGGCGCTCGGGGCGCTTCCAGCTGAAGGGAGCTTTTTGAGCGGCAGAGAGCCACAGTAAGCGCCGGGCTCGGGTCATTGCCACGTAGAGCAGTCGGTACTCCTCTGACACTTTTTGATGCTCGGCGGCTTGCCAAGCCTGAGCCACACCTGGAATTTTGTTCTGCTGGTGGACAATCGCTCGAAGTTGAACTCGGGCTACCTCTGCCGGGTTGACCTGGCCCAGAAATCTGAGCTGTGCGGGCACCCAAAACTGTCCTGGCAGCGTTTTTTCGTGCAGCAGCGGTAGGAAGACGATGTCCCAGTCTAGCCCCTTAGCGCGATGCATGGTCATGATGGTGACTTGGCGAGGGCGACAATAGACGGCGTCTAGATCATCCACTTCAACCGGCTCAAAGCTTTCCGTATCAATTAGGGTCTCCAGGCTCTTAACCAGGTCTGGGATTTCACTTTGGGCCAGGCGAGAGGTGAGTTTGTCAGCGGTCGCTAAATCTGCCGGCGAGTAGTGCAGCGCTAGGGCCAAAAATGGAATCAGTTGATAGGTCGGTAGCTCTAGTCGGGCTCGAAGCAGGCTTGTGCAATAGCGCTGTGCCTGAATGACTCCGGGGGGTAGGGGCGCCGATAGTGGGCTAGGGTAGAGAAAGGCCTCAGGGACAGAAACGAGTGAGTCCGTGGTTTGAGCAGGAATAAGACGGCGCTGGGTCAGCAGCGTTAGGACTGCCTTGAGGTAATCTGGGGCGTGGGGACGTTCTAGGAATCTCAGCAGGGTCAACATTTCCCGGGGGACTGCCGACCGCCGCTGGCGATCGCCTGCATCGTATATCCTAATGCCGTGTTGGGCTAAATCGACCGTAAGACCGTAGGTTTGAGGATCACGCAGCACCTGAGCCACGACGCTCGCCTGTCGGTTTTCCCGCACCAGCACCGCCGCCCGCCAGTCCGGGTGCTGGGTGAGCTGCTCCAGGGAAATGGCCGCAATCCGATCTAGGGAGTCGTAGATGGTTTCAGGGCGATAGATTTGGAAGCCGCCCAGCACTGGCGGTGGGTTAGCCTCTGGCTGAGGGTCGTCCGGAGAGACGGGCTGAATGTACTGGGATCGAAAAGGCGGTTCGTCGGGATAGTTACGGTTGGCCCAGTCCACCAGAAAGTTGGCTGCCTCTAGAATAATGAGGCTACTCCGTCCCGCTTGGGTCATCTCCGTCAGGTGACCTTCGGCGGCGCACTGCTGACAAAATCGGCGGAAGTAGACCGGGTCTGCGGGGGTGAAGGTGGAGTTGATGGCCTGGTTGGGGTCTCCTACCCGCACCAAGTTGGGGCCAAGACCAGAAGATTTGGCCCGTCTAGAGAGAATGTCTAGTAGGGCCGCCTGCAGCGGTGACGAGTCTTGGGCCTCATCTTCAAAAATGCCATAAATCTGAGACTGCCACAGCTCGCGGATAGAGTTGTCCTGCAGAGTCTTCAGCGCCGCTAAAATAATATCGTCATAGTCAAACAGTTGACGCGCGCGTCGCAGCTTTTGGTACTGGTCGTACAGACCTGCCGCAACGTCTAGGAAACTGCTGGGGGAGTGGATTTCGACCTTCTGCACGGCCACCATACGCTGCAGGTCTGCCGGTGAGAGCCCTGAGCTTTTTGCCTCGTGAATGACCACTTGAGCTAGGTGAGGCAGTACATCCGTGCGCAGCACCGACTGTCGCCGCAGCCGCTCGGTCTCTTCCCCGTCAAACTGCTGCCCCTCGATTAGCTGGCTGTAGCCAACGGGATTATCTACAATCCATCGCTCTACCGCGTTACGGATTAGGTAGTGGTTCTGGTTGGGGGAGCTGAGGCGCGTGTGGGTGGGGTCGATGCCTGACTGCTCCGGGTGGCGGGTGGCGATCGCGTAGGCGAGGCCGTGAAGCGTATAGACCGCAAAGCCCACAGGCGGAATTGACAAAAGCTGAAGGTAGTGGCGCACCTTGGCCCTGAGGCTAGCCACCGCAGAGCGGGTAAAAGTGACCAGCACAAGCTGCCGCGTCTCGGCCTGCCGAGATTGAGCTTGGGCATTACGGGCCAAGGCAAGGGCAGCGGCGATCGCCATGCCAGTTGATTTTCCTGATCCCGGCACAGCGGATACAGCCAGCGTTCCGCCTCGCCAGTCGGCCATGGGCTTTTGGCCTGCTCTGAGCTGCGATCGCAGTTGAGCGGCTGTGTCCCGCTCTGTGAGATCATCAGAGTCTATGGAATAATCAGGCCTTGCCATTTCAAGACTATTTTAAGCTATGTCTTAAGGCTACGGGAATAGACGCTCTACCGCAGCGCTGTACTCAGCGTAGGACTTCACCCCGATTAGGGTCTCCATTAGCTCACCGCTCTTGAAAAACATCACCGCCGGGATGCCTTTGAGCCCAAACCGCTTGGTTAGCTGCCGATTGACGTCAAAATCTATTTTTATCACCGTAACGCGATTGTCTGTAGCGCGATCGCCATAGGCCTCCGCCAGTTGGTCGATCAGCGGGGCCACCTGCTTGCAAGAGCCGCACCAAGAGGCCATACAGTCCACCACCAGCCGCCCTTCTTGCTCGATCAGCGCATCGAGGGCGGCTTCGTCTTCAATCAGCCGAGCGGCCCCCGTGTTTCTATAGCCCAGTCGCGCCAGTTCGCGGGCCACCTCCGCAAACGGCAGGCTACCGTTAACCGTTTTGAGCTGCGATCGCTGCCCATAGTGCTCCAGCAGCGGGGCCACCGCTTCCTCGTGGCGGGCTAAATCTTGACGAATTGCCGAAACGGAGGCGTATTTTCCACCCGCCGACAGCCGGTTGATCAACAGCCCTGTCATCGCCTTGAGATACACCACGGTGGCCGGAGGCAGGTCAACCGCCGAGGTCCATTCCTCAAAGGCTTGGGCTTGGGCCAGGGTCTGAGGAAACCCGCTCAAAACGTACCCCTTCAACATCACATCTGGCTGCTCAAACCGCCTTCGGACTCGCTTCAAGATGAGTGCATCTGAAACCTGCGCCTCTACTGCCACCGAGTCTTCCTCCGAAGACGCCCCGCCCTGGTCAGCCGCCTCCGGTAGAAGCTCGGCCACCGACACATGGGGAATTTGCCAGCGCTCTGCCAGTGCAGCAGCCTGCGACGCGACCTCGACTCCGGGAGGCCCTAAAAGAATGAACTGCTTTGTGTCCATAGGGAACGTTTGGTCTTTATGAAGAGTGATCGTCCATCTCCAACACCCGCACCAAAAAGCCGAACTTATCTGCGGTCTCCTCAATCAGCTTCGCGGTGGGCTTTCCGGCCCCGTGCCCCGCCTTGGTTTCGATGCGAATTAGCACGGGCTCCTCCCCGCCGTGGGCCTGCTGCAGCGCCGCCGCAAACTTAAAGCTGTGGGCCGGCACCACGCGGTCGTCGTGGTCGGCGGTGGTAATCAGGGTGGCGGGGTAGGCGGTCTGGGGCTTGAGGTTGTGATAGGGGGAATAGGCATACAGCGCCTTGAATTCCTCAGGGTTTTCTTCAGGGGAGCCGTATTCCGACATCCAGGCCCAGCCAATGGTGAACTTATGAAAGCGCAGCATATCCATCACCCCCACCGCGGGCAGCGCGGCGGCAAACAAGTCGGGCCGCTGAATCATGCAGGCCCCCACCAGCAGGCCCCCGTTACTGCCGCCCGCGATCGCCAGCTTTGCAGGAGCGGTGTACTGGTTTTCCACCAGCCATTCGGCAGCGGCAATAAAATCGTCAAATACGTTTTGCTTCTGCGTCAGCATCCCCGCCTGGTGCCACGCTTCTCCATACTCGCCCCCCCCCGCGCAGGTTGGGCACCGCATACACTCCCCCCAGCTCCATCCACACTAAGTTCCGAACGGAAAAGGCGGGGGTGAGTGGAACATTAAAGCCGCCGTAGCCGTAGAGCAGCGTAGGATTGCTGCCGTCGAGGCTTAGCCCGCGCTTATGGGTAATGAACATGGGCACCTGGGTGCCGTCTTTACTGGGGTAAAACACCTGGGTGGTGACGTACTGGTCTGGGTCAAAGGCCACATCGGGCTGACGAAATAGGGCGCTCTCCCCCGTTTTCATGTCGTAGCGGTAGAGGGTTGCTGGGGTGGTGAAGCCCGTGAAGCTGTAGAAGGTGTCGGTGTCGCCGCGCTTGCCGCCAAAGCCACCCGCTGAGCCAATGCCGGGCAGCTCGACCTGGCGCACTGGCGTTCCGTCTAGCTCAAAGATTTTGATGGCGGAGGAGGCGTCTTTGAG
>JBHJHJ010000164.1:0-3031 GCA_050330955.1 Elainellaceae cyanobacterium | reverse complement strand
GTTGACGGTCCTGACAAAGGCTTCCGCCCCAGAGCGTTTGGCCGCTTCGATGTAGGCCTTGCCGCCGTACCAGGCCACGTGTAGCTTGTCGGCGCCCATGGCCTCAATCACGGCGGCGTAGTCGGTGGCGTAAAAGCCGTTGACTGGTCGAACAATATGATCAGACAGCGCCGCGAGGAACGGCTCCCACTGCTGCTTCAGGCTCTGCTGCGATTCCGATGAGCTGATGCCAAATTCGAGTTCTGCGATCGCTGGGGCGCAGGTATCGCCAGCGGCTGTAGTGGGAGCGGGGGCGGGTGCAAAGCTGCAGCCCATGGGGAGCAGCAGGCCGAGAAGAGCAAGCGATCGCTTTAAGGGTTGGGAAGACAGTAGTTTCAGCATAGTAGACAACCTCACAGCTCCTTTCGCATGTAGATACTCTCACTTCCCTGATAGATTTCGCGATACATTTCTCGGTAGCCAACGCTGCTGTAAAGCTTGACGTTGCAGCTCATGGTGGCGTTGGTGTGCAGCCAAATTTCCTTGTAGCCGCTCTCGGTAGACTGGACCTCGGCGTGACGCAGCAGGGTGCGTCCCAGTCCTTTCCCTTGGCGATCGGGGCGGACGGCGAGGGTTTTGATGTGGTAGTGATTCGCCTCTTGGGCCAGCACCAGCACGGCAATTAGCTGCTCGCCCTCCTCAACTATCCATACGCGATCGCGCAGAATCACCGCTGCGTAGTCCGCCAGCATGGAGCGGGGGACGCGGCCAATTTTGGCAATGAACGACTCGAAGAGGCTGCAAACAAAGCTTTTGACTTCCGGTGCCTCTGCCAGCTCGGCTAAGCGTAGTACCAAGGGACAATCGCGCCAAAACGGGTTCTGCGCAGCTAGGGAGAGTTGGAACGGTTGGGGAGGCGGTAGGTCCATGGGAAATATCGCCGTTTTCACGTTGTCAATAGAGGGCGATCGCTACTGAACGGTAATTTTTTGAGCGTTCCCGAACCGTTCCTGAGCGATTTAGCACAGCTCATTTGGCATGTAGCCTCTGCCACAGAACGGTAAGGGAACGCCTAAAGGACGGTTTAGCAACGGCCCGATTTCTTTTGTTGAATCATGCAAATCGAGCCCAGGACCTGAAAATTCCATGAAAACCAATCTGCTAGAAGCTCTGCTAACGGTTGGCCTCCTTGCCGCCCTACCGGCCGCTGCCCAAGCAAACCAGACGGCCACTGTTCAGGCGGATATTGTTCAGGCGGATATTGTTCAAGCGGACATTGTTCACCCGGCCTGCGCCACCCTCACCCTTTCAGAGCCAATTTCAGCATTTCCTATCTCGGTAGAGGTTCCGCAGCGCGAACCCTTCCGCTGCCAAGACCCCGACTGGGACGACATCGAGCAAGAAGACTAGGAACGAAACTATGAGCATCAAACCGACCCGCTACGAGACCCTAGAGCTGCTGCCGGCTGGCAGTATGGCCCTAGAGCGTCAGATACAGGCTAAACCTCGCCCCGTTACCAGGGCGCTGCGAGCTGCTGGGGCCTACATCCTGGCAGTTTTAGCACCCTCTAGCGAGCCGCAAGTGAAGATGCAGTCAACGCGGGACGGGGCGCTGCAGTTTGCCGCCTACGACCCCGTGACCCATCGCCGTTGCGCCTGCGTAAGTGAAGAGAGCCTGCGCTGCTGGCTAGAGATGCGCTACTACGTGGCACCAGTCCGCTAGCGCCCGGCACTTCCATTCAGCTTATTTCCATTTAACCGGGCGCGGGGCGCTCCTAGCCTGTGCTGCCCGGTTCTGCCCCATAGCGACAACAAGGACCCTCAACCCATGCGACTTGCAGACCTGACAATGACGATGGACGACGCAGACTGCGATACGGCGATCGCCCCAAACCGCTCCCTAAACCATTCCCCAAGCCATTCTCCAGAGGCGATCGCCACGGGGCTGGCCCAGCTCCTCAGCCAAACCGTACTCCAGCGCGACGCGATCGCTGGCGTGCCGGATGTTGAGGCGCAGTGTCTTCGCAACAGCGGGCTACTCCCCCTCGTGGTGCCCCACGCCTACGGCGGCGCTGGCGCGGGTTGGGCAGAGGCCATGACGATCGTCAAAACCTTGGCCAAAGCCGACAGCTCAGCGGCCCAGCTCTACGGCTACCACCTGATTCTATCCGTCTTACCCCACCTAATTGGCACCCCCGACGAGGCCGCCCACTATTACCGCCAGACGGCCCAGCACAATCTGCTGTGGGCCAACGCCATCAACACCCGCGACATGCGCCTCACCCTGGAGCCCCACGGCGATGGCTTTGTCGCCAACGGCATCAAGTCCTTTTGCACTGGAGCTGTGGTGAGCGATCGCATCATTTGCGCGGCGCGGCAGGACTGCAACCCCTTCCCCGTGATGTTCGTGATTCCGGCTGATCGAGCAGGGCTCACCTACAACCACGACTGGGACGCGCTCGGGCAGCGGCGCACCGCCAGCGGCAGCTTTACCTTTGAGGATGTCCTCGTTGATCCAAAAGAAATTCTGGGACCACCCCTCGACCTGGAGAGCGCCTTTTCCACCGTGCTCGGCGTGAGCGGCATGCTGGTTCAAGCCGCCATCTTTTTGGGGACTGCCGAAGGGGCGCTGGAAGCAGCGCTATCCTACACCCGCACCAGGGCCCGCCCTTGGGAGACCGCCACGGTAGACAAGGCCACCGCCGACCCCTACAGCCTGCGCCGCTACGGCGACCTGTGGACCCAGATGCAAGGGGCGATCGCCCTGATGCAGCAGGCGACGGCCCAGTTCCAGCGGGGGTGGGATCAGGGGGAGGCCCTGACCCACGCCGAGCGAGGGGCGATGTCCACCACTGCTGCCGCCGCTAGAGCCATGGCCCTGACCACAGGCCTGACGGTGACCAGCCAAATCTTTGACCTGATGGGGGCCCGGGCGGTGGCTAAGCGCCATGGGTTTGACCTCTACTGGCGCAATCTGCGCACCCTGTCGCTGCACGACCCGATGGACTATAAGCTGCTGGATATCGGCAACTGGGTGGTGAATCGCCTGTCT
>JBHJHJ010000163.1:0-28766 GCA_050330955.1 Elainellaceae cyanobacterium | reverse complement strand
GCATCCTAATTGCCAGTCTAGAAGAGGGCGGGGCTGCTGATGCTGCCGGAGTGATGGTGGGGGACATCTTGTTCACCCTCAACGGGGAAGCGATCGCAAGTCAAAGTCAATTGCAGTCTCAGCTCAATCCCGACTTGATAGGGCAACCAGTGACCGCGCAGCTGATTCGCGGCGGGCAGGTCGTTGAACTCAGCATTGTGATGGGCGAGCGCTAGAGATGTCGGCTCAAGAGATGCCGATTCGGGTGCTGATTGTAGCGAGTTCTGCCGTGGTTCAGGCTGGCATCGAGGCTATGGTGACGCGCAAAGGAAACCGAGTGGTGGGCTGCGGGTCGACCCTTGCTGCGCTGAAGAGTCCGTCTGCGCAGCATAGCGACGTGGCCATTATCGATGCGGCTCTGCTGGCGGAGGAGCCCTTGGAGATGCTGACGACGCTGGCGGACGAGCTTGCGATCGCGCTGTGGGTGGACGTGCTGGCAGAGGACACGGTTCCGGTTGGCCCATTGCTACAGGCTGGGATTCGCGGAATTCTGACCAACGACCTGGACACAGAGGGGCTGATTTTGGCGCTGGAGGCCATTGTGGGCGGGCTGGTGGTGCTGCACCCCGAGGTAGCGGCAAACGGGCTCGAGGTTGCGCCGACTGCAGATTGGTCAGAGGGTTGGGCCGCCGGTTTTGCGGCGTCTGATGCGCTGGTAGCGCTAACGCCTCGGGAGAGTGAGATCCTACACTGCTTAGCAACTGGGCTGGGCAATAAGGCTATCGCCCGCCAGCTCAATATTTCCGACCATACGGTGAAGTTCCACGTCAGCTCAATTTTCTCAAAGCTCAACGTATCTAGCCGGACCGAGGCCGTCACCACCGCCATGCGTCAGGGACTAATTTTCATGTAGTGATTTGCCCATCTCAGCGCTCAGTGGGACAGCGATCGCTCCCCGCTTTCAAAGGCAAGGCACCAGCGGACTGCGTCACCGGAATCGTAATTACCACCCGCGTGCCCCGACCGGGCTCGGAGAAGCATTCAAGGGTTCCCCCATGCCGCTTCACAATAATTTCCTGACTGATGGACAGCCCTAGCCCCACGCCCTGACCCGCCGGTTTTGTTGTGAAAAATGGATCGAATAGCCGCTGACGCACCTCGGGAATGATGCCAGGACCGCTGTCAGTCACCGTCACCGCCACCCGATTGCCCCGCTGCTCCGTAGTCACAATCACCATGCTTGGCGATACCTTCATCGTCCGACTCTGGGCGTCTAAGGCATCCAGAGCATTGGCCACTACATTGATAAACACCTGATTGAGCAATCGGGGATAGCACTCGACAGGGCAAAGGTGGCCGTAGCGCTTCACCACCTGGACTGTCTCACCAGACTGGAGCCACAGGCGGTGCTGCAGCATCAGGAGGGTGCTGTCTAGGCAGTCGTGGATATCCACCTGCTTGACGTCGGCCTCATTCAACCGAGAAAACTTTTGCAGCGATCGCACGATATGGTGAATGCGCTCTGCCCCAGTTTGAATTGACTGCAGCACCTTGGGTAGGTCTTCGACCACAAAATCGAGCTCGGCCTCGTTGAGCATGGCCTGTAGGGCGGGGCTGGGGGAGGCGACTTGGGCTTCGTAGGCCTGCAGCACCGTCAGCAGCCTTTGCACGTAGTCCTTGGCATAGCTAATGTTGCCGTAGATGAAGCCCACGGGGTTATTGACTTCGTGGGCAACCCCCGCCACCAGCTGCCCAAGGCTGGACATCGTCTCAGACTGCACCAGCTTCATTTGCGCTTGGTTGAGGGCCTCAATGGTGTCCGTCAGCTCTTGGGTCCGCTGCGATACGCGGCGCTCTAGGCTGCTGCGGGATTCTTCGAGCTGGGCCGTATATTGGTTGACCCAGCTCACAAGCTGTTCTAGGGAGCGGGCGAGGGAGGCGACCTCATCTTTGCCATGGACCGGGACGCCCTGGAAATAATCCAACGTAAAGCGGTTGGACCTGACGATGCTTTCGGCGGTCTGGGTCAGGTGCTCAATGGGCTGGGCGATCGCCCGACTAGTGCGGTGGACGAGCGCTGCCGCCACCAGCGCAGAGAGCAGCATGCTGCTCAAAATAATCATCAGCTGCAGCCGCCTTGCAGCCTTCAGCTCCGCCTGGGCAAGCTTTTTCTCGTTGCGGGCTGTCTCCAAAAGTATCTCAGAGCGGTCTGAGAGCCGCTCAAAATTCTGGCGCAGCTGTCGGGCTTCTGTGCTGGTCGTTGCCTCTAAGATCGCCTGACGCGCTTCGGGCAAGGTTTGGCGATTTGAGCGCAGTTGGCTCACCTCTTGCCAAACAGATTGCTCTACGAACTGGCAATAGGTCTGAATCAAGGTGGCATAGCTACGCCCTAGGTTGACGTAATCTATAGGGTCTACACCGACGGTCGCTGCTGGTTTCTCAAGGGCAGTGAGGTTGTCTGCCGATTTCAAAACCCGAGCGGCTGCCCCCTCAAACTGAGCTATTTCGCTCTCAAGCCAGGCGGGTTCATCCAGAATAGCCAGCAGCCGCTGGGGATGGGAGCGAATATCTAAAAGTTCATGGTCGAGCTGATAAAGGTTAGTTAAGTAGCGATCGGCTTGCTCAAACTGCTGCTGTGCTAGCTGCCCTTGCCAATGGGCAAGCCCTAAACCTAGCGAAGTGCCCAGAATAGCCACGCCTAGACTCAGCGCGTAGCTATAGCTAATCTTCCTCGAAATTTTGAAGTCCTGGACGCGGCGGCGCAGCCACAGCCGGGCTTGCTTCATCCGTCGGCAAGACAAAATAGCTAAACTAAATTTCTGCGCCAATGTCAGTGCTTTGACAAGCGCCTTGTGGGGGGCTGGATTGATCAACTGCTTGACGGGGCCTAAGCGTGCTGGGGGCCTATCGTTCGCCGCTGGCGCAATCTAGAAAGCAGGCTACTGCGCTCTTCCAGAAAAGCAGTAGCATTGGCCAGGATGATTTTTTGATTTGCGAACGACTGAGCAAATCACTGTAGCGCGGTCAAATACACCCGTTCACTAGCCAATATACCATCCAGGAACCGGCGGTTTGCTGGCAGTGTATTACGTCAATTCCGGGAGAACGTGTCTGGTAGAACATGACTCAGTGCTTTAGCGGGATCTTGGCGCACGCTTATATTAGGGGTGTATTACCGAGATATCAGTCTACAGGCTTTTCCCATGAACGTCATACTGCGTCAGGTTCATACGGTGCTGGGTCGGCTGACCCTAATTGGAACAACGATCGCTGTCATCGGGTTCGCTTTAGCTCCAGTGGCTGAGGCCGCCCGCGATATCCGCGCTAGATACGGCCTGTTTGAACTCGCGGTGACGATCGCCTCCATCGAGGCCTACCTTGAAGATGGAACGGTCCGCCCCGATCTGGCGGCCTACATCAATCGGCTCACCCCAGAGCAGCTTGAATACGTCGAGCAAGCCCTACAGTCTTCAATTGAAACCGAGCAGGTGGCGATCGCCAACTTCCTCTACACTCGTCAGGGGGAGACCATCCTTAGGCGATTGGGTGATGTAGTGCGCACCCAGTCCAACTCAGGATTTTTTGCCCTGCGGGCAGCCCTGATCTTAGCGGCTGGCGAAGAAGGGGGGTTGACCCCCTTAGGCTTTTTGAAAAATTTTCCCACCGACAGCCTGGTGGTGGATATTGACCGGGGTCTGGGGGTGTTTCGAGAGTTTCAGCGGCTTGTTGGAGACACCAACAGCGCCGTAAGCCGGATTTCGGCCCTCTCAGAGCGTAGTGCTGCCGGCAGCCCGCCCGTGGCTGATCCCAACGAGCCCCGACGCTCGGGAGAATACCAGTGGGAGAAGATGACCTTTGAAATGCTGACTCGGCAGCGTCGGCGGCGATTCAAGGTCGATCTCTATCTTCCTGATCGCGCCAATGCCCCGGTTATTGTCATTTCCCACGGTCTAGGGTCCAATCGCAGCAGCTTTCGCTATTTGGCCGAGCATTTGGCGTCTCGCGGCTATGCCGTTGCGGCCCCAGACCATCCCGGCAGCGACGCGAGCTACATTGAGGACTTGCTCAACGGTACGGCTAGCCAAGTGGCTGAGTCAGGGGAGTTCGCCGACCGTCCCCTAGACATTTCAGCGCTGCTGGATGAGCTGGGTCGCAAGATAGCGGCTGGGGATTTACCATCTCTTGACCTAGAGACCGTTGGCGTGGTCGGTCAGTCGTTTGGTGGGTATACCGCGCTGGCGCTGGCCGGCGCCGAAATCAATTTTTCTCAGCTTGCCGCTGAATGTACCGATGAGCAAGTGCGGGACACCCTTAACTTGTCGCTGCTGCTGCAGTGCCGCGCGCTGGAATTGCGCAGTGACGAAGCTCAGGAGATGCAGTCCCTTGCGGACGACCGGGTCAAGGCAGCGATCGCCATCAACCCTATCGGCAGCAGCATCTTTGGCCAATCAGGGATGGCGCAAATCACCATCCCCACTATGGTTGTATCGGGCAGCAACGACTTTGTTGCCCCGACCCTGTTTGAGCAGCTGATCCCATTCGACTGGATTGAGGCTGAGGATAAGTATTTGGTGCTGCAGCAAAACGGGACCCACTTTTCTACCATTGGAGATAGCGTTAGCGGCGGCGGCAGCGTTCCCCTACCGCCGGAGATCTTGGGCCCTGAGCCAGGTCTCGCCCAGGAGTATACTGAAGCCCTAAGTCTGGCGTTTTTCGAGGCTCACCTGCGCAACCAGCCAGACTATTCAACCTATCTCTCGTCAGCCTATGCCGAAGCGTTAAGCCGCGACCCCATCCCGCTGCGGCTGGTAGAATCGCTAGACGGCGTTCAGCTGAGTCAGTTGGCGAACCAGATCCTGACGACCTCCAACTCAGCCGAACCGAACTAGCGCCCGGAACAGACCAGTGACGAACCCTTGAGCGGATTTCTTAACCTCCATAAGCCGGCGGGCCTTACGTCCCACGACTGCGTTGCTCGGGTGCGGCGGCGACTGGGGCTAAAGCGGGTGGGCCACGGCGGCACCCTCGACCCAGCGGCGACTGGGGTGCTGCCCATCGCGGTGGGTCGGGCTACGCGGCTGCTGCAGTTTTTGCCTGAGGGCAAGGCCTATCGCGCTGTGGTTCGCTTTGGAGTGCGTACCGATACCGACGACCTGGAAGGCGAGGTTCTAGCAACGACGGTGGCTCCCGAGTTGACTCTTGAGGCGGTGGCTTCCCACCTTGCCGCCTTTCAGGGGACCCTGCAACAGATTCCCCCCAAATACAGTGCGATTCAGGTGGGGGGGAAGCGGCTGTATGATTTGGCGCGGGCCGGCGAGCCGGTGGAGGTGCCGGTGCGCCAGGTAGTGGTCTACAGTACGAAGGTCTTGGGCTGGACGCCGGGGGATTTTCCAGAGCTGACGGTGGCGATCGCCTGCGGCAGCGGCACCTATATTCGGGCGATCGCCCGAGATCTGGGAGAGCAGTTGGGGGTGGGGGGCACCCTGGCGGCGCTGGAGCGCACCGAAAGCGGTGGATTTAACCTAGATGGCAGCATCGCCCTGGACGCTGTGTCGCCGGAGGCGCTAATCTCGCCGGCGATCGCGTTGGCCCACCTGCCTGCCGTAGCGCTTGATGCAGAGCAAGCGGTGGACTGGGGCCACGGTCGTCCGGTGGTGATTGAAGCGCCGCTGAGCAGCGCTGGGTCCTCAAATTATGTGCGGGTGCTCGGGGCTGAGGCGTTTTTAGGGGTGGCGCAGATGGCGGCCCAGGACAGGAATATCCAAGATGGCGGCGTGCGCCTCGTCCCCAAAGTGGTGTGGTCTGCGGCCTAGAGCTTTTGCTATGGAAAACCTCCCAAGATGGATCTGCCAGCGCTCTCGCATCATTGCTCGTGTTCTCCCACCCCTCTTCGGTCTTGGAATATTTGGGCTGTGCCTCTGGGCGATTCAACAAGAGTTAGGGCGCTACAGCCTGCAGGACGTTCTTCGAAGCGTGCAGGCGATTCCAGCACCATCCCTCGCCGCCGCCCTCGTCCTCGTCGCCCTCAGCTACCTCACCCTCACTGGCTATGACGCCCTGGCCGTCCGCTTTGCCCGCTGCCCGCTGCCCTACCGCCGTACGGCGCTGGTGGCCTGTTTGACCTACGCCATCAGCCGCAGCGCCGGGTTCTCCGCCCTCAGCGGCAGCGCCATTCGCTACCGCTTCTACCGCCGCTGGGGCGTCTCGAATTGGGCGATCGCCCAAGTTATTGCGTTTTGTGGGCTCAGCTTTTGGGTCGGGCTGTTTGCCGTTGGGGGTGGCCTGTTTGCGGTCTGGCCCCCGCCCATTCCCACGGATTTACCGCTGTCTGAGGCCCTCCTGAGGCAGGTGGGCTGGCTGGGCCTTGTGCTGACGGCAGCCTATTTTGCCTGGAGCGCCCTGAGTCCGCGCGGCTTAACGCTGTGGGGCAGAGTCGTCCCTCGGCTGCCGCTGTCGCTGGCGATCGCCCAGCTTGGTCTTACGCTTTTAGACTGGTTGCTGGCGGCGGGAATTCTGGCCCTGCTGCTGCCCAAAGTAGGCTATCTCACCGTATTTCAAGCTTATCTCCTGGCCCAGTTTGCCGGAGTCTTCAGCACCGTTCCAGGCGGGCTGGGGGTGTTTGAAACGGTACTGCTGCTCATCCTGTCGACGCCGGCAGATCGGCTGCTGGCGGCGCTGCTGGTGTATCGCCTGATTTACTTTTTGCTGCCCCTGGTGGGGGCGATCGCCGTGCTGGTGGGATACGAGGTGTGGGTCCGGCGGAAACCTAGCGCAGGGGAGAGGGAAAAATCCGCCGAAATTCGCTACCGTAAATGAGATATTAGTGACAGTTTAGGACAGCACGGCTTGTGGTTCCCCTTCGCGACGAAAATCCAATTAAGATCACCCCTTACGTCACCTATGGGCTGATCGCCGTCAACGTACTGCTCTTTTTCTACGAGTCCACCCTACCCTCGCAGCGGCTCACCGAGTTTTTCTGCCACTGGGCTGTGGTGCCCAAGCAGCTGACCGAGAGCTTTCACACTGGCTTTGGCGGGGCGACGTTTTCCGAGTGGGGCACGCTGATTTCAGCGGAGTTCTTACACGCTGGCTTTCTGCACGTCGCTGGCAACATGCTCTACCTGTGGATTTTTGGCAACAACCTGGAGGAGCAGCTGGGGCGGGCGCGCTTCTTGGTGTTCTACCTGCTGTGCGGCGTGCTGGCCTCCTTAGCTCAGTGGGGCTTTGCCCAAGAGTCTGCGATTCCCTCCCTGGGCGCTAGCGGGGCGATCGCTGGGGTGATGGGGGCCTACATTTTTCGCTATCCTAAGGTGCGTATCTTAACATTGGTGCCCCTGGGGTTCTTCTTCTTCACCGTTCGCATCCCGGCGCTGCTGTTTTTGGGCATCTGGTTTTTGCAGCAGGCGCTCTACGGGGTGGCGAGCCTGGGCGCCCCCGCAAACGTTGGGATGGAGAGCGGTGGCGTGGCCTACTGGGCCCATGCGGGAGGGTTTGTGTTTGGGGCGCTGCTGGGTCCGCTGTTTGGCCTGTTCGGCGACGACGATGAGATAGCGTTTTCGCTCACCGGCGCGTCTTCTGACGGGAGCGACCGAGCGTGATGTGGCTTTGAGGGTGCCCATCCCTGCTAGTTTTTTCTAGGTTCACCGTCCATGAGCATGATTACCGATCCGCCCATCTCTAAAAAGATAGCCTTGATGCGGGAGCGGGTCCGCTGGCATCACCATGAGATTAAGGCGCGGGGCATTGACCAGACACGGCTGGTTTTGGAGGATGGGCAGGCGGGCGGTTCGCAAACGGGCGAGGCCTTCTCGTTTCTGGTCATCGGCGATACGGGAGCAGGCAGACACCGAGGCGACCATCCCCAGCGGCGGGTGGCGAAGCGGATGATTGAGGAGAGCCACAACTGCGACTTTATTCTACATACAGGGGATGTGGTCTATGTGGTAGGCTCCAGCGAGCAGTACCCCGACAACTTCATCAAGCCCTATCGCGAGCTGCTGGTGGGGGGCGATCGCCCCGACGACATCGCCTACGACCGCATGTGCTTTAAGCGGCCCTTATTTCCGGTCCTGGGGAACCACGACTACTACGATCTGCCGCTGATCTATGGGATTACCGCCCAAATCACGCTGCCGCTGCGCTACCTGCTGCGGCAGCAGCTCGACATGAATTTTGGCCTGCACGGCTCTTACGTGGGCGACGCCTACAGTCGGGCCTTCTTAGACTACCTCAAGCCCATGGGTCATGAGCACCTCAAGCGCCACCTCGACCAGCACTATACAGCCCCAACCGACACTGGGCGTGCCCTGAGATATCAACCCGGACAGTTCACCCGCCTGCCTAACCGCTACTACTGGTTCCGTCACCAAGGCATTGAGTTCTACGCCCTAGACTCCAACACGATTAACGCCCCCGCCGTGGTGCCCGACACGGCTGCCGGAGACGACCGCCGCGATCGCCTGCGGCAGCAGCAGCAGCAGTGGCGCAAGGAACAAGAAGAGCTTTTAGCACAGGCGGCGAAGCTAAACGAAAATGACTCCGACGAGGCACAGGGCATCGACGAGCTGCACGCCAAATATGAGCAAATTGAGGAAGAGATTCGCGACGCCGAAAAGCAGCTCGACCAAACCCACCAATCCATCGACGTGGATACCGAGCAGCTTGACTGGCTGCGGCATCGGCTGACAGAATCGTGGCGCAATTACGGCACGGGTGGGGACGTTCGGGGGCGAGTGGTCTTTTTTCACCATCCCCCCTACATCACCGAGGCCACCAAGTGGAATCAGGGTCAGACCTTGGCGGTGCGCGCCCGCCTGCGGCGGGTGTTTGACCAGGTGAAGCGGGCGGCAAAGCCGCATACGAAAGACCGCCCCATAGTGGACCTGGTCTTCAGCGGCCACGCCCACTGCTTTGATCATTTGCGCACTGAGGATGTGGGCTACGGTGACGCTAATATCAACTGGGTGGTGTGCGGCGGCAGCGGCTACAGTCTGCGGCGCCAGCGAATCGAGGGCAATATTCTGTTTGAAGACGTAGACGGGAAGCGCTGGCCTGTGGCGCGATCGCACCTGTTTGTGGGGCGCAGTGGCCACGGCCCGCAAAAGCGCCGTCCTTACACCTTTGCCCGCATCAACGTCAGCACAGACAGCCCTGCTCGTTTCACGGTGGAGCCCCACGTGGTGGAGTTAGCCATGGGGCAGTGGCGCAGCTACACCCTCGACGCGATTGAGATTTAGGTCTCGCACTGGGAATCCTCTGAATCCTCCACCTTGTTTACAGGGGTTGGCGTAATCGCTTGCAGGAGCTCCTGAATCGTGTCGGCGAGGCTCTGCTTTTGGATATCCACGCGGTAGCGAATGGGGGAGAGAAATCCCTGAATGCCCTTCTCCCGGCAGGCCATGTGAAACTTGCTCAGGGCCACGTGGGGATCGTAGGCGTTTTGGAGGTCATCGTCTAGGGTTTTGAGGTAGCCCGTAAATCCGAGGAATGCCGTGCGATAGAGCAGAGTCTGGGTGAACTCTCCCTGGAAATAGCCGCCGTGGACGTCCCGCCGCCGGGTGATGTAGTCGTAAGCCAGTTGGAAATAGTCTCCAGCGGTTAGGGCTCTCTTGCGCTTGGCGCGGGTAAGGATGCCTTTTCGCTGTCCTATCTTGTCGGGCTGCCTGACGGAAAACTCTACATCCTTGTAATCGGTGCAGTCGAAAAAGGTGAAGAAATCGGCTACCGTTACCCGATTATCCCCCAGCCCAGCCTGGTCTCGAAACAGCTCGGCTAGAGTGACGTAGCGGCCTGGCTTGAAGCGCTCGGCGGTGACAAACAGATTCTCCAGAATTTTCTCAGAGGCGGTGACAATCGACTCTTTGAGAGGTCTTCCCTCAATTAGCTCGTTATCCAAGGCATTGAGATTGACGATGCCGTACTGCTCACCTTTGAGGGCTACGTTCCCCAACCGGTAGCCCTGATACTGGGTGCGGCTGGGGAAGGCGATGTAGTTTGCCGTAGTTGAGGCCATACGCAGGGCAATATCCCCCTCATTGCTGAGGAGGTAGGACTCGGCGAAGCGGCGTAGGGAGGAGGCTAGGAAGTTAGCCCGGTTGGAAATGATGGTGAGAATGGGAATGTCTGGGGAGGCCAGCAGCAGCCGCTCTAGCCGAAAGACTGAGCCTACGTCAGCCGGGGGCTGCTGCAGCACCGAACGAAAGTCAAACACGTCCGACAAAATGCGCACCGCGCTGGTGACCACGAACCCCCCCATACTGTGGCCAATGAAAGACAGCTTCACTCGCCGGGTTTCTTGACGCCAATGCTTAATGGATTCTTCCGTGGCAGCGGCTTCTGATAAGTGGCCATGCTGGCTGCGGAGCTCGTTTGCCTTGATCTGCACCAGCGCCCAGTCAATCTGCCGCAACAGCTCCACCAAGTCTAGGACGCCGAAGTTGCTGGCTCGGTAGCGATCGCGGAAATACACCACTAGCCGCAGCATCACCAGCGTCAGCATCATGAAGCCCAGCAGCATGAGCAGAAAAAGCGGAATGCCCAAGAAGAAGGCAAGGAGAAAGTTTTTGATGATAAATAGTTCTAGCAGCTCCAGCACCAGCAGGACCAGAGCAGCGATCGCGCCCATAATGAGCAGATCGCGGGGCAGCGGTGGCAGCGCCGTCAGCGACTCGAACAGACGATTGGACCTGACATTTTCAGAGGGCCAGCGATAGCCAATAAAGACCTGGTTCCGCTGGGTGGCGATCGCTGCGTCGTAGCGGTTGATGTAGTAAAAAATATCCTTGTACCAGCTGCACACCGACGAACGGCTCATGTTGTAGCCGTGAACCACAATCACCAGCTCCGGAGAGGTTTTCCTCTCAGCATAGATGCGATAGAGATACTCGGCAATTTCCGTGATTCCCCGGGCAGCATTATCCACTTCCTGTTGGCGAGACTGGAGCGCTGCGGCATCCTGCCGGTGGGAAGCTTCCCTGCTCACTGACTTCGGGACGCTGGTTTCATCGTCGTCGCCGCCGTCCACGTTGGGCGTCGCGCTGCTCATGACGAAGTAGCCGGGAATCGGCGTGTCATAAGTCTGCTTTGAAGTGGCTTGCTGGATGTCGTCAACTAGCTCAACCAACTCGTCGTCAGGCGATGGCGGCTGTCCTTCTTCCGTGGAAGGCTTGTCGATCAGGGCGAATTTCTTGATGATAAACGGCAGTGTTTTCATCTCGGGGCTTTATGCAGGGTCTCGGTTGTGAAAGGCGCTGTTGACTCAAGGGATGTGGTCTCAGCGTTGGAGATGACTAGCGTTAGCCAGTCGTGACGTGGCACTGCTATATCACTACAAGAGGCATAATCTTAAATCCAGCAGCACCCAGCAGATTTACGACAAGGGCAGGGCTAGTGTAGTCGTCATTCTACGTCAGTATCTACGGATCTACCCACCCACAGGTAGGGTGCAGGCCCCTAGACGCTAAGATGCGCTCAAACAGCGGCGTAGGCAGGGCGCGCTCCACCGGAGATACGCCGGGCCGGCGCATCTCCCCTGACAGCAACAGGGCGGCTAGACTGCCGGTGCCCATGCCAGCGGCGATCGCCGTATCATCATGCACCAGGATAGACCGATAGCGCCTCCCTGCGTGGCCCACAACCTCGACCCAGATGCCAATGCCGACGCCGCTCCAGCGATCGCTCACCTGGGTCATGCGGTAGCTCACTTGAGAGAGAACCTCGACGGCCGCAGGCTGCTTCAGCAGCGCCCTGGGGCACCAGCGGGCCACCAAATGAGTGAGTCGGTTGTAGAGTTCTGGGGCGGAGCCAAATTTAGTTACCACGGTCTGCACTGGGAACGATGACGCCAGGGTCAGGGTCTCCGGCACCTCATACCAATAGACCCCCACTGAGCCAAAGGGCGGCGGAAAGGCCACCACTTGGCGATCGCGGTAGGGCCACTGCTGCTGCCACTGCCCCCCGATCCAGGCCTTAAATGGCTGCAGCAGCCCTAGAAACGTGGTGCGCATCACTGTCACGCCGGCCCCACCCGAGCCCCCCACCACGTAGCCTAGGAAAATTTCTGAGGGGCAGTCGTCCACAGCGTTAAACGCTTCTACCCCCTGCCGTGCCAGGCTGTTTGACATTCCAGGGAATACCCCAGTGTTGATGATGGCCGTCACCCCTGCCGCCTGCGCCGCCTCGTGCAGCGCCAAAGCCCTTTGGGTAAAAGGGACGCAGTCGCTCACGTCTAGGTAATTCACCCCCAGGCGAATGCAGGCCTTGAGCACGCGGCCATCTCGGTTGTGGAACGGTCCGGCACAGTGAATCACGAGGTGGGCACGGGCGATCGCCGCCTCCAGTGCGTCAGCATCGGCCAAGTCGAGGGCGATCGCCGCCACTCGCTCGTTGGGTAGTGATAGGGCATAGGGACGAGCCCGCCGCCCAGTCACAGTTACGTAGGCTGCAGTATGCTGAATCACGTCATGGGCGATGCTGCTGCCAATACGCCCCTGCCCACCTAGAATTAAGACCTGTTCAAGATCCTGGGGCACCGCTAGGCCTTCTCAATGTACTGACTATCGATTAAAAAGGTGCCCTGCTCAAACCGCACGCTCCAGTGGTTACCCGGACGATAGTCGACGATGGTGCCCTCCTCCCCCAACTTAACAACGTGGGGAGGTCGCAGCATGGGCATGGGTTCTGCGGTTTTGACGTAGGGGGGTAGGGTGGCAATACGGACGCGATCGCCCACTGCGAGGCTGGGCTGCTCGTCTGCCTTGGGGGGGTCAAGCGGGGACTCGGATGGGGTGCTGTGCTGCTCGTCGGTCATTAGAGTAATTGGTTTGGGGCTAATCAACCTTACCGCAATCGTTGATAGACGGTTAATAGACCATCCACATCTCCCACATTGCCGGGAAACAATACCACAGGTAAATTGGGGAACCGGGGATGGCTCTCCGGAGTGCGGACAATGGAGCACCCCGGCAGGACTTGACCTAGCAGCCGGGCGCTGCGCAGAGCAAGGCCATCGCTGAGCACATCGTTAGAGGTGATGCCGCCCTTGCTGATTAGGTAGCCGATGGTGATGGGCAGTCCGCGCACCACATCCATCAACAGCGCTGAGACTGCAGTGCCGAAGGTGAGCCGCACGTCGGTGCTGGGAAAGGTCAGCTCTTTGCGGGTGGTGTAGATCACGGGCGTTTTGCCCTCGCTATGGGCTTGCGTGGCCTGATCTAGGGTGGTCCCCAGAAGCTGCTTGTGGTCTTCGGTGGTGCCGTCCACCAACCGAGCCACTTCCACCTCAATGCCCACCGTATCCGGATCCTCCAGCAGCCGGTAGAGCTGTTTTGTGGTCATCTGCACATGGGAGCCCACCAGCACTGCACCGGGCTGGTGCCCGGTAAACTGGGCCATGTCTTCAGCGGATACGGGCTGGGGCGGCAGGTTGGCTAGGGCCGTGAGGAGGCTGGCGGCGCTGCGAAACAGAAAACGCTTACCTTGCCCCGCTGCCGTCAGCACGTCTTGGGCAAACTGGTTGAGGTCTGCTTGAGTCTCGGCATCCACGGCAACGCACTGGTTGTTGCTGAAGGTCATCAGCCGTTCGAGCACCCCCCTGCGGATATCCTTTAGCTGAAGTACCGTCACCTGGTCTGCGGTAATTCGCCCGCCGGTTTTCTCTTCCACGTAGTCCGGTAGGTGGCTGTGGGAATAGCCGAATACTGAGTCTTGGGCAAACTCTGTCTCGTGGACGGGGACGGGCTTGCCGTCCATCATCAGGTAATGCACCCCATTCTTGGTAACCCGTCCCCCTTCAAAGAATGCCGGGGTGAGGAAATGGGCGTCAAACGGCCCCATCTCGCTGGCGATCGCGTCGGTCTCCACCGGGTAGTGGCCCCGCAGGGTTGAATCGGAGCGGCTCACCACTAAAAACTCTTCCACCCCGGCCTGGGCGATCGCTTCCCGCATGTTGTCGCACACCTCACGGGTAACCTGGTTGGCCTGCTGGGGCGTCATAGAGCGGGTGTTGGTGAGCACAAACAAGATGGGCGACTCATCCTGCAGGCCCATGACTAGGGTTTCCACGTCCCAGCGCAGCAGCAGAAGGCAACCGTGCACCGTCTGGGAACCGGTGGGATCGTCGTCTAAAACGATGATTTTTGGGGTGGCAGCCATAGTGTCTAGGGTGGCTAGAAGGACGAAATCAATCTAAGAGGGGTGGAGGTTGAACCAGCCTAAAAGGGTTGACGCGGCATCGTTTTTATGAAGCACCGCTACCCACGACCCCACGACTGGTATGAACTTATCACGCCAGCGCGTCCGGAGGCAGACCCTATTTCCCCTCTAATTCTCGCAGCCGCTGCTGTAGCTCTGCTATTTTCTGTTCAGCCTGCTCGGCCCGCTGACGCTCTTGTTCGACTCGCTGCCGCGCCTGCTCTAGCTCAGCCATCAACTCATCAGGGATGAGCAACTTTTCGCCGTTGTCCTCCCGGTAGAACCCAATCAGAGCGCCCTCGACCACGAGCCTCAGCTTCAGCGGCTCGCTGCGTCCGTCGGTGATGGGAATATATTCCCCCCGCTGCAGCCGGTAGCCCGCGAGCTGCTCCGCAATCCACTCACCCTTGGGGTCAAACAGCTAGTACTCCTGCACTCCAAGCTGCTCGTATAGGGTTTTCTTAAAGACTTCGTCCTGATTTTGAGTGCCTTTCGAGGTAAATTCGAAAATCACAGCAGGAACTTGCCCTTCTTCCCAAATCTTGTAGCTGTCTCGCCCCCCTGGCTCCACATTAAAAATCACCATGGTGTCGGGGGCGACGCGCAGCTTGGGGTAGCCCTGGGAGTAGTAGAGGAACTGGTTGCCCAGCACGGTGCCTCTGGGTTCAGTAAAAGCGACGCGCTGGATATACTGCCGCAGCACTTCGAGGGTGGTGAGCAGGGCGTAGAGATGCAGGTAGGTTTCGGCCAAGGGCTCGCCGTCAGAGGAGGGGTAGAAAATACTGGCCGAGTCGGGCAAGGTGGCCGTCATGGTTGGGAGGAGTTCAGTATGGATCTATGATATCGCTAGATAGTTCACCTGATCTTAACCGTTAAGCCCTACCCATGACCGCACCCTGGCGATCGCCCCTCTCCCGCGCCCTGCACCGTAACCGCGCTGCCCCCGACGCCCGATACTTTCAGCTTGCTACGGTTCGCCCAGACGGGTCGCCGGCCAACCGTACTGTGGTGTTTCGCGACTTCCGAGAGGGTACCGACGAGGTGCAGATTGTATGCGATCGCCGCAGCCAAAAGCCTGAGCAAATCCGCCACGAGCAGCAGGGGGAAATCTGCTGGTATTTCCCCAAAACCCGCGAGCAGTTTCGGCTGTCGGGGGTGCTAAACCTGGTGAGCATGGAAGAAACGGAGCCAGCGCTGCGGGAGGCCCGGACAGCGGCGTGGCAGGCCATGTCAGATTCGGGGCGGCTGCTGTTTGTCTGGCCCCATCCTGCTCAGCCGAGGAAGCCCGATGTACTTTTCACCGACGAGCCGCCCGATGCGGCAACCCCAGTGGATAACTTTTGCCTACTGACGCTAGTCCCTAGTCTGGTAGACCACCTAGAGCTGCGGGGCGAGCCCCAGAACCGCTGGCGCTACGCATTCGAGAATGGTGACTGGACCGTGGTGGAGGTCAACCCCTGAGCCGTAGTTCTATGCAGTCTAGCAGCATGGGTTTGCTCAAAAATAACTACGTTTGAGGGCGGGTTTTGGTTTATAACCCTAATAGCGCGCGAGATCAGCCCATGGATAACTTTCAAGCCTATGCAATTGAAGAGCTGCCGTCGGAGGAAACTGACTACGAGCTGCCCTCTGAGCTCTACCTCAACGAGACACCTCATATCGGCGAAACGTTTATTTATAGCTCGACGGTGTATCGGGTCGAGGCAGTGATTTATCGCGCGTTTGATGAACTCAACGATGCGGTAAAGCCTCACCGCACGAGAACGATTCTGCGCGTGAGGCTACACGACGAGCTGGCAAGGTCGTCAAGACCTTAGGGTGTATCGGGTCCCAATGGCCTTGCACCTGAACTTGTATGTGAGGCCAGTTGATTGGCCCTCAAATCAGCATTTGGATAGGTGCATATCCTCGCGGGGCGGAGCCGATTGGGAGACTTCTTCAAACAAAGAAACAATGTAATCGACTTTCGAGTCCCAGTCGAATCGCTGGGACCTAATGCGTTGAAGGCCCGCCTGTCCCAATTTAGATCGCAGTTCAGCAGATTGACCGAGGGTAATCATGGCGTTTGCTAACCCCTCCACAAACTCAGGAGGGGTCGTGGGTGAAACTTTGATGCCACAGCTTGAATCGATGATGAGCCCCGGCCCACCCCAGTCGGCGGCGATCGCAGGCAGGCCGACAGCCATCGCCTCTAAAATGGAGTTGCCGCAGCTTTCCCTTAGAGAAGGCATGACAAACACGTCACAAGCCGCGAGTTGAGATTTGAGTGCCTCATGGGACATCCAGCCTGAGAACTCAACGCGATCTTCGACGCCGAGTGCACTTGCCTTAGCTTCAAGGGTCTGACGCATTTCGCCGTCACCGATGAGCTGCAGATGAGCATCAATGTCTTTGCAGGTGCGCTGAAATGCATCGAGGAGATAGTCGACGCCCTTCCAGTCTACTAAGCGTCCGGTGTATACAAAGCGGACGACGTCTTTTGCAGTTTGACAACCGGTAGGTTGGCTTGTAATCTGAGCCGTATTCCAAATGTTGAGGTCAACACCGCACTCAATAATGCCTTCATGCAGAGTGCCAAGACACCTTTTGGGCAGCATTTCTCTTGTTCTTCGATTAGCCACCAAGATGTGGTCTGCTTTTAACTTTCCCGGTATCCATAAGTGCACAATGCCTGCTAAGCGCTGGCTCAATTTCACGATCGACCGCGTGATGGCTGAATCTGGGTCAAAGTTAGGGGGAAAAGTCATTCCGCCGCTGAGGGGGCCAATTACGACTGGCACATTCAAGCTGTGCAAAGCACTGACCATTAGCGGTGAATTGGGTGTTGGCTGAAAGATGACATCAATATCTTCTTCCTCGATCAAGCATTGTATTATCTTCTTAGCCTTGAGCTGAAAAACCAGATTGATTGCTGCACCAAATACTAGCTCCCGCAGTCGAATTGGCGTAAAGCGAGCAACTTGCCACAGGATTTTTTGAAAATTAGCGTCTTTTACAAATCGAGTCTTTTCTAATAGCTCAGAAGGTAAAATCTCTCTCAGCTCGTTTTCAACACGACTGTGGGATATAAGCCAAACCTCATGCTTTCTATCTTGAAGCTTCTGCAGGTAGATCAATACCTTGTGAGCCTCTCCCCCCATAAGCTTGGATACATTTTCCACCACTAAGGCAATTTTCAGGCTGGTCATCAAAATTTCTTATCATCAAATGTCTCAGTTTTGCCGGAAGGAAGCGCGTACTCATTGCACACATTTACGCAAATATTTGCAATAAAGTACTGCCCGTGAAACCTTAAAGGTGAGCACGGTTAGCTAAACCGTCGTGGTACGGCTCGTGACTGCAGGGCTAACATTTCATTCAAATTTACTCAACTTCAGATAGCCCGTTTATTCATTAAGAAGAACTTTATCAAGTATTGACGGTGCTATAAAGTCTTTCCGGATACCGGACTAGCTTCGCCTAGACCAAAGCCATCGACCTGACTAGACTGCTGTGGTCTGTTGGCATCTGTAGAGTAAGGATGAGTATCCCCACAACTAAGAAACTCATGTAACGCATCGCTCATCCTGCGCCATATTTTGAGTCCAGAACACCCTCCAAAAGATGTAGCTATCGCTACGCCTTGAGAATGAAGCTTCCCTAACCGCCACACCTAGCCGCCATAGTAGTTTACCCCTACAGCAACTAAATTAATCAGGGTTACTCTACCGACACAGACTCTTCATCGAGTGACCTGTTGAGTTAATAGATCTGTGATAGCTGTGAAGCCAGCGACGTTCCCTTGACACCTTTAGCGAATTGCGTAGCGAAGCAAGGCACTCAGTGGTCTTACTGGATCTATGAGGCCATACCCCTGCAGAATCAGTAGATCTTGTGGTAAGAATACCCCTGTCGATGGCCCATGCTGATGGTTAACTTCAATGGGCTACGGCACTGGCAGGGTACTCGATGGTTAAGCTTTTGGTGATTGATAAAAATGAGGTAAGTGGAGCAAGCACCTGTCGCAGCTTCAGCTTTCCTAGAGTCTGCACGCATCAAGCTTCATCGGTTGAAGCAGGCCTATTATGGGGATTCCCCGAAGCGATCGCCTTCACCTTATCTGAAGAGTCAGACCTAGCAGTGCTGGAGCGGTGGGCTGCTGATGTTCCCACAATTGCCATCGTATCCCAGCGCAACGAACAGATGGGAATAGACGCGCTCCAGACCGGTGCCCAGGACTACTTGATTCAGGAAACACTCAGCCCACAACTGGCCCAGCGCGTCACGCGATACGCCATCGAAAGCTATGAAAAAAATAGGCGCCTCACGGCACAGTCGCAGCAAATTCAGGCCCTACAGACGCAGCTTGATCAAGAGATTGAGCGCTGCCGCAGAATTGAGCGACGCTGCCTGCAAGATATTCAAGAGCACACCGAAGAGCTAGAGACTGAAATTGTGCAGCGGCGGCGGATTGAAAAGCAGCTTCACCGTCAGGTGGCCAACCTCGAGATCATCTTTAGGGCATTCCCTGACGCGATTATCTTTCTCGACGGCAACTGCTGCATTCGCAAGGTCAGTGCGGCCTTGACCACGCTCTTTGGTTACCGGCCCGAGGAGATCCTCGGCAAGCCTATGGACTTGCTCTACCACAACCGCGACGACGGTCTCATTTTGGGCGAGCAGCGGTTTAGCGTGTTTGCCGAGGAGACCTTCGAGCCCTACAACATCTACTACCAGCGCCAAGACGGGTCTACATTCATCGGCGAGACTATCGGTACTGTCGTCAGAGACGCCGCTGGTCATGTGATGGGATTCTTGGGCATCATCCAGGATATTACCCAGAACTATGAGCTCATGCAAGAGCGGGATAGAGCTCAATCTGCCCTTGCCTACCGAGAGGCACAGCTGCGGCAATTTGTGAAGCACATGCCCGCTGCCATCGCCATGTTCGACACCCAAATGCATCATCTGTTTCACAGCGATCGCTGGCTCAAAGACCATAACCTCAGCGGCGTAGAAATCACGGGCAGACACCACTATGACGTGTTTCCGAAAATTCCTGAGCATTGGAAAGTGCGCTACCAAAGGGGCCTAGCGGGAGAAGTGCTGCAGTGTGAAGAAGAGCTATTTATTCAGCACGACGGCACCCGAGAATGGCTCAAGTGGGAGCTGCGGCCCTGGTACCAAGCCTCTGGCGAAATCGGCGGTGTTTTAGTGCTGACGGAGGTAATCACGGCGCGGAAAAACGCCCAGCTTAGGCTGGAAGAGAGTGAAGCGCGCTTCCGGACGTTCATGGACAACAATTTGGCGATCGCCTTCATGAAGGATGAAGCGGGCCGCTACCTCTATGTCAACAAGCCTTTTGAACAGTTTGCAGGGCGAGCTGCTGCCGACCTTTTGGGCAAGCCGGGAAGCGCTTGGCTGCCGACTGAAATTGCCCACCGTCTCAGTCAGCACGATGCTCATGTGCTAGCCACCGGATGCGCCAGCCACCGCCTCGAAATGTTGCCCACCCCAAACGGCACGACCTATTGGATAGTGTGTAAATTTCCCTGTGCCACAGCCCAAGGCATCGCGCTGGGCGCCGTAGCGTTCAACATCACGGAGCAAAAGCAAATCGAGCAAGAGCTGTTCCGCGAAAAAGAGCTGGCCCAGGTTACGCTCCAGTCCATCGGGGATGCCGTCATTACCACAGATGCCCAAGGCAAAATCACTTACCTCAACTCCGTTGCCGAACGCCTCACCGGCTGGCCGCTAGTAGAGGCGATGGGCCGGCCCCTAGCCCGGGTCTTTTACGCGGTGGATGAAGTCACGCGAGAACGGGTGAAAAATCCCGCCAGTTGTGTCTTGCGCACCGGAGAGGTGGTGGGTTTTTCCAGCAACATCGCCCTGATCAACCGCAGTGGGCAAGAGTACAGCATCGTTGATTCTGCAGCCCCGATTAAAAATCGCGATGGGGACACCGTGGGCGTTGTTCTGGTATTTCACGACGTCACAGAATCGCGGGCTCTGTCCCAGCAACTGGTGTGGCAGGCCTCCCACGACACCCTCACCAGCCTCAAAAATCGCCGCTACTTTGAGCACGAACTCAACGCGGTACTGGAGCAGACCCACCGGCAGCACGTGCTGTGCTATCTAGACCTTGACCAGTTCAAAATCGTCAATGACACAGGAGGCCACGCCGCTGGGGATGAGCTGCTGCGGCAGATTGGCGCGATGCTGATGCAAAATACCCGCTCCGCCGACGTGGTGGCCCGACTGGGGGGGGATGAGTTCGGTATCTTGCTTAAGCAGTGCTCGCTGGAAAACGCACGGCGCGTTATGGACCTGATTCGGCAGCTCATCAAAGACTTTCGCTTTGTGTGGGGAGACAAGACCTTTTGCGTTGGCGTGAGCATTGGCGTGGTGGAAATCAATGAAACGATGCAAAACCTTGCCGATGCTTTGGGGGCCGCTGATGCTGCCTGCTACGCTGCCAAAGAGCGAGGCCGCAACCGGCTCTACCTCTACCACGCCGATGACCAAGAGCTCTCTCGCCAGCGGAAAGAGCAGCAGTGGATCACCCGAATTCAGGACGCCCTCGATCAAAGTCGATTTCGGCTTTACAGACAGCCCATTGCGCCCACGGCCCTATCCTGCAGTGGAGCCTTTACAGGCGATGCAATTCACCATTATGAAATCCTGCTGCGGCTTATCAATCCAGAGGGTGGAATCATTCCACCCATGGCGTTTATTCCAGCGGCGGAGCGCTATGGCCTGATGCCCGCCATCGATCGCTGGGTGGTCGAAAATTTCTTCAGTCAGGTCAAGGCTTTTGAGTTCCCGGCCACTGCTTCGACTGAAGAGAGCAAAACGGGCTTTTACACCCTTAACCTGTCGGGGGCCAGTATCAATGATGAGCAGTTTTTGCCGTTTCTCAAAGCTCATATTTTGAACAGCGGGGTTGCTAAAGCACTCTGTTTTGAAATCACAGAAACCGTTGCGGTCTCAAACCTCAACCGAGCGAGGGACTTCATTTCCGAGATTAAGCAGCTCGGCTGCTCTTTTGCCCTAGATGACTTTGGCAGCGGCATGTCGTCTTTTGGCTATCTCAAGCATCTCGCCGTCGATTACATCAAAATTGACGGCTCTTTCGTCCGTAACTTGCTAGAGGACGAGATCAGCACCTCAATCGTGGAGGCAATCACCAAAATTGCTCACTCTATGGGGCTAGAGGCGATCGCCGAGCGGGTGGAAGACCTAGAGACCCAGCGCAAGCTTCTAGCGCTAGATGTAGACTATGTCCAGGGCTATGGCATCGGCAAGCCGGTTCCATTGCCCATGCTTTTGCAGCAGCAACCTCGACTCAATCCAGCAGTCGATTCTGAAGGGCGATCGCCAGCGCTCCTGCGGTAGCGAGGCATCGCTGGCAATCGCTTTTGACCTGCGTAGCAAAGCGCTAGGGCTTCTACGCCGTCTGAAGGGCACCCTGGGCGATCGCTTCGATCAGGCGCTGGTTGAACGCTGGAATATCGTCTGGGTTGCGGCTGGTAATTAGGCCATTATCCACAACCACTTCCTGATCGACCCAGTCGCCACCGGCATTTTTGAGGTCGGTCTGCAGCGAGGGCCAAGAGGTCACCTTGCGGCCTTTGATGGCGCCCGCTTCGACCAAAGTCCAGGGACCGTGGCAGATGGCGGCGACGGGCTTGTTGGCGTCGAAGAAGGCTTTGACAAATGCCACTGCCGCGTCGTTGACTCGCAGTTGGTCAGGGTTGACCGTTCCCCCCGGTAAGACCAAGGCATCGTAATCACTGGCATTAGCCGACGCCAGTTTCACGTCCACTGGGAACTGGTCGGCTTTATCGTAGTGGTTCCATCCCTGAACGGTGCTCTCCTCAGGAGAAACCAGGTGTACCTGGGCACCCACATCAAGCAGAGCCTGACGCGGCTCGGTCATTTCCACCTGCTCGAATCCATTTGTCAATAAAATAGCGACTTTCTTATTGTTTAGCGTTGTTGTCATGTTTGTTCAGTTGTGAATTAATTGTCTTGAGCTCGTGCGTTGAGCTCGTACCTCGTGCGTTGAGTTAGTACATTGAGGTATTTAAGGTCTAGCGGTCGCAAGCGCTGTATCTGTTTAGTTAGCGTATCGAAGGCCCTCACCCCCGGCCCCTCTCCCAATCCTGGGAGAAGGGAGTCCGGTTCCCTTCCCTCAGCAATGCGACCTTCGGTCACGCTGCGCGAAGGGGGAAGGGCTAGGGATGGGGGCTTTCAGGACACTAAACGCGTACCAAGCGCTGCTAACGCCGCTTGGCCATCCCCTCAAAAGTACAAGATTTGTACTATCCGACACGTCTATCAAAGGTCGGCTCTCGTTGACTAAAAATTCAGAACAATGGAATAGATAAGTGCGTAGCCACAATTAACCGAAAGGGGTAGTGGCCCCCGGCGGGGGCCGCTACCCCTGACAGCTACGTTAACTTAAGGCGCTCTACTTATAGCAACACCAATCATTCAGGATGGCGGTAAGCATTTTTTTATGGGACGACTCAAAGATCGAGCAAAAGCGCATGTACTATGATCTTTAAAGCTTCTATTCACAACGGCAATTTAGATCAATGGCAACCATCACAGCACCCGCAGTGCCTTCTGGCCCTGTTTCCGCAGCAGACCAGGACGAGACTTACAAACCCGATGACATCAGCGCGGCGATTCGATCGCTTCAGGAGTTGGCCAATATCCAGATCAAACTGCAAAAGGAGCGCAGCGCTGTTGACAATTTAGAGCTGATTCATCAGATGCTTGACGGAGAGCTGCTGTCAGAAGATGAACTAGCTATCGTTAAGCGATCGCTCAAAGGCTTGAGCAAATATGCCGAGCTTCACGCTACCTACAAGACCGTCTTGGCAGAAGCCCAACAAGCCCGGGACCTGATTGATCAGATCATTGGATATCCTGCCACGAGTCAGACTACGGTGTAGCTTTGAAAGCCTTAAATTGCCGCGAGGGGATTTACTGGGAACCAATGTAAGGTCTATATCGTCTAGGTACAGGACTGGCCAGAATACTATCGAGGTTCGCAAAACTTTACATTTTGTGTCCGGCTATGGCGTCTGGTCGCTGGAGAACCTGACATCTACCCCCTCGCGAGGTATCACAGACATTATGAAGAAGCTATTCAGGCAACTGAAAAAGAACTACCTCTTCCGCTTGCTTCTGGTAAGCGTTAAATTCTTTACACTCTTCCTGTTTGGTATCTGCTTTGTTAGCTTTCTCTCTGCCCTCACTCGACTATTCAACATCGCAGACCTGCATTTAGACCGGCTCATGTTCTGGAGCCTGCGTCTCGTTTCCGGCTTATTTCTGCTGATGTGTATAATAATCGGCACGATTGGCCTCTATCAGTATATTAGAACAACTGTTGCTCAGCAAAAGCAGGGTAAAGACGCAGCGCAAGTCAGGGCATTCGAAAAAGCGAAAAAAGAGCAAGAAGCCCACGGACAAATAGAGACTCACCATCCGGGATATTTGGGGGCTCAGGATAGTTTTTATGTCGGAGACGTCATGGGTGTTGGTGACGTCTATCAGCAGACGTTTGTGGATACCTACAGTCGCGTCGCGATCGTCAAGCTTTATGACCGGAAGACCGCGCTAACTGCGGCTGACCTGCTGAACGATCGAGTCTTGCCTTTTTTCAAAGATCAAAAGCTGCGGTTGTTTAAAATCATTACCGACCAAGGGCCCGAGTACTGCAGCACCGCCCCAGATCACGAATACCAACAGTATTTGGCGCTTGTCGACATTGACCATACTCAAACGCGCTCAGGGGCGCCTCAGGCAAACGGAATCTGCGAGAATTTTCACCAGATCATGCTCAAAGAACTCTATCAAGTTGTGCTTCATGAGAAGATATATCGCAGCTTGGCAGACTTGCAGCGCGATGTTGACCACTGGTTAGAGTTTTATAATTGGGAGCGTCCCCATTCAGGTCGGTATTGCTACGGCAAAACCCCTATGCAAACGTTCCTCGACAGCGTCAATTCTGAAGGGGATAAGTCGTCGGCAGAGCGCTTACAAGCAAGTAACGCCTAGGCCCGACAGAAGGGATAGGGTTAAAACCCGCCGCGAAACTGCTGCTGATATGCTAGATAGACCGCTTCTAGAAATAAGTCGGCATTGTGTTCCCAAGGAATCTGCGCCATGCCGAGGGTATCTCTGATCTGGTCTGCAAGCTGGAGACCGTATCTAGCTCGGGCAGACAGCTCCATCTGCGATCGCCGCTGCAAATACTCTTTCACTGTGCCAAAGTCATCTGGCAATAGTTGTGCAATGGTCGCTTCGGTCAAAATCTGCTGCGCCAGTCCATGGGCCCGTTCAGACAACACAATCTGTGGGTCAGTGGCGGAATCGGCTTGAACAACCAGAGTCCCCGCAAGCCAATCGCCGAGACGCTTCTCTTGACGGCTCACCAGAATGAGAAGAAAACCAACGAATAGAATGTCGTCTACGGGTCTCAGCAGCGATCGGAGCGTCGACTGAATTAGCCCAACTGGCTGTCCGTTATCGCGAATAACCCGGATGTTGGCCCGACGCTTTCCTGGGGTCTGTCCCTCTCGGAGGGCTTCGAAGCTGACAAAGTACCCTACGTATAGGCTGTAGATGACCAGGGACATCACTGCTATCACCCACTGAGCTTCGAAAGTGAAGCCTAGGAGTAGGTTGTCGAGCTGGAGGGAGTACACCAGATAAAGCGTCAGCACCCCCAGTGCCAGGAGGGATAGATTGAGAATGATGTAATCAACCAGCAGGGCGAAGGCCCGATTACCTATCCCAGCCAAGGTCAGTTCGAGCTCAACGCTCTCGGGGGTTTTGATGCGAACAGTATTGAAAAGCTGCATATGCTCTTTTTGCTTAATGCTAAGCCTCGCGCTTGGCCTACTGATTCAAACAGCAGGCCAGCGTCCCTCAGGCTTGCCGACTCCGCAGCTCTAGATCGAGTCCCTCCTGGCGGCTCCGCAGATCGTAATACACGACTGCCTTGATGATCTGCCAGAAGGGCATCACAAGAGCTCCGCCTATGAGGCTAACGGGAATTGAGATCAGGCTAATAATGCTAGTGAGTATGGACTCTTGGGGTAAAAACAGGGGAAGAAAGCTGGGTAGATAGCCCGTGAGAAATACCAGCGGCAGCGTAACGAGAAACGCAATCACGACCACTATTTGAACGCGGCCTACAGACTTTTTAGTAAGCGCCCAGCTTCTGTTGATGCTCTGGGTGCCTGTAAGACCGCTCTCAACCGCCAGGGGAACTTCAACAACAAACCACCGCGAGTACAGTCGAATTAGGGTAATAATTAGGGCGATTACTAGCAGGACTGTTAAAACAACGCCCGCTGGCGGGAAAACTGCGATGAGCAGAGCGCCCGCAATGGCAATCACAATCGCGCCCCCAAAATAGATCAGTATCATTCTTAGGCCAATCTGCAGCCCGGCGCTTAGAAAGGCCCACATCTGCGATCGCACTTTGGCGCGGGCCTGCGGTACCGTCTCGGGTTGACCAATCAGCGCCTGAAATGCCCTACGAGACATTAGGCCACAAATCATGGCGTACTTGGCCCATCCATAGATAGGGACAAAAATCCAGAGGTAGGCGAACAGGGATTGAAGCAAGTACTCGCCTAAGCGATCGCGATAGATTTGTACGCTTGAGCTGACAATATTGCCAACGCTTAAAGGGCGGAGGGTTTTCCTAGAACTCGGATTTCTTGCATTTGGGTTTCTAGCCATGGCTTAAGCTTCAGGGACGTGAAAGATGTAGGCGTGTCAACTAGTTTTAGGCAGACTTTACTAAGTAAAGAGTATCCTAGACTCAAGGAATAAGCACCCTGTAGGTTTGTCAAAGTTAATGAATATACGACGCTGGATTGCTCGGCGAGAACCGAGCTGGCAACGGTTGAACGGGCTGCTCGCACAGGTAGAGAAGCGGGGGGTGCAGTCTCTAACATCAGACCAGGTCCAGCAGTTGGCCAGTCTCTATCGGTCAGCGTCGGCGGATTTAGCGCGGGCCAAAACCCACCATTTAGGAGAGCACCTGACCGACGAACTGCAGCGCTTGGTCTCCCGCAGCTATAGCCTCATCTACCAGGGCCCTCGGCGCCAGGACTGGCGGGCGATCGCGAGATTTTACCGCTATGAGCTGCCCCTGACGATTCAGCAGTCGCAGGTCTATATTGCCCTGGCTACGCTGCTGTTCTTCGCTGGCGGTTGGGTGGGCTGGTGGTTCTCCTGGCGGGACCCTGAATTTTTAGCGCTGGTGGTGCCCGAGAACCTAATTACCCTAGTGCGGGATGAGGGGGAGCTGTGGATGGGCTCAATTGTTGGCGTAGAGCCCCTAGCTTCTAGCGCGATCGCCATCAACAATCTCACTGTGTCTCTCTACGCCATCATCGGTGGCGTGACCATGTTTTTACCTGACATTCCTGCGATTACCCCACCGGGAGCATTTACCGTCTATCTGCTGGCTTACAACGGGCTGTCTATTGGTGCCATTTCGGCCTTAGTGAGCCAAAATAATCTGGCCTATCCTTTCTGGGCTTTTGTATTTCCCCATGGCTCTCTCGAACTTCCCGCTATTTTCATTGCAGGGGGCGCAGGACTGCTGCTGGCCCGCGCAATCTTATTTCCCGGATGCTACGCCCGCAGAGACGCCTTGAGAATCTACGGTGCTCAGGCGGCTAGGCTAGTGTATGGCATCGCCCCACTGCTGCTGGTGGCCGGTTTAATCGAGGGCTTCTTTTCGCCTAATCCGGCGGTTCCTAGCCTGCTGAAATACGCGGTGGGCATTGCGCTGTTTGTGCTTTTGGTAAAATACTGCAGCCGCAGAGCGAATTAAAGGAGATCCCGCTAAATTTGATTTTTGGCTTTAATTTGCAGATACTGATCGACCAACCGCTCTGAAATAGCGTCCACCGGAGCATCTAGTACCATGACGCCCTTTTGACGCAGCTTTGCGAAGGCGACCTGGCGCTGATTGAGCAAGTCGAGGGCCACAGCGCGAGTGTAGGCTGACTGAACGGCTTGCTCTGACACGGGTTGTGCTAGCACCGCCACCTCTGACTGCTGTTGAATGTAGGGATCACCCAAGGCTACACAGAGCGGCAAGTAGCGGGGGCGAAGCCGCGCGAGGGCAGACAGCAGTTCTGCAGAGGCGGTGGCATCCACAATGTCAGTCAACATCACCACGAGGGCACGGCGATGCTGCTGCGTCACCAGCATGGAGATCGCGCTCAGATAGTCAGACTCCAGCAGGGCCGGCTGAATCGGCATCAGGCGGTTAATCATTTGGTTAAGCTGCTGCTGGCCCCGATTTGGCGGTATCCAGGCGTGCACCTGGGTATCAAAAACCCCCATGCCGACGCGATCGCCCCGGCGTATACCGGCTAACGCCAAGGCCAAAGCCGCATTCAGGCCCCAGTCAAACCGAGAAAGGCCCGCCACCTGAGCCGTCATCAGCCGGCCCCTGTCTAGTAGCACAATCAAGGTCTGCTCCTGTTCCGGTTCCATCACCTTCACCAGCGGTTGGCCGACTCGGGCCGTGGCTTTCCAGTCAATCAGCCGAGGATCATCCCCCATGGCGTAGTCTCGCAGCTCGGCAAACTCGGTGCCCGCACTCATTCGCCGCCGCTGCCGCATCAGGCCTGAGGCTTGCAGGGCAAGCCTCACTGCCAGCGATCGCAGCCCTACCAGATCGGGGTACACTGCCGTAGTTTCCGGCTGGGGAATGGTCCACTGGTGCCAAGCCAGCTTCCAAGGTCCCCGCTGCCGCAGGTAAATAGCGCCCCAGGTCACCTCGCCTCGCTGGTCGGGGTGAACAGTGTAGGTCAAGGTTTGGGGTTCATGGCCCGTAAGAATAGTTTGCAGGGGCATCTCGGTACCCGCCAGCTCACTAGGGTAGGCATCATGGATTTGGACCGTTTTCGGCGCCATGCCGGCTTTTGGGCTGGGTTGCACCACTAGCGTCACAGCGTTATCGCGACCGATGGACAGCCGCTCTAGGGGATTTCGGGTAACGGTGCACCGCTGCTGCTTCGCCCGTATTCCATCCCATAGGGCAAGGGCAATGAGGCCAACATCCCCGGCCAGCATGATTGATAAGACCCAAAGCCCCAAAGCGCCGGAAGTCTGATAAAAGGCTGCAAGACCGGTGGCGATCGCCCCTACTAGGACGAGGAGGCTGTAGAAACGAAGCGTGGGGAAGATGAACATGCGTTGAGCGCCTGTGGGTGGGGCCAATAGATGGGGCGCTAGGTGAGCTAGCGCGGCACGGGAGCCTGGTCTAGCAGCGCCGTAATCAGAGCGTCGATTTGAACGCCGTCAAGCTGAGCTTCAGGGTTGAGGATCAGTCGATGCCGCAGCAGGGGCAGCGCTACCCCGCGCAGGTCATCCGGCGTAACGTAATCGCGCTGTGCTAGCCAGGCGTGGGCCTGGGCCGCCCGTAGCCAAGCCACGGCTGCGCGGGGAGATGCTCCCAGAATCAGATCGGAGTGGTGGCGCGTCTTTTGGATCAGGGCCAACAAGTAGTCCACCAGCACCTCCTTGATGGCGATCGCTTCCACGGCACGGCGGGCGTCCAGCAC
>JBHJHJ010000162.1:0-29090 GCA_050330955.1 Elainellaceae cyanobacterium | reverse complement strand
CCCTCTTGAATTTGATTGGCGCGATTGAAGACGGTCCACAGCTCTGCCCGCACCGTTTTTTGGGGATCGACGTCTAACTCCTGGGTGAGGTAGGCAATTCTCAGCTGGCTAGGGCGAATGATTTCCCCTGACGTGGGTTCTTCTTCCCCAGTAATGATGCGCAGCTGGGTCGATTTACCGGCACCGTTAGCGCCCACGAGCCCAACCCGATGGCCGGGCGTAACCTCCCAGTTCACGTCCTTGAGGACTTCACCAGTGGGATAAATTTTAATAATGCTCTCTAGCCGCAGCATACTGTCCCTCTACCCGCCAATGCTTTCCGTCAAACTTGCGTTCAGCTTAACATTTCGAGACGATAAGTTTGTGTAGATAGCCCAACTGAGCTAGTTCGGACAAATCCCCAAACTGGGCCAGGTCAGGTGCGGGGCTAGTCCAGCAGCGTACCCAAGAACTGATAGAGCTCGTCGTCGGCTCGATCCTCTAAAGTCATCTCCTGAAGCCCTACGAGGCCGGGAACGAGCCGCTCGGCCTGACGCTTATAGCTATTGTGGGCCGCGATCAGATCGCGGTAGGTCTCCTGCTCAATCTGCCTACGATCGCCGTCCTGAAGCGGGGTCTGGTAGGCGATCGCATCCACTGCGTAGCGGAGCAGAAAAATAAGGGAGCTGCTCGCCTGCTGTAGCGCTTGCTGCAGAGCCCGCACGTCTAGCTCCAGCGGATCGAAGCCCACAGCCCCCTCGATTCGCAGCTCGGTGATCGGCCGCTGCTGGGGAGCGAGCCTGCCGTCGCCAATGGCCTGCGCTACGAGATCACGGGCGGCCTGGGCCAGATCGTCGGCGGTCTCTTTGCCCCTCGTCTGCAGCTGTAGGCGCACCACTGCCCGCTGCCGGTAATGGCGCTGCAGCTCGGCGCGGATACCGTCAGGACCGATCTCGACGGCGTAGGCCCCGCGCACGTAGCTGCTCTCCTCGATGCTGTTGGCCTCTAGGGAGCCGGGGTTGAAGATCCAGTTTTCGACGCAGTAGTGCTTGTGGATGTGGCCCAAGGCCAGATAATCGACGCCGGCCTGCTGTAGCGGGGCCAAATCGCTGTATCGCAAGGCTCCGGCGTAGCGGGCCACTTGACCCTCTAGCCCGTGATGAAACAGCATAACCGTGTGCCCAGCGGTCTGGGGAAGCTGGGCGATCGCCTCGGCGAGCTGGGCAATCGCGCTGGGGGCGGCGGCACCGTACCAGTGGCTTCCCAGAACCCGCACGCCGCAGTCTAGGTCGATGTAGCCGCCACGGCGATTTTTTGGAGTCCAGGGCTGATAGACGGTCTCTTCGCCCTCCGTCGGCTCCAGCAGGACGAGCAGACCCCAGTCGGCAAGGTAGCGCAGCCAGTTGGTGTTGGTGCCGTAGGGGCGGTTGTCGTGGTTGCCCTCGATGGCGACGGCTGGAATATTGGCGTCTTGGAGCAGCCGCAGACATTTCTGGGCCTGGTTGAGGATAGCGGGCTGAATGTTGCGGTGCTCGAATAGGTCTCCCGCGATCGCTACGAAATCGACCTTTGCCTCTACTGCGTGGGTTTGCAGCACGTCGTAGAGGGTATAGAAGAAATCTTTGGTGCGCTCAGGGCAATCGTAGCGGTTGAAGCCCAGGTGAATATCGGCGATGTGCAGAAAACGCGCCATGGCTAGCCCAACCAATACTAGAGTACCAGCTTTAGTTTAGCCCTAAACTGCCGAAGGCGAAGTGGAAGACGCAGCCAGCTCCTGAAGCTGCTCCTGCTGGTCTTGGGAAATGCAGGACTGAATAATTGTCTCGATATCCCCCTCCAGCACGCTGGTGAGGGTGAAGTTTTCGCCGAGGCGGTGGTCGGTGGCGCGGTTGTCTTTGTAATTGTAGGTGCGAATTTTCTCAGAGCGTGACCCGGTGCCCACCTGCGATCGCCGCCTCGAAGTAATTTCAGCCTGCTGCTCCTGGAGCTCCAGCTCATACAGCTTGGCCCGCAGAATCTGCATGGCCCGCTCCCGGTTCTGAAGCTGCGATCGCTCCTCAGTACAAAAAATACGAATGCCCGTAGGCTTGTGGAACAGGTCTACCGCCGTCTCCACCTTGTTGACGTTTTGACCCCCCGCACCGCCCGACCGCGCCGTGCTCATCTCAATATCCTTAGCGTCGATTTTCACTTCGACGTCGTCCACCTCGGGCATCACCGCCACCGTGGCTGTAGAAGTGTGGACCCGGCCCCCCGCTTCGGTCACCGGCACCCGCTGTACTCGGTGAACCCCGGCTTCATACTTCAGCTTGCTGTAGACCTGGCCACCACGAATCTCCAAAATCGCTTCCTTGAAGCCGCCCATGTCCGCCGTGGATTCGCTTACTAGCTTCACCTGCCAGCTTTGCCCCTCAGCGTAGCGAGAGTACATGCGCACTAAATCCCCGGCCCAGATGCCGGCCTCATCGCCGCCGGTCCCGGCCCGGATCTCCAGCATGATGTTCTTGTCGTCATTGGGGTCGCGGGGCAGCAGCAGGATCTTAAGTCGGTCTTCGAGTTGAGCAATCTGGGCCTCTAGCTCTTTTACCTCTAGGTCAGCCATCTGCCGCAGCTCTGGATCGCTGGAGGACTCCTTAAGCACCTGTTGCGCACCAGCAAGCTCTTCCTGAGCGGCCTTCCACTCATTAAAGGTGGTCACGGTCTCCTCTAAAGAAGCCCGCGCTGTCGCCACCTGCTGAAATTCGGCTGGATCTGAAGCCACGTCTGGATCCGCCAAGCGTCTTGTGAGCTCGTCAAAAGTCTGCTCTACAGACTCGAGCTTTTCCAGCATGTAGGACTCAGCCATACCAGCACCTTGTAGGTTTTGTCAGTTGAAGGGGGTGGGCAGGTTTACCCACCTGCGGCGATCGCGCTATTCGGAACAGCGCGTTCTCAGAGGCAGCTAGCGATTATGACTTGGCGTCATCCGCCTTGGCATCACCATCTGAAGGCGCCTGGGAGGAGTCCACCATGCCGTACTTACGCAGAAAGCGCTCAACGCGACCCTCGGTATCGATGATTTTCTGGGTTCCGGTAAAGAAGGGGTGGTTACCTGACCACACGTCCACGTGTAGCTCGGGCTTAGTGGAGCCTACGGTGGTGACTAGCTCACCATTACAGTAAACCTTGGCCTCGGGGTACCATTCGGGGTGAATATCTTTGGGCATGGGTCTTAAGTAAAACAGTTAATGAAATCAAAATGTTGTCGTAGCGCAGCGAATTTAACGCTTTGAGAACTGGGGCGCCTTACGCGCTTTGTGCAGACCGTACTTCTTCCGCTCTTTGGCCCTAGGATCGCGGGTGAGGTAGCCCTCAACTTTGAGGGGCTTTCGGTTCTCGGGATCTAGCTCGCACAGTGCCCGGGCTACCCCAAGCTTAATGGAGCCCGCCTGACCCGTCAGTCCGCCGCCGTGGGCGTTGACCAAAATGTCATACTCCGATTCTAGCCCCAGGGTCTCCAGCGGCGCTTTAGCAGCGGCGATGTAGCCATGGTTGAACTGGAGATATTCTTCGCCAGGCTTACCGTTGATGATAATCTGGCCGCTACCGGGGACAAGACGCACTCGCGCCACTGAAGACTTGCGTCGGCCTGTGCCCCAGTACACAGCGCGGCCTGCTCTATCCTCTGCCTGCATTATTTATCTCCTGTAGAAATGGTGTTGACGGTCAAGATTTCCGGCTTTTGGGCATCGTGGGGATGGTCCGGTCCGGAGTAGACTTTGAGCTTGGTGAATAGCTTCCGACCCAGGGCATTTTTAGGCAGCATGCCTTTGACGGCCTGCTCAATGATGCGCTCTGGGACCCTCGCCTGCAGCTTATCGAAGGTCTCAACCTTCATGCCGCCTGGGCGACCCGAGTGACGCCGGTAGAGCTTTTGCTCCCGCTTTCGCCCGGTGACGTCAACCTTTTCCGCGTTGATCACCACGACAAAGTCCCCCGTGTCCATGTGGGGCGAGTAAATGGGCTTGTTCTTTCCTCTCAAGACGGTTGCGATCGCAGTTGCGAGTCTGCCCAGCCGCTGATCGGCAGCGTCGACGACGTACCAGTTGCGCTCGAAAGCATCAACTGGCGGGACATAGGTTCTGTTTGGAGTAGCGGTGTTCATGGGTCAGCGGTTTACGCGGTTTGCTAAGTTAAATCGAGGAGAGCAGTAGATCAAAGGTCTGCTTTATTAAAAGGTTTTGAGGCCTGTGCCTGTCAGGCTTATGTGGGCACTGGCGTAGGCAGGCAAAAGAGCGGTTGCGTATCATACCAGATTTCCCGAGAGAAGGGAATATCAGGGTAGCCCACTCGTAGCAGGCACAGCCCTTGAGGCGGGGCGGCGTATTTCACCTGATCGCGCTGCTCAAGCTGCCAAACGTCCTGAAACGAAGCCAGCGATCGCTTGCCGCAGCCCACGTCCACTAGCATACCGACCAGCAGGCGCACCATGCCATACAAGAATCCACTGGCCTGTAGTTCGACCCGGACGAAAGGGCCGCTGCGCTCGCACACCGTATCTTGAACATCAACCCAGGAGTGCGGCCTATCTGAGCCTGCCCGGTGAAACGCAGCAAGGTGATGACGGCCTAGGAGGGGCTGCAGCGCGGCGCGAATCTTCCCTGCGTCTATGGGCTCGTGGTAGTAGTGCCAGCTAAAGGGACGCACGAATAGATTAGGATGCCGGTCTGTATATATAGTGTAGCGATATCGCCGCCAGAGTGCGGAGAACCGGGCGTGCCAGCTTGAGCCCACCTCTGCTGATGCCCGAATCACGATGTCTTTGGGCAACCTGCCGTTTAAGATGCTGGCCCATCGGTGAGCTGGAATATGCCCTGGGGCATCGAAATGGGCAACCTGAGCTGCCGCATGTACTCCTGAGTCGGTGCGCCCAGCGGCATGAACCACGACGGCGCCCCCCAAAAACTCATGGAGCACCGTTTCGATCACTTCCTGGATGCTGATGTGGTGGGGCTGGCGCTGCCAGCCGTGATAGTGAGTCCCCACGTACTGAATCACCATAGCGATGCGGCGCTGCCCCACTGAAGCAGCGCCGTTAGCGCCAGAGTAATCCGAGGGAGACACCGCCATGCTTAAGTCAGCTCGATGATGGCCATTTCAGCGTTGTCGCCGCGACGACGGACGGTGCGCACCACCCGGGTATACCCGCCATTGCGCTCGCCATACCGATCGGCAGCTCCCTCGAACAGCGCGTGAACCAAGTCTTTATCGTAGAGATAGCCCATGGCGCGACGACGGGCGGCTAAGGAGCCGTCCTTCGCAAGAGTGATCATCTTATCGGTGGTTTCGCGAACGGCGCGCGCCCTAGCCTTGGTGGTTTTGACGCGGCCATGGCGGATAAGCTGGGTGGTGAGCGATCGCAGCATGGCGCGGCGCTGGTCGGCTGGCTTGCCAAGCTGGTGAACACGACGACTATGACGCATGACGTTGAATCGGGGTTATAAACAGTGAACTTAACGGTTTCGATATAGGTAGGCGGCAGGATTCACGCCGCACTAACCAGGCTTAGAGGACTTTTCGTGGGGCAGAGTAATCCCCAACCGCTCCTGCAAGGCCTCAATCACCTCTTCAGCAGACTTGGCGCCGAAATTTTTGATCTCTAGCAGATCTTCTTGAGTGTAATCCAGCAGATCGGCAACAGAATTAATCTGGGCCCGCTTGAGGCAGTTGTAGGCTCTGACAGAGAGCTGAAGCTCCTCGATAGGAATTTGGCTTTCGGGGTTCTCCTCTGGAGTATCCGTCTCCTCATCGGCCACCATGGTGACGTCCTTGAGGGGATCAAATAGCGTCACCAGAATGTTAGCGGCTTGACTCATCGCGTCTTGGGGCGTCAAGCTACCGTTAGTCCAGATATCAAGAATCAGCCGGTCCTGCTCCAAAGAACCGCCGACGCGCGCATTCTCAACAGAGTAGTTGACTTTATGAACGGGCATAAAAATTGCGTCAATCTGCAGGAAGTCCAGTGCCGCCGTCTCATCGTAGCTCCGGTCCACTGCCCGGTAACCAATGCCAGCCTCGACGCGGAACTCCATTTCCAAAGTCGCTCCCGCTGCCACAGTGGCAATGTAGTGGGATGGGTTTACGACCTCGACCTCTGCAGGTAAGTCTAGGTGTCCTGCCGTTACGGTCACCGGCCCTTGGACCAGCAGCCGGCCGATCTGAGCTTGGGATGAGTAGCTCTTCAACACAACCTCTTTCATGTTGAGCAGGATGTCTAACACATCCTCTCTAACACCGGGAACCGTCGTGAACTCATGGGTCACGCCAGAAATCCGAACGGCTGTGATTGCAGTACCCTGAAGATTGGAAAGCAGTACCCGGCGCAGTGCGTTACCAACGGTGATGCCCTGCCCTCGCTCTAGAGGCTCCATTACAAACTTTCCGTACAGGCCCTGAGTCGGGCTCGTATCTGATTCTACGCATTCAACTTGAAACTGTGCCATCAAGCAGCCTCCCTCGGTTTGAGCTGATGGGCAAGTTCGCTGACCTGCCCCAGCCTCGATTTCATCAAACTAATCTGCGATCGCGAGCATGCACCAACCGATACGATCGTCGGTCCACAATCACCACAATCATCACGGTTCCAGATAAACCCTTCGTAGCGCTACTGCGCTTGTCTAGACGCGGCGGCGCTTTGGAGGACGGCACCCATTGTGGGGAATAGGGGTCACGTCACGAATGAGCGTAATTTCAAGCCCAGCACCCTGTAGTGCACGAATGGCTGTCTCACGGCCTGAGCCAGGACCGCTGACCATGACCTCAATCTGCCGCATCCCCTGATCCATGGCGCGTCTAGCAGCACTCTCGGCTGCGGTCTGAGCTGCAAATGGCGTCCCTTTCTTAGCACCTTTAAATCCGCTTGAGCCTGCAGAAGCCCACGATATGGCCTCACCGCTCGCGTCTGTAATGGTGACAATTGTGTTGTTGAAGGTGGAGCGAATATGCGCGACGCCATTGGGGACGTTGCGCTTTTGCTTCCTTGGCCCCGACTTTCGCACCGGTTGCTTTGCCATGGTTTCCTACTCTGTACCGCCTCTTTGTACTGTGATCTAGTCCTGTAATTCCGTAATCAGCCCCTTAAAATATCAATTCCAGACGGGGCCAAAACTTTACTTCTTGGGCGCCTTCTTCTTACCCGCAACCGTGCGACGACTACCGCCACGCCTTGTGCGGGAATTGGTGCGCGTCCGCTGGCCGCGCACGGGCAGACCCATGCGGTGACGGCGCCCTCGATAAGCGCTGATATCAATGAGTCGCTTGATATTCATCGACTCCAAGCGCCTCAAATCACCTTCAACTTGGTAGCTGCTTTCAATCTCGGAGCGCAGGGCGATGACGTCAGCATCACTTAGGTCCTTAATCCGAGTATCCGGATTAACCCCTGTTTTCTCTAGGATTTCTTTAGACCGCGTGGGGCCAATCCCGTAGATGTACCTCAAACCGATTTCAACTCGCTTATCTCTTGGGAGATCAACTCCCGCAATCCGCGCCATACTCTTCCTCCAAACGTCTTAAAAGAATTCTCGGCAGACCTAACCCTGGCGCTGCTTATGCTTCGGGTTAGGGCAAATCACCATCACGCGCCCCCGCCGTTTAATGACGCGGCACTTTTCGCACATCTTGCGAACAGAGGGTCTGACTTTCATAATCGACCTGACAAGACAAAGAACAATCTATTATATCCTAAAAAGCTAAACTTTCAATGCGGAATCTAGAGGGTGAAGGCAAATTCTGCAGCAAGCCAAGATGCAAACCAAACCTATTTCTTATTTCTTAGACGATAGGTAATCCGCCCTTTAGTTAAGTCATAGGGCGTTAGCTCAACCTTGACGCGATCGCCGGGCAAAATCTTGATGTAGTTCCGGCGAATCTTACCCGAGATATGGGCAAGAACGTTAAACCCATTGTCTAGATCGACTCGAAACATCGCATTAGGGAGCGAGTCCGTCACCGTTCCTTCCATTTCAATCAGGTCTTGTTTGGACAAGGCGCTATCTCCTGCTGTTGCTCATCAATTGAGAGGCTTTACCTGTTCTAAGTTAACGAATCAGCTTGGATTTCCTCAACAGAAGGGCTGCACAAGGAAATCCGGACTGGCTTACTGCTTGACCATGCCCTCGTACCGCTGAGAAATGACATAGGTCTGCACCTGCTTAGCAGTATCAATAGCGACCCCAACCAAAATCAGCAAGGAGGTTGCCCCCAATCCTTGAAAGGTTGTTACCCGAGTCGCTGCCTCTACGGCGGTGGGGACGATAGCCACCAAAACCAGGAAGATAGCGCCGAGAAACGTAAGCCGGTTCAACACTCGGGTTAGGTATTCGCTGGTGGCCTTCCCAGGACGAATACCGGGCACGCTCGCACCCCGTTCCTTAAGGTTTTTCGCCATATCGACTGGGTTAACAATCAGAGACGCATAGAAATAGCTGAAGAATAGAATCAGCGCAGAATAGACTAATACATAAACCCAAGTCCCCGGACGAAGTAAATTCACGACGCGCAGCAGCACATCGTTAGAAAACACTTGGGTGAGTGAGGGGGGCAAAATCAAAACCGCAGAGGCAAAAATAATCGGCATCACGCCGCCTTGATTGAGGCGCAGGGGAAGGTAGCTGCTCTTTTCTTGGTATGTGCGTCGACCTACCTGGCGGCGAGCGGACACGATGGGGATGCGGCGGGTGCCTTCCTGCACAAACACGATGCCCACGATCATCACTAGGAAGACAAGCATCAGGACAATGACGCCGCCCACTAGGCTGCGATCGCCGCTCTGGGCCAGCTCAATGGTTTGGCCTAAGGATCGCGGCAGCGTGGAGACAATGTTGACAAAAATCAGCAGGGACGCGCCGTTACCGATGCCGCGCTCTGTGATCAGCTCACCCACCCACATAACGAACATCGAGCCCGCCGTTAAGGCAATCACCGTGCTGGCAATAAACGCCGGTCGGCTCTGACCCACTTCGGCAAAGTTGCTCACCAGCAGCGAAATGCCAATGCTTTGCGCGATCGCCCAACCCAAAGCCACATAGCGCGTAATCTGAGAAATCTTGCGGCGACCAGCCTCTCCCTCGTTTTTCTGTAAATCCTCAAGCTTGGGATAGGCGGCTGTGAGCAGCTGCATAATGATTGAGGCGTTGATATAGGGCAAAATCCCTAGCGCAAACACCCCCAATAGAGACAATCCCCCGCCGGAGAAAATGTCCAAAAAGCCAACAATTCCCCCGAGGCCGCTATCGGCAATACCGGCCTGAAATCGGGCGCGGTCAATGCCTGGAACCGGAATGAAAATGCCTAGGCGGACAAGAATTAGCATACCCACCGTGAGCAGAAGCCGTCCGCGCAGACCCGCCGCTTGGGCCATCTGCATGAACGTTTCTTGAGCTGTAGGGGATTTATCTCTACTGACAACCATAAAACTACATACCTCTGTAATCGCTCTGGGCTAAGCTTTTGGGTCAGGCTAGCCGCTATACTACAGCATAGCGCTCTTTACAAACCCGATCCGACTGCGGTAAGAAATTCGCATCCTACGCTGGCCGCTGCATGCCTAGCCGCTACACCACTTCCCAAGTTCCGCCAGCGGCTTCGATCTTAGACTTGGCAGCAGTTGTGAATGCTGCGGCCTTGACCGTTAGCGCCACATCAAGATCTCCGTCCCCCAGGACCTTTAAAGGACCATCGTCAGCGGTAATGATGCCTTCGTCCATCAAGGAGGCTAGGGTCACTACAGAATCCGCAGCGATCGCACCCAGACGGCCCACGTTGATTACCGTGTGATGAGATGGGTTGACAATGGTGAAGTGCTTAAGCTTAGGAACTCGGCGGTAGAGTGGCATTTGGCCACCCTCAAATCCAGGCCGGGTGCCGCTTCCAGACCGGGACTTTTGTCCCCGCATTCCGAAGCCGCCGCTCGCCCCCTGACCAGCGGAAATTCCCCGCCCAATTCGACGCTTTCGCCGTCTCGAGCCCTGTTGAGGTTTTGCGTCTTCAAGTCTCATGGTTTCTCTAATGGAACTGGGTTTGCAAAAAGCGTGTTGAACTGAAGCCTCAGCGGGAGCCTTTACGCGTAAAGCTGCTCTAAGGGAACGTCTCGCTCTCGGGCCACATCAGCCAGGGTGCGGAGTAAGTCTAGAGCTTCCGCTGCAGCGCGGGCGTTGTTCAATGGATTACTGGAGCCCAGCTGCTTGGCTAAGACGTTTTTGACCCCGGAGAGCTCCAAAACCGTACGAACCGCTCCACCGGCAATTACCCCCGTTCCAGGACCGGCAGGCCGCAGCATCACCTTCGCGCCGCCGCTGATGCCGTTGGAGGGGTGAGGAATTGAGTTTGCCTTAGTTAGCGGCACCTCCACCAGGTGCTTTTTGGCATCGGCAACGCCTTTGCGCACCGCTCCGATGACATCGCCCGCTTTACCCACGCCGACCCCCACTTGGCCGCGCTCGTTGCCCACAATGACAACAGCGCGAAAGCTTAGGGTTTTACCCCCTTTAACCACTTTGGTGACGCGGCGAATCTGAACGACGCGCTCCTGCCATTCCGATTCTTTTTCCTTAGCTTTATTTGATTTACGACGATCTCGGTTTGCCATTGCTTCAGTCCACCATTAAATTCCTGCGTTAACCTGCTTCTAAGCTACTGTTATGCCAATTATTCAGACCTAAAACTCGAGCCCGGCTTCCCGCGCGGCTTCCGCTAACGCCTTGACACGTCCGTGGTAGAGCTTGCCGCCTCGGTCAAAGACAACCTTGGTAATGCCCTGCGCTTTGGCCCGCTCGGCCACCAAACGCCCGACGTGAACCGAGGCATCGCAATTTGAGGTCTCTTCTAGGGATGACTTCAGCTCGGGGTCGAGGGTGGATGCCGCAGTCAGCGTCGTCTGGTTGACGTCGTCGATGACTTGAGCATAGATGTGCTGATTGGAGCGAAAGATAGACAGACGAGGCTGCTCTGCCGTTCCTGACATTTTGCGGCGAATGCGAGCGTGGCGCCGCCGAGTTGCTTCCTTGCGACTGGTTTTCATAATTACTTCTTACCTGCCTTACCTGCCTTACGTCTGACCATTTCTCCAGCGTATCGAATCCCCTTACCTTTGTAGGGCTCAGGGGGACGAACCGCACGAATGCGAGCGGCGATATTGCCCACCTCTTCTTTATCAATTCCAGTGACTGACACGTTGGTGTTTGCCTCCACCGCAAATTGAATCCCCTTAGGTGGGTCAATTTGAACTGGGTTGCTGTACCCCACGTTGAGGATTAAATTACTGCCCTGAACCTGTGCCCGGTAACCGACGCCTTGCAATTCGAGCTTCTTCTGAAACCCTTGAGAGACCCCTTCGACCATGTTGGCCACCAGAGTGCGACAGAGCCCGTGGCGCTGACGAGCGTTGCGGGACTCATCCCGGCGGGTGACCACAATTTCTTCGCCTTCCTGGGCGATCGCAATCTCTGGGGGGATCACGCGGGACAGCTCTCCTTTGGGTCCCTTTACGGTCACCTCTTGCCCATTGATGGAAACCGTGACTTTAGCCGGCACCGGGATGGCGCGTTTACCGATTCGAGACATGGTTGGGTTCTCCTGATACTCGTAAAATGAAAGGCATCTCAAAACTTCAGCAGGCAGCATAGCTGGAGGGCTATCGCCTAAGAGCTACCAGACGTAGCAGAGAACTTCGCCGCCCACGCCCTGACGACGGGCTTCGCGGTCCGTCATGATGCCCTGGGAGGTGGAGATAATGGCGACACCAACGCCTCCTAAAACCCGAGGAAGGTCGCGTCTGCCTGAGTAAACTCGCAGACCAGGCTTGCTGATGCGACGCAGTTTCCGAATAATGGGCTGGCGGCTTTTACCCTTGTACTTTAGAGAAATCACCAGCTGGCGCTTGGGCGCATCGCCGACTTCGTTGAAGTCAACGATAAAGCCCTCGTCCCGCAGCACCTTGGCAATGCTCCGAGTCATTCGCGTGGACGGAACCTGCGTTTCCTGGTGCCGCGCAAGGCTAGCATTTCGAATTCGCGTCAGCATGTCTGCAATCGTATCGTTGGACGCCATAGCTTCCTCTTCGTCTGAAATCTCAATTACTTTTCGCGAAAGGGCATACCCATTTCCTTTAGAAGGGCGCGCCCTTCCTCGTCAGCTCGCGCTGTCGTAATAATGGAAATGTCCATACCTCGAATCTGATCAATGCTGTCGTATTCAACTTCAGGAAAAATCAACTGCTCCCTGACGCCGATGGTGTAGTTTCCCCGGCCGTCGAAGCTGTTGGGGCTCACGCCCCGAAAATCTCGAATTCTGGGCAGCGCCAGATTAATAAAGCGGTCGAGGAACGCATACATGCGCTCGGCTCGGAGGGTGACCATTACTCCAACGGGCATCCCCTGGCGAATTTTGAAGCCAGCGATCGCCTTTTTAGCCCGCGTCACCACAGGCTTTTGACCCGTGATTAGCGCAATCTCAGACACCGAGGCCTCTAAGGCCTTAGCGTTCTGGGCGGCTTCCCCTAGCCCTCGGTTGACGTTCACCTTGACGAGCTTAGGAACCTGATGGATGTTCGTGTATTGAAACTGCTCCATCAGCTTGGGGACGATGGTGTCTTGATAGACCGTTTTGAGACGGGGTGTGATTTTAGTTGCCATGGGTTTAGTACTTGAATACGCTTCTGGGCTGGGTCAGAAACTAGCTTGACTTTGGTCTGGACTGATGGAGGCTGAAGATATCCTTTGGCTTACCGTAGGGGCTAAGCCTCTAGCACCTCTCCCGTCTTCTTCAGCATGCGGACCTTGCGGCCCTCGCTGTTGACGGTGTAGCACACCCGGCTCGCCACCTTTTCCTTTTTGGAATAAAGCATCACGTTGGAGCTGTGGATGGGGGCTTCGTAGGTTGTGATTTGGCCGGACTCGCCCTCTTGCTGGGGCTTAACGTGCTTGGTTCTGTAGTTAATACCCTTGACAATTACCTGGCTAGTTTTAGGTAAAGCCCGTACTACCTCGCCCACCTTCCCCTTCTCTCGACCAGAGATAATTTGAACCGTATCACCGGCCCTGACGTGCATTCTGTGTCGCTGCTGTTGCTGAGTCATGTCTAGAGAACCTCCGGAGCTAGGGAAACGATTTTGGTGAAGTTTTTCTCCCGCAGCTCGCGTGCCACAGGACCAAACACACGGGTGCCTCGGGGATTGCCTTCTGGGTTGATCACCACCGCCGCGTTGTCGTCAAACCGAATGCTCATGCCGCTCTCCCGACGCAGCCCTTTTTTAGTTCTGACGATGACGGCTCGCACCACGTCGGACTTTTTGATCGCCATGTTGGGCAGCGCATCTTTCACCACAGCAATCACCACGTCACCGATGCCGGCGTAGCGGCGGTTGCCGCCCAGAACGCGAATGCACATAAGCTTGCGGGCACCGCTGTTGTCCGCCACGTTGAGGTACGACTCTTGCTGAATCACGGCTAATCTCCTAAGTAAAGTAAGTAGAGCAAAGGGCTACTGCACAGCGGCTTCCAGCACATCGGTCACAGCCCACCGCTTGGTCTTGCTGAGGGGGCGGGTTTCCTGAATGCGGACGCGATCGCCCGTGTTGCAGGCGTTGTCCTCGTCATGGGCCTTATACCGCCGCGTGCGGACCATGATCTTGCCGTATTTCGGGTGGGGCGATCGCATCTCAACGGCCACCACAACGGTTTTGTCCATCTTGTCGCTGACCACAACGCCAATGCGTTCTTTGACTGCCATCGCTTAATCCTCCTCTGCCTCTTCCGTAGACTCAACTAAATCGATTCCGGCCAAGTCGACCTCAGCAGTGAGCCGCTCTTGCTCAACCGTCATCAGCTGAGCTAGGCGATGCCGCAGGTGCTTGAACTGATGCGGCTGCTCTAAGCGACGCGTTCCCTTCTGGAACCGCAGATCGAATAGCTGCTTTTTAACTGATAGGATCTCATCCCCAATTTCCTGATCCGTCAGCTCACGGACCTCGCTAATTTTGGATAACGGCATCTATGACTCCTCAGTCGATTCCCGGGCAATGAACTTCGTTTTAATGGGAAGCTTGAACGCTGCAAGGCGCATCGCCTCTTTCGCCACAGGCTCTGGAACGCCAGCAATCTCGAACATAATTCGACCCGGCTTTACCACAGCCACCCAAAATTCGGGGTTTCCCTTACCTGAACCCATCCGCGTCTCGGCAGGACGCATGGTTACAGGCTTGTCCGGAAAAACGCGAATCCAGATTTTTCCGCCCCGTCGGATATAGCGGGTCATGGCGCGACGAGCGGCCTCAATCTGCCGAGAGGTAATCCAGGAGGGTTCGAGCGCCTGTAGGGCAAAGTCTCCGAAATTGAGTTCGTTGCCGCGACTCGCCATGCCGCGCATGCGACCACGGTGCTGCTTACGAAATTTTGTGCGTTTAGGGCTGAGCATGGGTTAATCCTTGAGCTACTGGATGTTTGGGCTATGGGATGTTTGGGCTATTGGGGTTAGCCAACTGCTTTAGCCCTCGTTAGAGCGATCCTCAAACTGCTGTCGCCGCCGCTGTTGCCGCCGTCTGGGCTGAGCCTCAGAAGAAGCGCTAGTGGCCTCCTGACCGGGAACAATCTCGCCCTTAAACACCCAGACTTTAACGCCGATTACGCCGTAGATGGTTTGAGCCGTTTTATACGAGTAGTCGATGTCAGCCCGCAGCGTGTGGAGGGGAACTTTGCCCTCGCGGGTGTACTCTGTACGGGCAATCTCTGCGCCATTCAGCCGCCCTCCAATCTGAATCTTGATGCCCTCAACACCGGCACGCTCTGCTCGCTGAATTACCTGACGAATGACCCGACGAAAGGAAACCCGGCGCTCCAGCTGCTGAATGATATATTCCGCAATCAGCGCAGCGTCCGCATCGACCCGAGCCACCTCAACCACGTTGATGCGAATCTGACGATTGCTATCCCCTAGCTCTTGCTGCAGACCGGTGCGAAGCTGATCAATGCCAGAGCCGCCCCGCCCCACAATCACGCCCGGTCGTGCGGTGCGAATCTCTAGGTCAATCTGATCGGCCTTACGCTCGATGTAGACCTCAGAGATTCCCGCATTGGAGAAAGGGTTTGTGTTTTGAATGTACTGGCGAATCTTGTGGTCTTCCTGCAGCAGCTCAGGATAGCGGCTGGAGTCGGCGAACCACTTTGAGCGGTGCTCTTGAGTAATGCCGAGGCGGAATCCGATTGGGTGAATTTTCTGTCCCACAGTGTGCTCTCTCGTTCGATGGCTAGGGTCTGGCTAAGGGTTCGGTATATCTATATCAGCCTTTCGGCTTTTCTTTCGCGCCTTGAACGTCGGATGAAATCAGGCACGATTCCGACATTACTCGTCTTCGTCGGGGGCCACTGCAATGGTGATATGGCACGTCGGCTTACGAATTTGATAAGCTCGGCCCTGAGCGCGAGGCCGATAGCGCTTGAGCACAGGGCCCTGGTCAGCGAACGCTTGGCTAATTACCAGCGTCCGGGGATCGTAGCCCTCATTGTTCTCAGCATTGGCAACGGCTGAGCGCAAAACCTTGAGTATGGGCTCGCACGCCCTATACGGCATAAATTCCAGAATGATCAGCGCCTCCCGGTAGCTCCGCCCTCGGATTTGATCGAGGACCCGGCGCACCTTATGGGGCGACATCCGGATGTACCGGGCGATCGCTTTTACGTCATTTGTCCCTACAGCCATAACTTTCTCCTATTGGTCTAGCCCATTCGTTAGGTGCTTATCCGGTGCCGGCTGCTATGGTTAGCGCCGCGCTTTCTTGTCGCTTTTGGCGTGGCCTCGAAATGTCCGCGTCGGCGCAAACTCCCCTAGCTTATGTCCCACCATCTGTTCGGTAATAAACACGGGAACGTGCTGGCGACCGTTATGAACCGCAATGGTGTGGCCAATCATCTGGGGCAAAATTGTAGAGGCTCGAGACCAGGTTTTGATCACCTGCTTATCGCCTTTAGCGTTAAGCGCTTCAATCTTGCTGAGCAGATGGTCAGCAATAAATGGACCTTTTTTTAGGGAGCGAGACATAGCGTAGACCTCAGATAAAAAACTCCAGAGTAATTAGCTAGGCAGCAGTTATCGGCAGTTAAGCGTTACGACCGCCTCGGCCCCGCTTAGAGGAGCGGCGACGGCGGCGGACAATCATCGCGTTGCTCTGCTTCTTCTTTTTGCGCGTTTTCTTGCCCAGCGCAGGCTTACCCCATGGCGTTACAGGTTGGCTACGACCAATGGGGGCTCGGCCCTCGCCGCCGCCATGGGGGTGATCCACCGGGTTCATCACGCTACCGCGAACTTCGGGCCTGCGGCCCAGCCAGCGCTTACGGCCCGCTTTACCCAAGCTCATGTTGCGCATCTCTGAGTTGCCCACAGAGCCAATAGTGGCGTAGCATTCTCGCCGCACCAGACGCACCTCAGATGAAGGCATCTTCAGGGTCACTAGGTCTCCTTCCTTCGCGACGACCTGTGCCGAGGTTCCCGCCGCGCGCACAATTTGCCCTCCCCGACCGGGGTAAAGTTCCACATTGTGGACTAGCGTGCCCAGGGGAATGTTGCCTAAAGGAAGCGCGTTGCCGACCTCAAACGGCGCATTGGGACCTGAAATAATGGTTGTCCCTACCGCCAGGTTCTCGGGATGAAGAATATAGCGCTTCTCGCCGTCCTCGTACTGAACTAGAGAGATGCGGGCGTTGCGGTTGGGATCGTACTCAACCGAAACCACTTCGGCCGCAATGCCGTGCTTATTCCGCCGAAAATCGACCATACGGTAAAGCCGCTTGTGGCCGCCGCCCCGATGCCGACAGGTGATGACGCCTCGGTTGTTGCGGCCCTTGGCTCGGTGTACACGCTTCACCAGAGACTTCTCTGGTTTGCTGCGGGTAATCTCAGAAAAGTCTGAAATTACGCGCTCTCGCGTTCCTGGGGTATAGGGTCGGAAGGATCGAATTCCCATGATTACCGTTGGTGACTGGACTGCTGGATGAGTGAGTCTTGAAAGACGTTACGTAAGCGTTTAAACGTCGGGGAAGAGCATGATTGAATCTCCCGGCGCAAGGGTGACCGTGGCCTTTTTATAGTGGGGCTTGCGTCCTATAAAACGGCCCATGCGGCGAGTCTTGTAGGGCGGATTTTGAGTGTTGATCTTAATGACGGTGACGTCAAAGAGAGACTCAATCGCTGCCCTAATGTCAGACTTTGAAGCTCTTGGATCGACCTCAAACAGATACTTGTTGTCCTCAAGAGCAATCGTCGCTTTTTCAGTCACCAAGGGGCGCCGAATCAGGTCGGGCAGGTCGCGATCGCTAAATTTAGGCACTGTAGTTCTCCTTCACTCGCTCTAATGCCGATGCCGTAACCACTACGCGGTCAGCAGCCAGCAGGTCACGGATGTTGAGGTTGTCCGCTAGAATTAGCTTCACGGTGGGGACATTGCGGGCAGAGAGATAGACATTTTCGTCCTTACCCGACACAATCAACAGCACCTTCTCACCTGCATCAACGCCCCAGCGCGTCAAAGCTGAGACAAATTCCTTGGTCTTCGGACGGGTGAGCTGTTCAGCAAAATCTTCAACCACACTCAAGCTGTCGGTGCGGCTTTGAAACGCAGTTCTCAACGCCAGCCGCCGCTCTTTGCGATTCATCTTCTGGCTATAATCCCTGGGCTTGGGGCCGAAGATTACGCCACCACCTTTCCATAGGGGCGAGCGGCTTGACCCAGCCCGAGCTCGGCCCGTGCCCTTTTGGCGCCAGGGCTTCCTGCCGCCGCCGCGCACTTCAGCCCGCGTCTTTGCAGAGGCCGTGCCCTGGCGGGCATTCGCCATCTGTCGTACCAGGGCTCGGTGAACGATGTGTCCTGCGGTTTCGCTACTGGCGATCGCCAAGTCCACCGAAGCGCTGCCCGCCTCCTCACCTTGCCAATTTTGAATAACGCAGTCTACCATCTTCCCTCTTTCACCTTGTCGCTAGTCATGTACCGCAGCTGAGTCCGCGATTCGCCTACCACTTTCGGGTCGGACGAATATCCAAAAAGGTGCCAGGCTTGCCTGGAACAGCGCCCTTAATCAATAGGAGATTGCGATCGCTGTCTATCTGGACGATGGGGAGCTTACGCACGGTAACGCGCTCGCCTCCCATACGCCCGGCCATGTGCTTGCCCGGATAAATTCGTCCCGGCGTTGTACCTGCACCAATTGAACCCGGTAGTCGGTGATTCTTGGAGCCGTGGGACATGGGGCCTCGGTGGAAATTGTGGCGCTTTTGGTAGCCAGCGAAGCCTTTACCAATGCTGGTACCGATGACGTCCACAAGCTGACCCGCTTCAAAGGTCTCCACTGTGATCTGCTGACCCAGCTCAAACGAGCCCACATCTGGCGTACGATATTCTCGCAAATGCCGTACAGGAGAGGCTCCGGATTTTTTAAGGTGCCCTAACCGCGGCCTGTTGAGCGCTTTTTCTGGTGCTTCACCGTAGCCTACTTGAACAGCGGTGTAGCCGTCCGTCTCGTTGGACTTCACCTGCGTTACAGTACAGGGCCCTGCCTGAACAACAGTAACCGGAATAGCGCGGCCCTGGTCATCAAAGACCTGGGTCATGCCGAGTTTTGTGCCAAGAATACCGACAGCCATAGCGAACAGGCCTCCCTAAAGAGCTATACGTTGTGCGCAATACTTCGCCAGCACCAAGCAAGGCTCCGCAGGGTAATTGCGCGATCGCAAACCAGAGCAAAGCTTGAGCGGCTAAGTATCGTCGCCGGAAAAACCAGGTCGATTAGAGCAAGCTGTAAGCCTACCTAAAACGCCCTTATCTCCGAATTGAGGTGACAAAACACAGATGGATAGCCGGGACTTGTAGTTAGCCTAAAGACTCTACAGTATCCGCTGTGGCCATTCGATCCTCTTATTACGGGATTCGACTCTCTTGCGGGAATCATTCAAGCCCGTGACAGGTTCATTAGTGTAGCACACTAATTTCCCAGTTGAGACTATGGTTTAGTAAAACGCGCTACTTTTTCAGAGGCAGGCTCGGTCTTGCCTTTGAGCCAAAAGTGCTCTAGCAAGAAACTTGCAGCATTAAACTGCAATCGCAGCACCTTTGGGCCGCGGCGTTTTCCCAATCCAGTTTCTAATCATACGCGATCAAATTTAGGATGTCTACTCTTCCGAGCCAAATTGATTGAATCTTGGGTCGCTCATGCCCCAATCAGCCAATCAGCCCAGTTCCGCTGTCGTGGATGCAAGACCCCGTGTTTAGGTCTTGCGTCCGCGGCATGAGTAAGTCACAGTAGGATTAGCATTGATCTGGACCACTAGGTAAGGGGAATATAGGCAGATGGCACTGCTCATTAGCGGTAAGAAATTTATGGGTGACCTGTTGAATGCAGGTGCTTTGGCGGTCTACATGCCCCTAGAAGGCGGTCACGAGGGACGCTATCAGCGCAGGGTTAGAGGAGCGGGCTATGACGTGATGGTCATGCCCGCGCGTGGGCTGGGCGACCCCGCCGCATATCTTCTTGATGTACACGGCATCCGCCCCCCTCACCTCGGCAAAAAAGATATTGGCACCGATGGTGCGGTCGGCTATCGCTACTATATTCCGCCCATTGCTCGCTACCGGCTTGAGCAACTGCCGTCGAAATCCAAGGGATTGGTGTTGTGGCTACTGGAGGGCAATATTCTTGCGAAGCAAGAGCTGGCGTTTTTGGCCCAGCTGCCCAGCAGCGAGCCCCGCATTAAGGTTGCCATCGAGATGGGTGGCGATCGCGAATTTTCCTGGAAGCCGTTGGAGCAGGCGCTACCAGCAGCTTAAGTGAGCTAAAAATCTCCCTCAGCACATGGAAGAGGCTCGCAGAAAACGGTTTTGCGAGCCTCTTCATATAAAGCAGCCTCTAATTGCCCTATTTATTGGGCTGAGGAGTCATCCGCAGGTAAGGCTTAACCTCGGTGTAGCCTTTAGGAAAGCGCTCCTTCAGCTCCGTCTCATCCTTGATGGAGGGCACAATGACGCAGTCTTCGCCATCTTTCCAATTTACGGGTGTCGCAACTTTGTAATTGTCAGTCAGCTGGAGCGAATCAATTACCCGCAAAATCTCCTCAAAGTTCCGGCCTGTGCTGGGAGGATAGGTAATCGTCAGACGAACCTTTTTCTGAGGATCGATGACAAACACAGTGCGCACCGTAACCTTAGCGTTAGCGTTGGGATGAATCATGCCGTACAGATCAGAAACCTTCTTATCTGCGTCAGCAATGATGGGATAGTTAACGGTCGTGCCTTGGGTCTCGTTGATGTCGCCAATCCAGCCGGAATGAGAGTCGGCGTCGTCAACGCTGAGCGCAATTACCTTTGTGTTGCGCTTATCAAACTCAGGCTTCAGCTTTGCAACTTCACCCAGCTCGGTCGTGCAAACGGGGGTGTAGTCTGCAGGGTGTGAAAACAGGACCACCCAGCTATCGCCAGCCCACTTGTAGAAATCAATGTTCCCTTCGCTGGTGCTCTGCTGGAAGTTGGGAACAGTATCACCCAATTGCAATGCCATAAGTGAATTCTCCTTCTTTTGTTCAGGATTAGTATCTAGGGCAATCATTTTGACCGCGTATCTACGTCCCATCATGCCATAATCCCCGGTTTTCCAGTCGGAATTTAGCTCTTTGTTAAGGCAGACCCCCCAACCTTCTGCACAGCGCAGGTTTAAAGGTAGAGCTGTCGCTACAATGGCGCCTGAACTAACGCAATATTAAAGTGGCCAACGCTACAAAACGTTACACGACTTAGCGTTACAAACGGCCTCCTCGATACGCGATGTCGCTACCCTTTTAAAAGCATGGCAGCGTAAAAGTATGGCGATCGCCCCACGGGTTTAACGCAACGCATCACCTGCCTGATTAATTCGGCATAACCCCATTTAGAAGAAAGCCTACATACAAGAGAGCCAATGGCTAGATTATTTGCTCCTATCTGCAGCTTAGTGGCCTGGGGAACCGTCGGTTTAACGGCCTGGAGTCTCTGGACCATCTGCCGCGACAGCTTTGAGCGTGCGCAAAGGATGCACGAAATCCCCTGTGCGCGCTGTCAGTTCTTCACCAATAGCTACTACCTAAAGTGTTCTGTTCGGCCTTCAGTGGCCTTATCAGAAGACGCCATTGGATGCCCCGATTTCACCACAGGCTGTAAAACTTCGTGATCCCCCTAGCCCTGATTCCAAACGCTTGTGCAAAGGAGAGTGCTTAGCTTCAAAATGCTCCTACTACACAATGGAAAGTGTGCTAAGGCAAGGTGACTAACGCCATAGAATTTTTAGGGTAAAGCGATCGCTAAATAAACGTAACAATCTCGCCCGGCGCGAACTGAATTGTATCTTGGACTACAGAACGCTCGCCGTATACCTGGTGCAATCGATGAACCGGTGCTGATCCCGATTGCGTCTCAGTTTGTGGCTGCTCTTCACGCCTATTGTTTGATAGCAATTGCTTCAAGCAGCAGGCTGTGAAGGGCTGGATTACAGCTTGAAGCACTGAAGCTGGGTACAAGGTACGTCTCAGCAAAGTGTGGCGGTCTACAAGGACCTCACTGTCGAGACAGCGGGTCGCACTGTTGCTTCTTCGGAAGCGCGTGTGTGTTGTTGGATTTTTAGGCTAGTCAAAATGTCTAACGTGGTACTCAAAAAAAGAAGTCGATATCGGGCCTCTCGGCGCGGTATCGCCGCCTGGTCTACACCAGAAAAGGCGTTCAGAGCGATCGCAAGCGCCGCTCCTCTATCAAGATCATCTCGTCGCTGGCTGGTGTGCTTACCGCTGACGGCGCTCATTGTTGGGGTTTGGGGCCTCTCTGCCTCTGCACAAGAGGAGCCAATCACCCCTGAAGAAATCAAAGGAATTCTAGATGCCATCTGGATTACGGTGGCAGCGGTTCTAGTGATCTTCATGAATGCGGGCTTCGGCATGCTCGAGACAGGCTTCTGTCGTCAGAAGAATGCCGTCAATATTCTGTCAAAGAACCTGATCGTGTTTGCATTAGCCACCCTCGCCTTTTGGGCGATCGGCTTCTCCATCATGTTTGGCGGCAGTTCGCCGCTTATCGGTGGCGGCGGCTGGTTCTTGACGGGGGAGCCAGGCACCTACGGTCTCGATCCCTTCCCTGCAGGATTGCCGGTATCGGTATCGTTTTTCTTCCAGGCGGCTTTTGCGGCAACGGCTGCGACGATTGTGTCGGGTGCCGTTGCGGAGCGCATCCACTTTATTGCTTTCATTATCTTTAGCCTGCTGCTAACGGGTATTTCTTACCCCATTACCGGCCACTGGGTCTGGAGTGGTGCCGGCTGGCTCGGCGCAGCGGGATTCTCCGACTTTGCCGGTTCTACTGTGGTTCACTCCGTAGGTGGCTGGGCCGCTCTGGTGGGCGCTGTCTTCCTTGGCCCCCGTATCGGCAAATATCAAGAGGGCCAGCCCGCAGCCCTGCCTGGACACAACCTTAGCCTGGCGATGCTAGGCTGTCTCATTCTGTGGATTGGCTGGTTCGGCTTCAACCCTGGTTCTGAGCTGGCGGCTAGCGAAAATGTACCCTTTATTGCAGTTACCACCAACCTGGCGGCAGCGGCAGGCGCTGTCGCGGCCACTGCAACCTCCTGGGTGACCTCGGGCAAGCCTGACCTCTCGATGATCATCAACGGTATTCTGGCGGGTCTTGTGGGTATTACTGCTGGCTGTGCCGGCGTCGATTACCTAGGTGCAGTGATTATTGGTCTAGTTGCAGGCATCATTGTGGTCTTCTCCGTACTGTTCTTCGACAGCATCAAAGTCGACGACCCCGTCGGTGCCGTCTCAGTTCACCTAGTCTGCGGCATTTGGGGAACCCTTGCCGTTGGCCTATTCAATACTGAAAGCGGTCTCTTCTACGGTGGTGGCATTGGTCAGCTGGGCGCTCAGCTTCTGGGCATTGTCGCTATCGGTCTGTTCACCGTGGTCGCTTCGGCTATCTTCTGGGGCATTTTGAAGGCCACTGTTGGCATTCGCGTCTCCGAAGAGGACGAGTTGATTGGTCTCGACATTGCCGAGCACGGTATGGAAGCCTACAGCGGATTTGTAAAGGATGCGAGTGGCGTTGCCGGAACGGTGAGCTCTACGACGTCTACTGGTGCTTCGGTTGAGGCATAAGTAAGAGGCCACAAGTTATGAGCTAGGAAGCGCTTAATAAGCCTCAATTCGTTTTCGCTTCAGGAGAGCTGGTACATCCAGCTCTCCTTTTTACATAGGCTAAGCATGTTGCCTTGGTTCGGTTGCTTAAGGGTATAGGGTGAAGAGAATAAAAAAATGGGTAGCTTTTAAGCTACCCACCTTCTACTATTTAGTGCCAATTATGGCAGAAAATCTTGCCTTACAGACAAGATATAATCCTGTGAAAATTAAGCGCGCTTTGTGATTTGCTGCCAGACGAAAATAGCGATTAGGGAACCAATAATGGCAAGAATTATTCCCAGAAGGCTGAAGCCTGACGAGGCTAGGGCAAGCGTTCCTGTCGTAAATAAGTTAGCGAGGAAACCACCGATAAAGGAACCGATGATACCGAGTATTAGGGAGCCTAGAATGCCGCCACCCTGGTGACCAGGATAAATCGCCTTAGCGATCGCGCCAACAATGATGCCAACAATAATCCAGATAAGCAAGTTTAACATTGTGAAGTCTGTCCTTTGCGTAACGTGTTACTCAAGCCGTCAGCAGAATATCGACAAATCCTGGGCCAATCATCCACCCACAGAAATAAAGCCTTCGACTACAGCCGATAACGCTACAAATCGTAATGCTTTCATAATGCTGATCGATGCGATTATCTCCCTACTGATTTTGGCTAAAGGCAAAGTCGGTGAAGCCCAGCTCAGAGCTTGAAAACCACTGGTTCGACTGCTCGCGAAACTGCTTCCAAGCCGAGTAAATCTTGTTGTAGGCCGAGTCGCCAGAGGCCAGCTCTTCGTAAAGCTCAAAGGCAGCCTCCCGCGCCGGAGCCATCACTTCGTTAGGGAAGCGCTTCAGCTCTACCCCCTGGTCGAGCAGCTTTGCCAGCGCCCCCGGATTGCGGGCGTCATAGCGGGCCATGATGGTGGCGTGGGTCTCAGCGGCAGCCGTCTTCAGAATCTCCTGATAGGTCGCCGGCAGCTTGTTCCACTCGTCTAAGTTGAAATAGAACGAATACTGGGACGCGGGCTCCCACCAGCCCGGATAATAGTAGTTGGTTGCAGCCTTTTGCAGACCGAGTTTCTCATCGTCGTAAGGGCCCACAAACTCAGCCGCATCGATGGTGCCGAGCTGCAGCGCCTGAAAAATTTCTCCGCCCGCTAGGTTCTGTACGTTGACCCCTAGGCGCTTCATCACCTCGCCCCCCAATCCAGGAATTCGCATATTCAGCCCCTGGAAGTCTGCTGGCGTGTTGATTTCCTTATTCCACCACCCCCCCATCTGGGTGCCCGTGTTGCCGCCAGGGAAGCTAATGATGTTGAAGTCTGACAATAGCTCGTGCACCAAGTCTAAACCGCCCCCCTCATAGAGCCAAGCCGTCTGCTGACGATAGTTGAGCCCAAACGGAACCGCCGTATCAAAGGCCAGCGCCTCATTTTTGCCGCGATAGTAGTAAGAGTTGGTGTGGCCCGCCTGCACCGTGCCCTGCTGAACAGCATCGAGCACCTCTAGACCCGGAACTAGCTCACCTGAGGCAAAGATGTCGATGGTGAACCTACCGTCGGTCAACGCTTTGACCCGTTCTATAAACACCTCACTACCGCCATAAACCGTATCTAGGCTAGGGGTGTAGCTCGACGCCATTCGCCATTCAACAGTAGGAGCGTCATCCGTCTGGACCGTTGGACTTGCGCTCTGCTCTCCGCTATCGCTAGCACTTTCACTGGCACTATCTCCGCTGCAGGCTGCAACGGTAATCGCGGTTGTGGCCCCTAACGCTGCACCAGTTACGAACTGTCGACGCTTCATGTTTTGCCCTTCCCTATTGATGTGATTGTCCCGGCCTGTATGCTGAGAATTTTTGCTTAGATGGATAAGCACATTGATGAAAGTCTATCAAACGGACCGTGACAAAATATAGTGAAGTCACTACCGTATGCCATGACGCCCCCACATATTTAGGCTATGCAAGTTCAGACACCCGACTGGGTTAAGCACGCTGTTTTTTACCAAATTTTTCCCGATCGCTTTGCTAAAAGCCAGCGCAGCAAACCCACGCCGATGCGCGTTCCCCTGGAGCCTTGGGATGCTCCGCCTACGGCCCAGGGCTACAAAGGGGGCGACCTTTGGGGCGTCATCGACCACCTCGACTACCTCAAAGACTTGGGCTTCACTGCCATCTACTTCACCCCTGTTTTTCAGTCTACGAGCAACCATCGCTACCACACCCACGACTACTACCAAGTGGATCCGCTGCTCGGGGGCAACCAGGCCCTCAAAGACCTGCTTCAGGCGGCCCACGACCGGGACATGCGCATTGTCCTAGATGGCGTCTTCAACCACGCCAGCCGCGGCTTTTTCTACTTCAACGACATTCTGGAGAATGGTCCCTTTTCCCCCTGGCTGGACTGGTTTAGCGTAGATGCCTGGCCTCTGTCGGCCTATGACGGCAAGCTGCCCGCCAACTACCGCAGCTGGGTGGACAATCGTGCCCTGCCTCAGTTCAACCACACCAACCCTGAGGTGAAGGAATACATCATGGAGGTGGCAGAGTATTGGCTCAAGTTTGGCATTGACGGGTGGCGGCTGGACGTGCCATTCGAGGTGAAAGCGCCGGGCTTTTGGCAGACCTTCCGCGATCGCGTCAAGGCGGTGAACCCCGAAGCCTACATTGTGGGAGAGGTTTGGACCGATTCCCGCGAGTGGCTGGACGGCACCCAGTTCGACGGGGTGATGAACTACCTGTTTACGGCACCCACTATTGCGTTCACAGCGGGCGATCGCGTCATCTGCGACCAGGTCGACGGAATGAGCTACTACCCCTACCCCGCCCTCGACGCCAGCGGCTACGCCGATAAAATTCAGTCCCTGCTAGGCCTCTACCCCTGGGAAATTCAGCTAACCCAGCTCAATTTGCTCGACAGCCACGACACGGCCCGATTACTCTCCATTGCGGGGGGCGAATCTTTTGACGCTAAAACCGCAGGCGAAGCCCGTCAAACCGTCAGGCTGGCCACCCTCCTGCTGATGACATTTCCCGGTGCGCCCTGCGTTTACTACGGCGACGAGGTGGGCCTGCCCGGCGCCCGCGACCCAGACTGCCGCCGCACCTTCCCGGCGGAAGCAGACTGGGATCAAGATGTGCTCGACATGCACAGGCGGCTGATTGCCCTCCGCCACGCCCATCCGGCCCTGCGTACGGGGGCATACGAGGTGCTGGCAACCGAGGGCCTAGCGTATGCCTTCTCCCGCCAGCTCGACGATGATTTGGTTATAGTGGCCGTCAATGCGGGGGATGAGAGCACAACGCTCACCCTACAAAATGAGGCACTCACCCAAGCCAAGCCCGAGCAAATTCTATACGGCGGGGGCGAGGTCACCTGGCAAGGGGACACCCTGACGGTAACGGTGCCACCACGGCAGGGCGTGGTTTTGGGCTAGTTGAAAGTCAACAGCTACGGCGAACCCAGTTGCTGAATGAAAAATTCTTCCAAGGTGGGACGCTCTAGCACCACCTGCACCACGCGCACATCTTCAGGCAGTTGGGCCATCCAGGTTTGGGGCGCTGCCGTGGTGTAGCCTCGCCACTGGCCAGTTGGCGCTGCAGCGTCAGAGAGTTCCAGGTTGGGAATATGATGCCCCAGCGCTGCTTTGCCTGCGCCTTTAGGATCTATACTCTCTAGCACCACCCTATAGCGGTGAGCCGAACCCAGCAGCTCAGCTATGGTGCCGCAGCGCACCAGCTCCCCCTGCCGCAAAATGCCGACGCGATCGCAAATCTGCTCCACGTCGGAAAGAACGTGACTGTTGAAAAACACCGTCTTGCCTTGGGACTTGAGATCGGCAATGAGCCGGCGCATCTGATAGCGACCCAGAGGGTCTAGCCCTGACATGGGTTCGTCTAAAAACACCACCTCGGGGTCGTTAATTAACGCCTGGGCCATGCCCACCCGCTGCAGCATTCCCTTGGAGTACTGACCCATGGGGGTATTGCGGGCAACCTGCGGGTCTAGCCCGACCTGGTGCAGCAAATCGAGGATGCGCTGCCGCTGCTGGGCGCGGGGAATCTGAAACAGCCCGGCAGCATAGTGCAAAAATTCCCAGCCGGTTAAAAAGTCGTAGAAGTAGGGGTTCTCTGGCAGGTAGCCCACCCGCTGCTTCGTAGGGCGATCGCCCAAAGGCTGGCCCAGCAGCGTCCCCTGTCCGGCAGTAGGGCGAATAATACCCAGCAAAATCTTCAGCAGCGTGGTTTTGCCAGCGCCATTAGGCCCCAGCAGGCCAAAGGTCTCCCCAGCCTGAATCTGCAGCGAGCAGTGCTGCAGGGTCACCTTTCGCTTGTTGAGCCAAAAGCCGGTTCGATAGACCTTTCTGAGATCGTGGGCTTGAACAACGGGGGAAGCGGGCGAAGCTGCAGGCGGCGCTGCCATAGCGTAAGCCAATGTGATGCATCGTGAGGAATCTTAGCGTTTTTTGCGCTTTTTGGGCAGCGGGGTTGCTCGAGATAGACTAGAGTCAGTCCGCGCTGCTGCGCCAAGTTCCGCTATCAACCGCTGCCAACTAGACCACTATGGATCGTTCAAAAATCGTCGCTATTATTACTGGGGCGATCGCTCTACTCCTAAGCATCGCCTACCTGCTGCTCGTGCAGTTTCTAGACTTTCGGGGCGAGATGCTCCCCGCACCGATTACAGGTCAAGTCTGGGCATGGCATGGCATGCACCTACTAAATTATTTTCTCGATTTGCCAGTGGTATCGATCTAATCGATCTAAACGGAGAGGGGGGGATTCGAACCCCCGATGGGTTTGACCCCATAACGGATTTCGAATCCTCATCATAGAACCTCAAATCTCTTTCCCTAATTGGTTTATGGCCTTTTAGGGATTCGTTTTGCCCGGAATATAGCCCGAAAGGGCACGCTCTGTCTCTCTGCGGGCACCTTTAGGAAGAACGATAGAGAGGCTACCTATGAACCCCAAAATCACTTTCCAAAAGGCCAGCGTGCTAAAGCCATTCCCGATGGACTCCCGCACGCTCAATCCAGATATTTGTCACTCTGTAGCGGCTGGAGCCAGCCTAGAGCTGAAGGATTACGACGATGGTCCAGAGGGACACATCAAAGTGACCCTCGCGACTCCAATCCAGGGACGCGATCTCTGGTTTGTCTGGCCAGAGCACTGCACTGTAGAAGGCGACGAAGGCTCAACAGGCCCCGCTGCCGCAGAAGAGCAGCGAGGGGCATCGTTTACCCTGCCTGGGTATAAGAGCCGGTTTTACTTAAATGATCCCATCGTCGAAGGTGGCTCCTTCACTTGGGCAGAGGCCACTAAAAACGGTCAACGGATGCCCCAGACCAAAAACATCGTTGCCGAGGTGCTGCGAATTGCCGAGGTCATTCAGGATGTTCGAGCAATGTTTGGCGATCGCCCCATCCTTGTTACGAGCTGGTACCGAGACCCAACAACAAACCGCCGCGTCGGTGGTGCGCGCAAGTCACGACACCTCACCGGGGGAGCTGTGGACTTCAAGATTTCCGGCGTGTCCCCATCAGAGGTTCAGCGCAGGCTAGACCCCTGGTGGGGCAGTAAGGGCGGCCTAGCCAGCGCTAGCACCTTCACCCACATCGACAACCGCGGCTATCGCGCTCGCTGGCGCTATGGTCGCTAGGCCATCACGGGAACCCTTAAGCACACCCAACGAAACGAGGTTCACACCATGACAGCACTGCAGCTCGCAGACATTCCACCAGACATCGACACAGTAGAGAAACTGCACGCTTGGACTGGGCAAGTTCTAGGCTACCTCTACCGTGACGAGTCGGAATTAGAGGCAGTCAACCGACAGAGACGCGTCGCTGACTCTGCCCAGTTTGAAAACCTAGCGGCGACGCCAATCGACTGGCGGATCATC
>JBHJHJ010000161.1:0-10394 GCA_050330955.1 Elainellaceae cyanobacterium | reverse complement strand
TTCAAGCCCCCGGTGGATGCCTTTGCTGAGCATCGCCACCGCTCGCGGCTGCGCCATCGTTACGAAACGCCCCTAGCGACCCTAGCGCGGGAGGTGACCCACGAACGGGCAGCGCTGATGCTAAGTCAGACTCAAATCCCCACAGAACAAGTTCAAGCTATTCTCAAGCTGCCGCAGCAGGCTTGGCACAAGTCCTGGTGGTACGCCTCCCAGTCTTCGCTGCCCTTCCAGCGCTACATCCGCTGCCGCCGCTACGATGACGGCACCGTGACCCTGCAATATAAAGACTACTTTGAGCAAGAGCCCCCGCCCTGCTTCCACAGCCAGACCCAGCATGCCTTAGTGGTAATTCAAAACGAGCCCCAGCCTTTTGGCCAAACCCTGGTCCGCATCAACCGGCTCCGTCAGCGGCTGGGCATTCAGCGCATCGTCCTCATCAGCCAGCTCCTCAAGGCTACCGAAATCGAGGGCTTCATTCGGCAAAACATTAGCCTTTATCCGGTGGTAACGCTGGCCAACCCCATCAACTGCGCCATCTGCAGTTGCCACGACTGCCCGCTGCAGGGGCAATCCAATTCCCCCGTGACCGGGTGCGATCGCTTTTCCCCTAGCTATGGCTAAACGCCTTTGAACCCTACCGCCTCGGCCATCTCTGGCGCAGCCGGGCGCTGCTCCGGCACCGTCCGGTTGAGCCGCTGCACCCCGATTTGATTGAGCACAATACCGGCCACAATCACCCCGCCACCGATATACTGAGCCAGCGTTGGCGCCTCGCCCAAGATCAGGTAGGCGGCCAGCACCCCCGCAATGGGGGTAAACGCAGTCGCCAAAGAAATCTCGCTGGCCGTGCTCTGCTTCAGCCCGCTGAACCAGAAAAGCTGCCCCCCTACCACAATGACCGCGCTGTAAATCAGCATCCAGCGCCAGAGGAACTCAGAAGTCACATCCATAAAGTGACCGGGCTCAAACATGACCAGCGCCGCAACAAAGAAAAATACCGTGCCCACCGCCATTCTAAAGATGCTGAACACGCCGAGGGGCACTTCTTTCAGACTGACCTTACTGATCAGATTGGAGATAGCTTTAAACACAGCGCCAATGACCGTGTAGAGTTCCCCCCGGCCAATTTCCAGCCCCATTCCCATGGAGACCATATCGCTGTCCGGCGGCTGCAGCACCACCGTCAATATCACCCCCACAAACGACACAACCGCCCCTGCCACCACCCAGGCGTTGACGCGATCGCCCAGCAGCAGCACCGACAGGGCCAGCACCAGCGGGGTATCAATCTGCCCAATCAGCACCACATTGTTGACCGCAGTAATCTCCAGGGCTGAGAAGATCAGCATGGGCACCACGGCGGCACCTAAAGCCGCCACCAGAGACATTGTTGCCCATTGCTTAGCCGTGATTTGCCTCAGAATGTGGGGCCGCCACTGGTGCTGATAGAGCGGAATGAGCAGCAGCAGGGCGCACAGGTTGCCCACAAACAGGACGTTGCAAAAGGAAATCGGGTTGCGATCGCCGATGAGGTTTTCAGCGCCCAGCTCGGTCAGCCTGCGCGTGATGGCGTTGGCCGCCCCAAAGATAATGATGGCCAGCATGAGATAGAGTCGACCGGACTGAACGGGGAGTTTCATAGGCAGCTTTGTGGCAAGACATGTTCGGCACAGTTTTTCTATAGAAAAACCATACTTCCTACAGTAGGTGAGTTTGATGTGCTAATTATTAGCCGAAGCTAAGCTTGATCTGAAGCATTTCATGCAGATTACGACCTATAAGCCTGCCCACCAGACCTCTGTTATCGACCTAATTCTACCGATCCAACGAGAAGAGTTTGGTTCATCCATCACCCTGGCGGACCAGCCCGACCTGCTGCAAATTCCGGCGGTATATCAGCGGGGAAATGGTAACTTTTGGGTGGCGATCGCGGCAGATGAAGTCGTGGGCACCGTGGGGGCAATCGACATCGGCCACGGGCATTTAGCCCTGCGCAAGATGTTTGTGGCGGCCCCCTACCGGGGCAGGGCGGTGGGTCAGCAGCTTATGGATACGCTGCGGCAGTGGGCCACAGCGCGGCACGTCGCCGAGGTTTACTTAAGCACCATTGAGGCCTTTACAAGGGCGCACCGCTTCTACGAGAAAAACGGCTTCGAGCAGGTAGGGGCCGCCGAACTGCCAGGGCATTTTCCGCGTATGCCCGGTGACACAATATTCTACCGGCTGCGACTGCAGTGATTTAGCCCAACCCCAAGCTTTGGCGAATCTTCTCTTCGCTGCCTCTAAACCCAGCCATCAACGCCTTCCCGCCCTCCACCCACAGCGGTCGCTTCAGTAGCATCACGTCGTCAGCAAAGGCCTCCACCCACTGCTCTTCAGTCCAAGCATTGCGGGCTTCCCCAAGAGCGCGGTAGGCCTGCCCGGAGGTGTTGCGCATCGGCTTCGAGCCTATATCCGTCACCCACTGCTGCACCTGCTCGCGCTTGGGAGGGTTCTCCTTGGTGTTGATAAACTCGTATGGGATGTCGTTGTTCTCAAGCCAGGCGATCGCCTTTTTGCAGGTGCCGCAGTTGGGAATGCCGTAGAGATGGAGCATTGTGTCTTAGTTCATGATTCTGACTTAGAGTTTACGTGAGTATCGCCCCGGTTTAACCCATGCAGATCAAAACGCGCAACATCGGATTGACCGTAGACGACAGCCTCATGCGGGTCTACGTCGCAGCCCCTGAACCCGCAGGCCGCTACCCCGGCATCGCCTTCTACTCAGACATCTACCAACTGGGCGGCCCCATCACCCGGCTGGCCGATCGCCTCGCGGGCTACGGCTACGTGGTGGCCGCCCCGGAAATCTTCCACCGGCTAGAGCCTGCCGGCACAGTGCTAGAGCCCACGGAAATTGGCAAGCTGCGGGGTAACGACGCGGCCCGGCGGACGGCGATCGCCGAATATGACGCCGATACGAACGCGGTGCTGGGGTGGCTGGAGAGCGAGGAGAGCGTTATCCCTGGTAAGCTGGGCGCCTTCGGCTTTTGCATTGGCGGCCATCTAGCCTTTCGGGCGGCGCTGCAGCCCCGAGTCAAGGCGGCGGTGTGCATCTACCCCACAGGGATTCACAGCGGTAAGCTGGGGCGCGGTACGGCGGACACCCTGGAGCGAATTGGCGAAATTAAGGGCGAGGTGATGACCGTATTTGGCACCCAGGATCCCCATGTGCCGCCGGAAGGGCGAGAAAAGATTCTGGGGGCGCTGGAAGCGGCGGGGACTCGCCACAAAACCTTGATTTACGAGGCGAAGCACACCTTTATGCGGGATGACGGCTATCGCTACGACCCGGTGGCGACGGATGAGGGCTGGGGAGAGGCGATCGCATTTTTGCGGCAGGCACTTTAGGGGCGCGTCTAGCCGTAGCGCATTGTCCCATCCCCGCACGACTAAATTTGCCCATCGGTTAGGTAATGGCCTTCCTCTTTCTGTAAGCCATAATTGAGGCGATCGCCATAAGCTGCCGACTCGCCCATGTCTCCATCTGCTACGCCCAAACCGGATCATAACCCCATCGAGATCTTCATTTCCTTCTCCCACAAGGACGACGCGCTGCAGGAGGAGCTAGTCACTCACTTATCTGGCCTGCGGCGGCGCGGAAAAATCACTGCCTGGTATGACCGGGCCGTGGAGGCAGGAGAAGAGTGGGAAGCACAAATTAAATCAAAGCTGGAATCCGCACAGATTATTCTGATGCTCATCAGCCCTGCTTTCATGGCGTCTGACTACTGCTACGACATTGAGATGCAGCGGGCCATGGCCCGCCACGACGCCGGGACCGCCCGCGTGATTCCCGTCATCCTGCGCCCTTGCGACTGGAAAGATTCCCCCTTTGGCAAGCTGAAAGCGATGCCGGAGGACGGTAAACCTGTAACGCAGTGGAGCGATCGCGATGAGGCGTTTTTGAATGCGGTGCAGGGCATCCGCCGGGCATTGGAATCGCTGTCAAAAAAGTAGATCGTTCTTTGCGCTCTGGCGCCGCGCCAAAGGACGATGAGCTGACATATCGGGGAAATGATTCGCCCTTTATTACTGGCGCCCCGATTTCCCATCCGCGCCATTTCTTTGGCCGCCGCCGGGTGGTGAAGCGGCTGTTTAACCTGCTGAAAACCCATCCGCTGCAGAACGCGGCTATTATCGGTCAGCGGCGATCGGGAAAGACGTCGCTATTGAACTACCTACGCACCGTTACGACTGCGCCTGCTGAAGCGCTGAGGCTAGGGCAAAAGGCAGACTGGCTACCACACCCAGAGGCTTACCGCTGGATTTTTGTAGATTTCCAAGATGCTCGCATGGCGCGGCGGGAGGGGCTGCTGCGGCATTTGCTGGAGGCGATGAATCTAGCTGTGCCGGAGCCCTGCGACCTAGAGCGGTTTATGGAGCGGGTGAGCAACAGCGTGGCGCGGCCCACAGTGGTGCTGGTGGATGAGATCGGCGTCGGGCTGCAGCGCTGCCCAGAACTGGACGATGGGTTTTGGGAAAGTTTGCGATCGCTGGCCACGACGCAGACGGGCGGTAACTTGGCCTTTGTGCTGGCAACGCCGGAGAATCCGGTGACCCTGGCACATCATACGGGGCACAGCTCGCCGTTTTTCAATATTTTTGGCTACACGGCAACCCTGGGACCGCTCAAAGAAGACGAGGCGCGGGAGCTGGTGGGGCGATCGCCCTTGCCGTTTACGGAGGCAGATGTGGCGTGGATGCTGGCGCAGAGTGGGGGGTGGCCGATTTTGCTGCAGATTTTGTGCCGGGAGCGGTTGTTTGCGCTGGAGGAGGGAGATTTGAGCGATGATTGGCGTGAGGAGGGATTAGAGCAGATGCAGCCGTTCACACATTTGTTGAAGGGGCAACAGGAATAACCCCAACCCAACCCGTACCAGCATCCGTAGGGGCGTACGGCCGTACGCCCACGCCAGACCGCAAAAGCGCCATTACATCAGGCAGTCCGGCCAACATAAGGCAATCCGGCCAACATATGCCCACGTCGGATGGTCGAATGGCGATGAAGCCTACGGCTTCGCTAGCGCGATCGCTACAAACCGGAATGGATTGTGGCGATCGGTGGGTGTGCGGCCAATTGGAGGGCGTGCGGCCGCGCGCCCCTACGAGGTATGACAATGGTGGTGGCGACGATACCATTGCGATCGCTGCGATGACGATGTGACCGTTATAAATTACGTTGTTGCCGCTACAATCGTGTTGCGATCGCCTGCAAAGCTTGCTTCATCGCTGTACATTGCGTTGTGGCGGCTGCAATGGTGTTGCGATCGCCTGCAAAGCTAATGCAATTACTCAACATCGTGTTGTTGGAGCTGCAACGGCGTTATCCACGGTGCAGACAATAGGGCGAGACTCGAAAGCATCGCGGTGTAAAAATCACATGATGGCGGGCTGTAGCTGGGTTATCATATGGCTCAACGCGATCGCGCACGCGCTAGAGCTTGCGTAACCCAACAAAAGCGATTGCCTCTGAATTTACTTCAATCTAGAGAATCAGTCGCCTGATGGTTAGGAGAAGATTTTGCTAGTGAATCTCTTTGATGCTGCACTGCTCGAAGAAGCCCCCCAACCCCCAATTCTGGGGGAGCCGGATTTTGGGCAGAAAATATTTGCTGCTAGTGACGTCGAGAATACTGGCTTCTGCTTGGGTTCCCCCAGAATTGGGAGCGGAGGGGGCCGCAATATGTTGGCGATCGCCACAAAATCCGTAGGTTGGGTTAGCGCTAGCGTAACCCAACAAAAGCGATCGCTTTCAGCTTGCATTCAACAATTCAAATCATGTTTTATTGAGGCGACCACCATTTACAAATGTTGGGCGATCGCTTACGTAAATCGATTGCTGTGGGGCCAATTGCTGTTAGGTTTCTTACGTTAACCCAACCTATGCTTGGCATGATAATGGGGGAATCTTAATGGCCCTGGCTTGCTGCTGCTAGGATTTCCTGAACTGCCGCACGTTCTCTCAAGCTAGATCGCTTACGTCTAGTTTAGCGAAGATTATGTTTTGGCAGGGTCACCGATTTGTGAGACGGTGGCGTTTACTTTGGGCGATCGCTCTTATCCTCGGTTTAGGAGGCAAGAGCTGGCGGTTTAGTAGTGCCGGTTTTAGGTGGCACCAAAGCCGGTATGAGGAGGATTTTGCGCAGCATGTGAATTATATTCATTTGCAGCCTAGTAAGGCATCAGCATGTGAAGGCTCCTTATGATTGGCCTTATTCAAGCTTTCACCGCTTTGTAGAAAAGGTAGTGTATTAAAGGGATTGAGGGGCTGATGATGGGGCGTGGTTTTTGAATGAAATTGGGCAAGAGCAGCACATGTTCGTGTTAGGTTTCCTCAACGTCAATCAACACATGGACGACTGCCATAGTCTATAGAAAATGAACAAACGCAGAATCCTTATATTCTTGCTCGGAACAACTGTCCCTATGCTTTTTATGACTCAGATCTATCTTTAGTAAAGAAGTTATGTATTCTGCTAAGTCATCCTTATGATTAAGCTTAGAGTCGCTACCTTTATTAAGGATACGAGCCACGCTTCCAATAAAAAGATCCGCTAGCTGTATAGGAAAATTCTCCGAAGATTCAATTGCTTCTAGTTGCCCAAGAGAAATCTGGCTTTCAAAATGCTTGGAAAACGCAGTCACTAAGTCTTGTTCTAACTTAGCCATTTCTAATCTGTCTGTCCCGTCTTCGGAGTCTTTCAGCAAATTCACTTGTTGGGGTAGAGATACCCTTTTAGAGTCTATCTCATGCTTCAATCCAATCTGGACTAGATGGTAATGTAACTCTCGAACTATCTCATTGATAGATTTGCTTGTGCCAGCTTGCTCAAAGGCAATAGCCTTAAATCCAGAAACAGCCAAATGACTGAGAGCCAAAGTAAAAAAACTCTTTGTACTTGTCTAATTTATTTCTTGTTAATTTTGCAAAATGAAATTCGTATGAAATGTTATTTTTTGCTTTCCACGTGACCAAGCTGGTGATGAGCTTGTAAAATGAGTTTTCGCTTAGCGTGCAAATCCCACCTACAATTACATATCTGCTTGTCTTGCTGCTCTCGTCAACATAAAAGCTAATTGTTGAAATACCAGAAGGTTTGTCAGACAGCTGCGTATTTCGCTCATTTTTCTCTAGTTCCCTCCGGTGTTCAGCAACTTCTGGACTAGCTTGAAATAGTTTGTACTCATTTTGAATCTTCGCACGCGCTCGCGCAATTGATATAAGCTTCACAAGCCTTTGCATTTTTTCCTCATCAATCACACCAGAACCTGCATATTCAGGTTGAAATACCTTCCAAAATCTCCATGCCAAAGTAATATCCGAGTCTCGTGCTTCTGGATAGTGATTTAGTATAAAGGCTACCTTTCACGCAAGCTGCCTAGATTTGCATTTGCAAGCTTGTTGAGCAGCTGATCTCGTTCTCTTTGTCGTAATTTATCTTTCTCAAGCTCTCTTTCATCTTTTAGGTTATTCTCTTGCTCGATATCAGAAAATTCAGAAGCCGGAGACTTTTTTATTTTCATTTTCAAGGTAATCTTCAGGAATCATGCCTATTCTGGCAAAAAAAAGAAGGAGCTTCAACTTTACTCAGGAGGTGAGCACTTTAACTCGCACCTCTTGCCCTTACCGCAAAACTATAGTACATTCACTCATGTCATGGCGCTTAAGCGCAGGCACGCCCCCCGTTCGTACTGGGAATACGACCGAGAGGCTAACCCCCGAATTTGTCGTTGCCAAATTCAGCGGCTACGTTGAGTTTACTTCACCGTATAGCTCACAATCACCGCTGTGCTTTGCATCGCTCCTAGCGGAGCACAGATCCGGGTGGCCTGCGGCTGGGCGCCATACCCCTTCACAAGGAGCATTCAAATGCAATCCAATATCCACCCCGGCGAGCCTACCCCTCGCCACAGCTCACGCAGCCCGATAATTACCATCTCAAAGCTGAACTCAGCCTACCCTGCAGACAATCTGCTAAACGCCCTCAACACCCCAGAACCCGCTGGGGCGATCGCCCCAGGCCCTGAAGACCCCGACAGCCTGCTGCACATCCTTATCGGCCCCCTCTACGCCGTCAACAACTGCCGCCACGAGCTGCACATACGTGGCTACGCAGAACCCAACGACTGGTCCATCCCGCTCAAGCTGCTGCACACCGCCGACGTTCTGCGCGGCCAGCACCCCAACGACATCATGCGCGTCCTGAGGAGGCGAGTTCAGCCCCGGCAGCAGCCAAACTAAACCGGCAGTTGACCTAACCTGCTAAGCAAATCGCGAACGCCCCTAACGCTTAAGCAAAACCCCCTACCGCTTACTGTGATCCAACAAACGCTTAAGCAAAACCCGCTAATCAGTAAGCAAATCTGGTAAACGCTTAAGCATTAGGCGCGATCGCTTATTGATCAGCAGGAAACGCTTGAGTGTTTCCTGCTAACACCTGGGTATTTATTGATACCACTTAAGCAAAACAAGCATTCGCTCAAGCAAATGCGAAGCATGCATCGCCCACCAAAACAATCCCGCCCACAATTTGAGACTCCCCCTCATTCCACGCTTGCGCCATTACCCACATAAACCAAGAGCCCTCTAATTTGAGAGCTGCCCCCCCGTCACATCCACCAGCGCCCCCGTGACAAAGCTGCTGTCTTCAGCGGCCAGAAATACATAGGCGGGAGCCAGCTCTTCCGGTTGGGCAGCGCGCTTGAGGGCGTTGGCGTCATCAAACCCGTCGACCTGTTCTGCAGTCATAGTGGCGGGAATATTCGGCGTCCAGACTGCCCCAGGCACCACAGCATTCACCCGAATCTTCTTCTCCGCCAGGTTCAGCGCCAGGGATTTCGTGAAGGTGTGAACCGCCCCTTTACTTGCGGCGTAGTCCACCAGGATTTTCTTGCCAATCTTGCCGTCGATGGAGCCGGTGTTGATGATCGCGTCCCCCGCTTGCAGGTGGGGCTGAATGGCCTTGAACATGTGGAAGTAGCCAAAGATATTGGTTTCAAAGGTCTCGTGAAACTGCTTGATGGTCAGATCGGCTAAATCTTCTCTCACCATCTGAAACGCAGCGTTGTTGACCAAAATGTGGATGTGGCCAAACTTCTCCCTGGTTTTCGCCACCGCCTGTTCGCACGCGTCCGGCTTGCGCACGTCCATCTTAATGGGCAGGCACTGGCCGCCCCGCGCTTCCACAAGCTGCTTGGTTTTGTCGGCGTCTTCGTCGTTGACATTGTAGAGAATGGCGACGTTGGCCCCTTCCATGGCGTAAGCGATCGCCACGGCGCGGCCAATGCCCGAATCGCCGCCGGTAATGATGGCCACTTTCCCGGTCAGCTTACCCGCCGCTTTATAGTTCGAGAGATCGCTGTCTGGGGCTAGGTCCATATCGGCTTGGCTTGCCGGATAGGGCAATTGCTCGGCGTCAATTTGGTCTGGGGTGGGGCGGGGCTCTGATCCGGTCGTTTTATCTGCGCTTGCTTTCTTGCTGTCCATGGAAATGCTCTATTCCCGCTAAAAGTCAGGAAATTATGGTAGGCGAGTTTTTTCCATAGCAGACTCTATCTGAGGGAAAGATCTAGGCCAATACAATAAAAGGCGAAACTAGCCTGAAGGCTCCTTATGGGCCGGGTGACGTTCTAGCACCGTCAGGATGCCAACAGCACCCCCCGTCGTTAGCGCCAGCGCCAGCCAAAACCCGTGGGCCACAGCACCTCCCTGGTCCATAGCCCAGCCTCCCAGGGGTGGCCCAACAAAGTAGCCTAGCGCCCAACACTGGGAATTGATCGACAAATAAATCCCTCGCTGCGCCTCTGGGGCCAGCGCCACTACATAGGCCGACGCCGCTGGCAGGTAAATCACCGTCGCCACCGCCAGCACCGCCAGCGCCACAGCCCCCCAGGCGATCGCCGCCCACTCTTGCTGCGCCATACCCGTAAGCCATACGCCGCCGAACCCCACGCCCCACACCACAGCCGACAGGGCCAGCGCCCGGGGATGGGGCCAATTGCGGAGCGATCGCGCGAGGGGAAGCTGACACACGGCGGTTAGCACCACGTGCCAGGTGAACAGGGCGCTAATGCGGGCGGTGGTGAATCCAGCCTCGTCTGCTTGCGCAACGGCGGCCACGTTCTTCAAGTACAGCGGCAGAGTCGTCTGAATTTGGGCCAGGTAGACCGTGAACAGCACATTGACGCTGACGTAAATCCATAGGGTGGTGTCGCTGAGGGCCTGCCGCCAGCCCTCCTGCAGGGTGGTTTTGCCCGCCACCTGTTGCCGGGTTTCAGCGATCGCCCAGTAGATAACGGCGAAAAACAGCAGGTAGGTGACCCCGTCGATGGCGAACAATGCGCGGTAGGAC
>JBHJHJ010000160.1:0-36401 GCA_050330955.1 Elainellaceae cyanobacterium | reverse complement strand
CCTCAATCAGCCGTTGCCATTATCTTGGAGTTGCCATCCATGTCTGATAAGGAACTTGAAATACGTCATCAGTTTTTAGATGAAGCCCAGGACTATCTCGATAATCTCGAGAACGCGCTCATAGGCCTGGCCAGCGGAGGCGTTAACGTCCAGGCGATCAATTCGGCGATGCGTTCCGCCCACTCTATTAAAGGCGGCGCGGGGATGATGGGGTTTCAGTTGCTCAATCAATTTTCCCATCGCCTAGAGGATGGCCTCAAGGTGCTTAAAATTCAAAAGCACGCAGTCGATATCAATGCAGAACTCGAACAGCAGCTGCTCGCGGCGGTCGATTGCTTACGTCGGATCGCCGCAAGCGATCGCCAAGGAAAGGCCGTAGATCCGACCTGGCTGGAGACCCAGGCCCAGCCGCTATTCGACCAGCTCTACGATCGCCTCGGTGACCCCCAAGAAGAAGATGCGGCTTCTATTCTCTCTCCTGAGGAGAATCAGGACATTGTGCCGCTTCTCTTTCAGACCGAAGTTGAGGGTTGCTTAGAGCGCCTGCAGGGGGTCCTAGACGGCGATCGCCACTGCCTCTACGAAGAGACCGAAATTCTGGCCCAGGAGCTGGGGGCACTGGGAGAAATGCTGCAGTTGCCGGCCTTTTCCCAGCTCTGCAACACAGTCTATGAAGCAATTCAAGCCCAGCCCGATCAAATCGATGCGATCGCTCCGGCGGCCCTTGCTGCCTGGAGACAGACCCAGCAGCTTGTTCTGGCCGGCAGCTATAGCGATTTGCCAACGACCTTAGCCCTAGAGATTGACTCTTTGAGCACTAACACGGCTGGCGTTGAGCCCGCTGCTTCTGGTGAAGCTGCAGCCGAGACTTGGGTGGAGGAAGATTTAGTTGAAGTTGACGCCGCGCCGCTGGATAGAGCCGATCAAGCTGAGACTGGGCTAGACGGTGTCCAATGGGATGGGTCTGAGCTGACCGAACTCGCCGCCGACGAGCTTGAGACAGACGAGTCGTTTGAGCTGGGTGAATTTGCGCTAGAGGCGGCTGACACAGATATCGATGAGCCCGGCATAGCGCTTGATGTTGCGGATCAGTCTTGGGCAGAGGCGATCGCTCAGGCAGAGCTAGCTGGAGAGGGGGATCTATTTGACTCATGGACCGAATCTGAAAATGGCTCGCCAATGCCCCTAGACTGGCCCGATGAAGCACTCAACAGGGAAGCTTTAGAAGAGCCCGATGCTGAGGCTGACGAACCCAGCCCAGAGGTAGAGCACTTAGCCCCAATCGACTCAATCGATTCAGTCTTCTTAGACGCAGAGGCAGAAATTAGTTCGGCAGATGTTCCTGGTGTGGCAGAGAACTCAATAGACCTGAGTTCAGCAGACCTGTCCGCGGAAGTCGGACACAGTTCCCCTGCGATTAATGCAGCAAATCAAGCGGAGACAGTCCTAGAGCCCTTTGACTCGGGTTTTGCCCCTGGGGCGGCGGTGGACGATAGCGGAATTGCGGAGCATCGCAATGGCGCCAGTTCTCGTCGGTCAAAGATGTTCGAGGCGGCGCCTGGAGCTGAGGCTGATGGCGGGGCAACCACCGTGCGGGTTCCTCTGCGTCAGCTCAAACAGCTCAACAATTTATTTGGTGAGCTCACCATCGAGCGCAACGGCCTCGAGCTTTATCTCAAGCGGCTGCGGGATCTCTTGTCCGTGTTGAGGGGACGGGTCAAAACCCTGGACCAAACGAATCTTAGCCTTCGATCGGCCTACGACCGCGTGACGACTCGGGCCGAGCTCGAGCAAGCCGCATTGGGCATATCCTCTCAGCCCCTGGTATCCCAGCGTAAAAAGTCGTCTACAGAGAACCTGACGGAAGACTTTGACGCCTTAGAGCTAGATCAATACAGCGACATGCACCTGATGTCTCAAGAGGTGATGGAAACTATTGTTCAGATTCAAGAGGTCACTACCGACCTGGAACTGAGCATGGACGACACCGACCAGACCTTCCGAGGACTAAACAAAACGGCAAGACAGCTTCAAAACCGGCTTACTCAGCTGCAGATGCGTCCACTATCCGACATTTTAGAGCGTTTCCCCAATGCGCTGAGAAAAATGTCCTTAGAGCACGGTAAATCGGTAGAACTCAAAGTCCACGGCGGTAATATCCTCATTGACCGCAATATTCTAGAAGCGCTGAATGAGCCCCTGCTCCACGTGCTGCGCAACGCCTTCGATCACGGCATTGAAGATCCCGACACCCGTCAGGCTAATGGCAAGTCGCCCCAGGGCCTAATAGAGATCAGCGCTGTTCACCGAAACAACCGCACGCTGATCTCAATCCGCGACGACGGCAAAGGAATTGATCTCGACAAAATTCGCGCCCGGGCGCGGCAGATGGGTCTGGACGATACGCTGCTCGCAGCCGCTAGCGATGACGAGCTGATCTCCTTGATTTTCGAGCCTGGTTTTAGCACTTCGACCAACGTGACTGAATTGTCGGGGCGTGGTGTGGGCATGGATGTGGTGCGGGACAGCATTAAGCAGATGCAAGGCGATATCAGCGTCGATACAGCGCTCAACCAAGGCACCACCTTTACCCTCTCCCTGCCGTTTACCCTATCGGTAACGCGGGTGCTGCTGGTGGAGAGTAATGACTTGATGATGGCCTTCCCCACAGATGCAGTTGAAGAAATGACCTCAATTGCCGCTGGGCAGGTTCTAAAAACCGTCGGCGGTGAGGTGATTGAGTGGGAGGACCAGATGGTGCAATTCATCCGACTGCATCAGTGCCTCCAGTTTAATTGCCCGCGATCGCTAGAGCGACCCAACCGAGCCGCCAACATTGAAGAATCTACGGTACTCATGGTGAACCACAACGAGCATCTTGTGGGACTACAGGTGGGACGCTGCTGGGGAGAACAAGAGGTCGCAATCCGATACGTAGAGGGCAATCTACCCATGCCGCCGGGCTTCTCCAACTGCACCATCTTAGGCGATGGACGGGTGGTGCCAATGCTGAACGTCTCAGAGCTGCTGCGGTGGATTATGAGCGATGAGCGATCGCGACCTTCGGCCCGAAGTCAGAGCCAAAGCCAAAGCACCCATCAGCTTCCGGCAGGTCAACCGCCTGCAAGCCTACCTCCCGCTCAGCCCCCCGTCTCATTTGAGCCAAAATCCCACAAGCCTGCCATCCTGATTGTGGATGACTCCATCAACGTGCGGCGCTTTTTAGCCCTCACTCTAGAAAAGGCTGGGTATCGGGTCGAGCAGGCTAAAGATGGTCAAGACGCCGTGGATAAACTGGCTGCAGGACTGCCCGTACAGGCCGTAATCTGCGACATCGAGATGCCGAGACTCGACGGCTACGGCGTTCTGGCCCGGGTGAAGGCAAACCCTACCCTGGCCCATCTGCCCATCGCGATGCTCACATCCCGCAGCGGAGACAAACACCGCAAGCTGGCGATGAGTCTGGGGGCATCGGCCTATTTCTCCAAGCCTTACAACGAGCAAGTGCTGCTCCAGACCCTAAGGCAAATCGTCGAGTCAGCCATAGTCGCTTAAGGCTGGCTGCCAATGCCACTTCACATGCAGTCGTCCCACGAGCGCTGAGCCCATAAACGTCCATGGCCCACTCTACTCGCCGTTCCCGTCGCCTCAAAGCTGAAGCCAACCAGCAGCTGATTTCCTTCGCTGTGCGGGGACAGCAATTTGCCGTGCCGGTCGGTCTGGTGACCAAGGTCACAACCGTCGATCAGATCTATGGCGGGCTAGAGGACGACAAGCCTGGCTTAGCGCTGTATCTTGACCGGCAAATTCCGGTCATTAACTTGGGCCGTCGTCTTTTCTTGACCGCTTTGCCCTTGCTGCCCGAGGTCACCTCCTCAGCGTCACAAGCTCCGGTACTGCGCTATCTCCTGGTGGTGCAATCGCTGACCCATGAGCTCGTCGGCCTCTTGGTGGAAACCCAGCCCGCGCTGATCCGAGTCCCCACATCGGCGTTTGCTCCCGTTCCGACCACCTACATCGAATCGGGAAATATTCGCTACATCGGCGCCGTGATCAATCTCAAGGCCTCGCCGCCAATCTTCTTGATCAACATCGGTGAACTTCTCCAGCCACAGCGCCCTCTCCTAGCACAAAACGAAGGAGCAGCCCGAGCATTGGGGCCAGCTCACGCCGGCCAATCCGCTCCTCGGCTGCTCACAGAAGTGCCTCCTGAAAGATAGGCTATCCTCTTATCGACGCGCTGGTGTCGGCATTTCCCCGAGACGAACCGTTGTGGTCTCACGGGTCCCATTACGCTCTAGGCTGACCGTCAAGGTATCCCCCACAGCGCGATCGCTCACCAGTGCCTGCAGATCTTCTCCGGTGGCGATCGCTTCACCGTCGATTTCTAGGATGACGTCGCCCATTCGCAGTCCCGACTCTACCGCCGGAGAATTGGGCACAACTCTGACAATTAATACGCCCTGCTCTGTCTCAATTTGGAAGGGGCGATTGGGGTCGGCATTAATTTGCTGCTTGAGCTCAGGGGTCAGGTTTGCCATTTGAATCCCCAGGAAGGGATGCTCCACTTTGCCCGTTTCAATCAGCTGCTGGGCGATGCGCTGCACCGTGTCGATGGGGATGGCAAAGCCGATGCCCTGGGCCCCCTGAATAATAGCGGTGTTCATGCCAATCACCTCGCCTCTCGCGTTGAGCAGCGGCCCCCCGGAGTTTCCGGGGTTGATGGCAGTGTCGGTCTGGATAAAGTCAACCCGCTTATCGGGGATGCCCACCTCGCCGCTGGAGCGGCCCGTAGCGCTGACAATACCGGCGGTAACCGTGTTGTCCAGCCCCAGAGGATTACCGATGGCGATCGCCCATTCTCCCGGCTGCAGCTGATTGGATTCGTTGACTTTGACGACGGGCAAGTCGTTGGCCTCCACGCGAATCACCGCCACATCTGTCGCCGGGTCAGCCCCAAGCACCGTGCCGTCTAGCACGCGACCGTCTTTCAGGGTAACGCTGACCGTATCAGCGCCGTCCACCACATGGGCATTGGTCAACACATGTCCGTCATTATCCACAATGAACCCTGACCCCAGGCCCCGCTGAATCTGCTCCGAAGGCGCGCTAGGCAGGTCGCCAAAAAACTGGCGAAAGAAGGGATCTCTGAACGCGTCGGGAACCGCACGGGTTACCGTCCGAGAGGCGTCAATGCGGACAACGGCGGGACCAGCACTCTTGACAACATCGCTGATAAAGTTCTGGCTGGGAATGGGGGGCAGGGCCGGCGCTGGCGCTGGCGCCTCCTGCTGCAGCAAAGATGACGCTACTGTCGGCAGGCTACCATCAGACAAGCTGGAGACAAATCGGTTGCCAGCAACTGTCAAACTGGCCCCAATCAGGAAGAGAGACAGGGACTTGGGCAGCACCCAGCTGCTGCGGGCGGACTGCCGCTCGTCGGAGCTGCTTTGGGGAGAGTGGGATGAAAAATCGCTTGATCTCATAATCTTTGTCATGTCAGTGATCAATGACAATCACTTTGAAGGGAAACACGAGCTGTTCTACATCTCCTAAGTTAAACAATGCACGTGACGCTCGTGTGACGCTCGTATGTCAGTTTTTTGTTCCATGGACCTTCCGAAGATGGACCCTCGTAGACGGCAACGACCCAGGCGATCGCCAGCAGCGCTGAGATACCCTTCGCTATGTCATCAGCCGGGGGTGAAGTCTACCCTCAACCTTCATTGTCAACGGCAGCACATTACCTCAGCTTGAATCCAGTTCGACTTTGGTCGATTAGCAAGACTTTCTGGATGAGCTCTAAAGAAACTTTACTTAAAGGGGCCAGCCAACAGCGGAACCAGATGCAGTGCAAGCACATTGTCTGGCTCTATTATTTCCAGGCAAAATACCTAGCTTGATTTAGTGTTTGCGATATCCTTTTCTCAGAAAGGCAAGGATATCTGCCACGCAGGATTTCTTCTGCCATCGCAGAGCTGATTTCTTCACTTAACAGCTGTTCACCTAGCTTAAACGCAACGCTTTCAATTCTTTTACATTTTAGTTGCACGTTTGAGTACTCCTTAGGATCTAGCTCTGGTAGTCTATTCATCCACCTTTCCTCAATCGGTTTTGACCGTTCTGGTCCAAACTCTTGAAAAATTTCAAACGCGCGATTGAATATTTCTGGTTCTACGTTCATAGCGTTTCTCTTCAAAAAAAGGGCATCCCTTACTTTGTACTCATCCGTTCTCTTGAATCCTGACGTTGAATCTAGGTCTGTGGAGAGCTTCAATCCCGTTCAGTAGCCTGTCTCAGACGCTTCTAGCCTAGGTTTGGTCGAATAAGTAGGATACTGCTCCCGCTGTCGATCGATCGCCTCTCGCACCACACCGTATGCCTCAGTAAACGTCCGAAAGGACTCCCGGGAAAAGATGTTATCGCGGGTGAGGTTATTGGCGGAGGTGCTAAACAGATCCTCTAGCTCATCCGATAGCCGCGCCGGGTCCTCTCCCTGGCGGAGCCGTGTCAGAAGCGCCATCACCTGCTCCACATAAAAGGACAGAAACTTGCGCTGGCGGTCTTCAATACCACGCTCTAGCACCTCCCGCACCGACTTGTAGGCTTCACTAAAGGCGCGAAAGCCCTCCTGAGAGATTAGCTCCTGATCCAAGGAATGGCTCACCTGGCGAAACACCTGGTTGAGCCGATCTAAGCGGGCAAACAGCTCCCCTAAATCCCGTTTCACATCTCCAGTCAGGGTATCGAGCTGCATGATGGCCACAGCCTGCTCCACGTAATCGCTCGCCAAATCCTTCATCGCCTCAAGGATTTGGCTCTCTTGCTGGACCTTACGACGGTTTCGCCAGGCCACGAGCCGCCAGCTCCACGAGCTGGTCAGCAGGGTCAAGGTCAAAAGCAGGGCTAAGAAATCGGCGTTCTTTTGGACAAAAGAAGGCTGGGTGCGTTCGTAGTATCGTCGCGCTCCTGGATGAATCGGGCGATCGGCGTCATCGTCAGGTCGCATGAAGCGGTCGACCAGCGCAGTGACAGGTGCAGGGTCAAAGGCCGCTGGCGTACCCTCACGCTCCGCCGCGATCGCCACCACTGCATCCTTAATCGCCTGGTGGTTCTCCACTAGCGTCGCCGTGAGCTTCTCAGCGACCCAGTTGGGCAAATCTTTGCGAGCGACCAGCAGCCGATCTACGGCGATAGTAGAAATATCCACTTGAGGAACCGCAGGATAGCCGCGGTAGACTCCCTGGGGAATTTGAGAAGACCTGTAGCTCGGGTAGCGCGTGCTCCGTAAGGCCTCTGCCTGTTCAATGGGGACGGGTCTGAGGCCCTGATCGGTCAGCGCTTGAATCTGGGTGTTTCCCATGAAGCGCACGCGAAAAACCGCGTCTACGCGCTCAAAATCTTGCTGATTTTGATCCACGTCTAAATCTAAAATACTGTCTTCAATGTCGTAGTGTCGCGCCAGTGCCTTAAAAGACTCGCGCTGCCCGCCTCCCTCAGGGGTGCCTACCACCTTTCCCGCGAGCTCTCGAAATTGAAACGTGGTGGGATCAAAGTCTAGCGTCCTGCCAAATCGCTCGGGTTTGATCAAAAGCTGAAACTGATCAGGGTAGAGGGCCGCGATGGGCAAGATGTCCGCTCCTGAGGGACGATCGGCCTGGGCCGTACCCAGCTCTGCTTGAACGGTCTGAAAGGTCTGGTTCGCCTGCCCCGTCAATGTCCTGAGAAACTGCCTTACTCTAGCAAGCGTGCCGTCAGTGCTGTCCAGAATGCGGAGGTCCTCTATGGCTAGGCACTTCGCAGGCTCTGTCGGAGCCTCACCCAGCAGACTGGCAATGTTGTCATCGGTGCCGTCTGTCTCACAGACATCGACCCGCAAATTGGTCTCGTCGGCTAAAACTTGAGCTATGGCGCGGCTCAGGATGTAGCTCTCCCCCGTCTTCTTCCCCGCTACAAGCTCAAGCCGGTAGGGGACGAGCGATCGCTTCACCAGCGCAAGGCCCAACCCCGTGATCCCGACCAAAATTAGCGCCCCTGCACCCGCCAGTAAGTATCGCTCTGACGACGCGAACCAATCGGTGAGCTGTTGAATTCGGCGCTGCAGTGAACTGGAAGCCATATCGCGCCTTAGCGGGAACGGTAACACATAACATTACGCCTAGATCTTAGCCAAATCGGTACAGTAAAAGCGGTGAATTGGCGCACTAGCGGTCCAACCTCTGTAAAAATTGCGGGTAGACCTATTGTTAATAAATTTAACTGACCCTACCGCTATGCCTAAATACATCGCCTGGGGGCGCTATTGCGACAACGTGCTCGAAAAGCGCGCCCCCCATCGCCAAGCCCACCTCGACGGGCTAACGGCTCAAAAGTCCTCGGGAACTTTGATTACAATTGGCCCAACCAAAGATCTCTCTCTCTTCTTCGCCATCTACGAAGCTGAGACCGAGGCCACCGTCATTCAGCTGATTGAGAATGATCCCTATTGGCAGAATCAAATCTGGACCGAGTATCAGGTTAAAGCGTGGATCCAAGCGCTTTAAATGACGCCCTGCGCGACGACCGAGGCGCCATGCTGGCCGCAGAAGGCGATCGCTTCATCTAGGCGGCTGGTCTGACGCGGGTAGGCCACCACTGGGCGACGAATGAGCACCAGCTTTACGCCCAAAGACTGAGCCACCTGCTGCTTGACCAGCTCTCCCCCCGCTGTGCCTGAGGCTTTAGCCACCACCAGGGAAATCTGCCAGTGCTGCCACAGCGCCTTCTCTAGGAGAACGGAGAGCGGCGGACGGAGCGCCACCAGACGATCTGGGGTAAAGCCTGCGGCAAGGGCGGCATCAAGGGCCACTTGGGACGGGAGGATGCGGGCAAACAGCGTTGCCCTATCCTGCCAGGGCTTAAACAGGTGCAAGAAGCGATATCCCACCGTCAACAGCACCCGCTGATCGGTGAGGTAGTCTTCGTCTAGCAGCGTCTCAATCTTATCGACCTCTAGATTGGAGGCCGCCTTGAGCAAAGGACGCTCATAGCGCAGATAGGGCAGGTCGTGCTTCTGGGCAGCGGCGATCGCCAGGCTAGAAATTTCCACAGCGTAGGGATGGGACGCATCTAAAATCGCGTCGATCTGCTCCTGCTCGATGAAGCGGGAAACTTGCCCCTCGTCGAGTGCCCCCACCCGGAGCCGAATGGAGGGGAGCACTGGATAGAGGGCGCGGGCAGATTCTGTGGTAATGCTGACCACAGAGGGAATCTGCTGCCCCGCCACCATGCGAACGAGCTGAGCACTCTCTTGAGTGCCGCCAATGAGCCAAATGCGCGCTGTCATAGGTTGAGTCCTAAAGTTCTAACGGTTTATGCAATCGGTAGGCACCTGTTTCTGATTACTCAGTGTCAAATCCAAACCTAGCGAAAATGCACAGCTCGCTCTGGCCGAAAGGAAGATAAATCTGCGTCTAGATGGGAGCTTGCGCTTCCCAATCGATTGAATATCACTTCAGACCAACTTTGTAGAGGTTAAAAATATCGCCAGGACGCTGACCCAGCACGGTTAACCCGCTCTGTTTGATCAGGTTTTCCCAGTCTGAAGCCTCTTCTAGCAGCACTTCAGCCCCCAAATAGGTCTCCAAGATAGCCCAGTTTTCCGATTTCTCGTGCTCAGCGTTGACCACGTCGAACACGAACTGACCACCGGGCTTCAGCACCCGCTTCACCGCCGACAGCACCGTTCCCCAGTAATCTAGAGGATAGTAGCAACTCACCCCAGTGGCGATCGCCAGGTCAAACTGACCCGGCTCGTACTCCAGCCGATGGGCCGGCGCTTGGATGACCCCCTTGAACAACTTGGAGTTGAGCTGGGGACTGCGGGTGTTAAGGATTTTCTGGGCCACGCCGCTAATCTCCTGGCCGTAGAAGAAAGCGTTCCACTCGCACCAGGGATAGATCAAAAAGCTGACGCCGCAGCCAATGTCTAAGCAGCGCTGGTTTTTCTTGGGCTGAGCCAGTTCCCAGAAGGGAGACGCCAGACGGGAGGCCAATCGGCCTGATGACCAGTCGTGAAAGATGGGCATCGATTCGACCTCTTCGGGCAAGTCAAAGGCATCCCCCCGGTAGGCGCGGTCGTAGCGGCGAGCGACAGCCGAGATGGCATCGGCCACCTCTTGCGCTGTCCGCCCCACCTGCCCTACGCCAGTGTTCATCCAGTCTGACGATTGTGCTGAATTTTGCGACATCAGCCCTTTAGTGCCCGGTTAAAGTTACGTCGATAGGATTTATTTACAAGCAAAATCGGCCATAGCAGGGACAAGTAAAACTTTCCCTGGCTGAAATTGGTGCGACGAAACCCTGTCCAAAATTTCCAGATGCCGCCCGCGTAGACAATCAGGGCGAGTAGTCCAACCAAATTGAGCATTGCGCTCCCTCCTTCTCAATCATGTAGGGCCAATAGACCAGTCCGAGGCTGAGTCTCAACTTCATTATGCCTACCGCGTCCCCAGATGACCGCAGACCTGTTGCTCCGCAGAGGACGAGCAAGGCAACTCTCACATCCACCTCAGGTTATAACTGCTGCAATCTGCGATAGACCATGGGGTAGATCTACACCAGAGAATTGATCTGAATGCCCTAAAACTACAGAAGACGATTCCTTCGTCTGATAGGCTAGGTCTTATTAAAACGTAATCGATCCTTTAGATGCGCGCTCTAGGACATCCAGCCGGCGATCGCCAAGGACAGCCTTTTAGCGCTAATACTCAGGATCTCTCGCGTTTTACAGACCGCTAATGCCTCACCATCCTAAATAATCTTCATAGATGTCTCTATGGGATGCGCCTGGGAAGTATGGCATTAGAGTAAGGCACTGCAGATACAGCGACTGTTAACCCCTAAACCGTTAACCGCTAAGGAGGATCTATGCGAGCAGTACTGATGGCAGGTGGTTCAGGGACGCGGCTCCGTCCGCTGACCTGCGATCTCCCCAAACCGATGGTACCCATCTTAAACCGGCCTATTTCCGAGCACATCATCAACTTGCTGAAGCGGCACGGCATCAACGAGGTGATCGCGACACTGTTTTACCTGCCGGACGTCATGCGGGACTACTTTCAGGACGGCAGCGATTTTGGCGTGGAGATGACATATGCCGTTGAAGAAGACCAGCCCCTAGGCACGGCGGGCTGCGTTAAAAACGTCAGCGAGCTGCTCAATGAGACCTTCTTGGTTATCAGCGGTGATAGCATTACCGACTTTGATCTGACAGAGGCGGTTAAATTTCATAAGTCTCGGGGAGCAAAGGCGACCCTGGTACTGGCCCGTGTGCCCAACCCCGTCGAATTTGGCGTCGTCATCACCGACGAAAATCAGCGCATTCAGCGGTTTTTAGAGAAACCCTCCACCAGCGAGATCTTCTCTGATACGGTGAATACCGGGACTTACATTTTAGAGCCAGACGTTCTAAAGTACCTGCCTGAAAACGAAGAATCTGATTTTTCCAAAGACCTGTTCCCCAGGCTGCTGGCGGAAGGCGAGCCGATGTATGGCTACGTCGCTGAGGGCTACTGGTGTGACGTGGGCCACCTACAGGCCTATCGAGAAGCCCAGTATGACGGGCTGCAGCGGAAAGTTAAGCTCGACCTGGAATACTACGAAGAGAAATCTCCTGGAATTTGGATCGGCGAAAATTCCACCATTGATCCTGAGGCCGTTATCGAACCCCCGGTAATGATTGGCGACAATGTCCGCATTGGACCGCGAGCAAAGCTTGAAGCGGGCAGTGTGGTTGGAGACAACGTTACTATCGGCGCTGACGCCGATTTAAAGCGACCCATCGTTTGGAACGGCACAATCATCGGAGACGAGGCCAATCTTCGGGCCTGCGTCACCGGACGAGGTACCCGCATCGATCGGCGGGCAAACATTTTGGAAGGTGCAATTGTAGGCTCGTTATCAACCGTGGGCGAGGAAGCCCACATCACACCCGAGGTCAGAATTTGGCCAAGCAAGAAAATTGAGCCGGGTGCAACGCTAAACATGAACTTAATCTGGGGACAAGTGGCTAGACGAAATCTATTTGGTCAACGCGGGGTGTCTGGACTGGCTAACGTCGACATCACTCCGGAATTTGCCGTCCGCCTCGGGACGGCCTATGGCTCGACGCTGAAGGCGGGTGCAGAGGTGACGGTCTCCCGAGACCAGCGCAGCATCTCTCGCATGGTGTCGCGATCGCTGATTGCCGGTCTGATGTCGGTGGGGGTCAACGTGCGCAACCTAGAGGCCACCGCAATTCCCATTGCCCGCGTGGTGGCATCTTCCATGGACGTGGACGGGGGCATTCACGTGCGTATCCATCCCGATCGCCACGATCACATCCTGATCGAGTTTTTCGATAGCAACGGTATTGACCTCTCTAAGAGCCGCGAGAAGAAGATCGAGGGCTCCTACTTTAAGGAAGACTTCCGCCGCGTTCCTATTCAGGAAATCGGCAGCATGGGCTATCCCAGCCAGGTGGTTGATGTCTACAGCACCGCATTCGAGAAGCATCTCAACTTAGAGGCGGTTCGCAACAGCAACTTTAAGGTCGTTATCGACTATGCCTACGCCGTGTCGAACGCTGTGCTCCCTCGACTGCTGAATAAATTTGGCTGTGACGCCGTGGTGCTCAACGCCAGCTTGAGCCAGGTTATGCCCTCGATGGAGGATCGCGAGCAGCTGCTCAACCAGCTGGGCCAGGTGATTGAGGCGCTCAAGGCTAATCTAGGGGTACAGGTGTCGGCCAACGGCGAGCAGCTCGTGCTTGTGGACGAAACCGGCAGCCCCATCCGTGATGAGCGGCTGACGGCGCTCATCACCCACATGTTCTTGACCGTCCAGCCCCGGGGCACGGTGGTGGTGCCGGTGAATGCGTCTAGCGCGATTGAGCTGATTGCCCGTCGCCACGACGCCACAGTAATTCGCACTAAGGTCAACCCGACGGCTTTGATGCAGGCTTGCCACGAGAACGCCAGCGTCGTGCTCGGGGGCAGCGCCGACATGGGCTTTATCTTCCCTGAACTGCACCCGGGATTTGACGCCATGTACTGTATTGCGAAGCTGATAGAGCTGCTCACGCTCCAAGAGCGCTCTCTAGGACAAATTCGTTATGAGCTGCCTCGCGTCGCCTACCGGACGGCAAATGTCCGCTGTCCGTGGATAGTGAAAGGGGCACTGATGCGCCACCTGGTGGAAAACAACCCCAGCGAGCTGCTCGATCTAACCGACGGCGTGAAGATTTTCCGGTCTGCGGAGGATCAAGAGAGCTGGGTTCTGGTGCTGCCCGACGCCGGCGAACCCCTGGTACACCTCTACGTCAACAGCAGCGATCGCCAGTGGGTAGACGCTACGCTGCGCAACTACCGCACCCGTGTGCAGGAGTTTGTGGAAGAGGAAGAGGGAGTGGCCGATAGCACCCTTGTTGCGGAACCTGTGTATTCGTAAGCGCTCAGCAAGCCCCCCTCTAACTCCCATTTACCAAGGGGAAGAATTTGTACTTCCACCCTTGGTAAGGGGGGATTGAGGGGGATTAGCGCTAGAGCTTACGGCACTTTACCTGTGCGATTTAACCCTGGGAGGCTGAGGTGACAAAGCCAGTCGACGACGCGCTATCCACCCAAATCGCTAGCGCCATCAAAAGCAAAGCTCATCAGCCATTTCAAAACGCCTATCAGGCGCTGCAGCACCTAGGGGAAGGTACCTACGTACAGGGCTTTCTAGTGATTGCAGGCAGCCCATTTAACCCCCGCGAGCATGCCTGGATCGAAACCGACGGCGCTATTATCGAGCCCTCGCTGCCCCACCTAGGACAAGCTACAGAAGCGCTGACCTATTTCCCTGCCCATGCCCTCAGCCAAGCTAATCTGACATCAGCCATAGAAATTGCTCGCGAAGACTACCCAGACGATGACCCGCTGCCGGTGTATGGGGATGCGCCCTATGCCTACTATGGCGACGTGATGCTCGGCGGAGCGGCGTATCAAGCGGCGTATCAAGCGGCTCAGGCCCTGAGTCAGTCGCTCACGCAAGCAGCGGCGGAGCAGAACTAGTCGGGTGCGATATGCATGTCCCGACAAAACACATTAGCCCTCTGGTTCTAATTCAGGGACGGTAGACGCTGACGCCGCTCTAAAAAATTCCTTTGCCCGCACTGGATCAGGCACTAAGGTCTTCTCGCCAGGTTGCCAATCGGCTGGGCAAACCTCATCAGGATGAGATTGGACATACTGTACTGCCTGCAGCGTCCGTAAGGTTTCGTCCACGTTGCGGCCAAAAGAAAGGTTGTTGACCGTAATGTGCTGCAGAATACCTTCATTATCGATGATAAATAGCCCCCGCAGTGCGATGCCCGCCTCGGGTTCGAGGACGTTGTAGGCTGTGCTGATATCCTTGCGAATGTCTGAGACCAAAGGAAAGTTGATGTCCCCAACGCCGCCGTGCTTGCGCTCAGTCTGAATCCAGGCTAAGTGGGAAAACTCGCTGTCGATGGACACCGCCAAAATTTCGGTGTTGAGCTGCTTAAATTCCTCAAAGCGATCGCTAAAGGCAATTACCTCTGTGGGGCAGACAAACGTAAAGTTGAGCGGATAGAAGAACAGCACCACGTACTTGCCCCGGTAGTCCGACAGCTTAATGGTTTTGAACTCTTGATCGTAAACCGCTGTGGCGATAAAGTCAGGGGCATCCTGTCCGACTCGCAGACCCTCTTCCATGGTAGTATCTCCTATCATCAGTTAAAAATCGTAACACAGTTGCTCGACCGACTGGGACACTTGACAGAACGAGGCAACTTTACAAGATGCAGCGATTTCACACGCAAGGCGGCAGCCCTACCGCTGAATTGATCCCGGCGCGGTGAGAGTTAGGGTAGCGAGGGTCACAGGAACCTGCAGGGCCAAGGTCGCGGCACGGCTTACCATAAACAGCGTCATCGCTAGCCAGAGGATATGGATATTCTGAAGCTGGTGCGCTACGATCGCCGCCGGCAAAAATCCCACCAGTACTGCCACAATGCTGGAGTTGCGCAGCACTCGTCCGGCGGTCAGCCCCAGGAAATAGCCGTCTAGCATGAAGGCGATCGCCCCAAACCCCAACAGCGGCAAAAGCCACAGCGTCATACGCTGCAGCTGTGTCAGCACGTCGGCGTGGTCGGTCAACACACCGAACAGGGCCAGTGGAAAAAGGTTAAACGCAGCCGCAAACACTAGACCCACAGCGAGACTGATGCCGCCAGCGCCATAGAGCAGCGTTAAAAACTGAGGGCGCCTGGGCTTGTCGCTCACCCTGGGCTGGTCGCCTGCTGTGGTTTGGCCCATTAGCCCCCCCACCAGGCTCTCAGTAGCAAAGGCAAGCCCGTCGACGAAGTAGGCTGAGAGGGTGAGCACCTGCAGCATTAGGGTGTTGGCAGCCAAGATGTTCTTCCCAAACGCGGCGCTCAAGTTGGTAAATAACCCAAACGCCGTCAGCAGGGCAAAGGTGCGCAGCAAAATATTGCCGTTGAGCTGAAACACGCGCCGCAGCGCTGCGCCATCCCACAGCTCACTCCAGGGCGATCGCAGGCTGCGGCGGTGGGGCAGCAGTAGGCCTAGCCCCACCGCCAGCATGACGTATTGGCTGGCAGCGGTGGCCAACCCGGCCCCGCCGCTACCCCAACCCAGCCGGTAAATCATCAGATAGTCTAATAGCACATTGGTTGCATTGCCAACTATTGACAGCAGTAGCACCTGCCGTCCCGCTTCCCGCCCCAAAAACCACCCAATTAGCACAAAGTTAATCAGCGTCGCTGGTGCACCCCAGATGCGGGCATTGTAAAAGACTACACCCGCCTGCTGGATATCGGGCTCGGCTCGCAGCAGCCAAAAGCCGATCTCCCTCAGCGGCACCTGTAGCAAAACCAAGCCCAGCCCTAATGCGAGGGCGATCGCCCCGTGGCGCAGCCCAATGATAAACACCGCCCGAGTATCCCCCCGACCGCTAGCCTGGGCCACAAGGCCCGTGGTACTCATGCGCAAAAAGCCGAAGGACCAATAGAGGTAGTTGAAGATCACCGTGGCGATGGCGACGCCGGCGAGGTAGCGAATGTCGTCGAGGTGGCCGAGGAATGCGGTGTCCACCAGACCGGCGATCGGCACCATGAGGTTGCTGAGAATGTTGAAGAGGGACAGCCTGAGGAAGCGCCAGTATAGGTTAGTTGTGATGGTCATGAGCCCTACTGGGTTGAGGATGTGGCAAACTCAATAGCCTGTCCCACGCTAGAATGCGTTTAGATTCGTAACAAGAATTGAAGGCAATTGATCTGGAGCAGCGCCATGCATCTACTCACCTTAGCCTTTGACATGGTGGCTACCTTAGGCGGCTTTTATCTTACCGTTGGTTTTGTGCTGCACTTGACCGCTGCGTGGAAATCCTGCACCCCCAGATTAAAAACTGCTTTAGCGCCGGGCGCCTCTACCGCAGAGGTCCAGCTCCCTGTAGATAAGAAGCCGGCAGGGCGCAAGCCAACTGAGCTAGAGGCTTTAGCCGCATGGAATGAACGCTTTGGCATCACATAGTCCCTTAGACAAAGCTGCCTCTCAACATCAATAAGACCTATAGCTTAGTCGCAACCCGGCTCTCCGCCGGCTTACCTTCAGCGCCGACGCTTGAATCGGGCGCTAAATCACTGCCGTATTGGCTGCGCATAATGCTCAGCGGCTGCCATGGGCTGAACCAATAGAGGTCATGGGCGATCGCCAGCTGCCTATCATCCGCTGCCGCCAGTTGCTCCCCCGCACTGCGCGTGAAATATACCATACCCAGGTTGTTGACCCCTACCACCTCAGCGCCATTCTGAATCCACCGCGACTGCAGCAGCCCATGCCATAGCGTCAGGAGCTGTCGCTGAAAAGCCGCCCATCCGTGATTATCTCGCTGAGCGGTCCTGTTAGGACAAGGCAGGTCGAAATCAGCCTCCGTAGGAGCGAGTCGGTCAACCCGCTGGCGCGTAAGCCAGACTAAGCGGCACCACCAGTCGGGCTGCTGACGCTCCTTTATGGTCCCGTTTTGGTCCAGAAGCCGCAGAAGATGTGGCTTAATCTCAGCCATGGTTTTTGGAGAATCCCACCCTGCCCAGCGGCGATCGCGCTCTGGCAGCAGCCAGGTTTTTAGCCGGCTTTGCACCAGACGGGTTTGGGTTTCCTCGTTTTTGAGGCTGCTGCAGGTCAGCTGCACCAAGGTACAGGGCTCCTGACCCACCGGCTCATAGGTGAGGCGCACTGACGAACTATAGTGAATGTCACCCGACAGAATGATCACCTGGCGGGTGTGCCGCGCCAGGGTTGTAATCAGCTCGGCCAGCGCTTCCATATTAATCGTCCAGGCGTCTCCCACATCAGTGTTGAACACCCGCTTGTTGCTGAGCTTCCATTCGTGAACCCGGTCGATCACCTTGAGGTGAAACACGTTGGTTGGGGCGACAACAAAGGTGACGGGTGAGGATTCGCAGTCAGACAGCGGATGGGTGAGCTGCTGCTCAAACGCAGGGGGACTCAGCAACCTCGGCGGGCTAATGGGAGATTCACCATCGGGGAATCCGCGCCTAAGCCTTGCATCCAGCAGAATGACGCTGTGGTTGTGGCCTTGAATGACGGTATGCCAATCAATCGCGTCAGGATGAAGCTCTAGGCACAGCAGCCCGTCTTCTACTGGGGTGAAGTGGGGGAGCCCCGTTTCGGGGTCGTAGGCGGGCATGCCCACATAGCGGGCAATCGCCTCATGGGCCTCCAGGTTTGTCCCTTCTGAGCGCGTCCAGTCTTCTGTGGCCTTGAGCAGGCCTTGAGCAGGCTGCCCCACTTCAAACTGGGCGGGCTGGTTGCCCCAGCCCTGGAATAGGGCGTAGGCGTGGAGGGCGTTCTGCACCGCGCGGCGACCCAGCGGCTTGCTGAGGACCCTTAGGCACCAGGCCTGGTTGAGGTTCCAGTCGTCGCTGATGTCGTGGTCATCGAAAATCATGTAGTTGGGCACATTAGCGAGGGAGCGACGCACCCGCCACAGATCTTGCCTGAATCGCTGCAGCGCCTCAGCATCGCGTTGCCACCGCCTGAAATCAGAACGGTCTATATCCGTTGGCGGAGCCAGCAGACGCGTGGGCCAGCAGCTTGGAGACCACATCAGCACGTAAAGGGCGCAAAATTCTCCCAGACTAAACAAGTGGCTCGTTACCCGCGATCGCTTCTCCCGCAGCCCCCCGGTAAAGCCTGCCCCACGGGTGGCCACCTCAGCACGCTGCCCCGGTGGCAGGGTTTCGGGGGCATGGTAAGCGGCAGCGTCCTCCTGGGGTCCTATGGGCAGTGCTTCAGTCCAGCCCAGCAGGGCATTACCTAAAGGGCTGCACATCGCCAGCATCGGGTCGGCGACATCGTCAGCGTAGATCTGATCGCCCGTGTGGAAGAACTGGTGGGGACGATGGTAAGGGGAGCCTGCGGCCCGCGCAATCAGCCGATCGAGGATAGGCAGTGCGTCGCGGCCTTCCCCATGGGCTTTTCGGCAGGAGCCGTGACCGATCTTCAGGTGGGTTACTTGGCTTGGGGGCAGAGCAAAGGTGGGCCGCTGGTGGTCGAAGTAGCTCACAAGCTGACCGGTCTGAGTCAGGCCGAGGGCCTGAAACAAGGACCGGGGAGGCTGATCGTCGTGGGGTTCAAACCGCAGATCATAAGCATAGAGACGATCGCTCTGGAGGGCAGCGGTTACAGGGCGGGCCGTCACGACGGCAATATGAAGCGATCGCCCAACGCTTACCGTGGTGGCCTGCCCAGCCATTTGGGGCTCGCCAAGCTGCGCACCCTGGCCTGCTGTTCTGTAGACCGTGAGCGCTATGGTGCAGGGTTGCTTTACGGCCACCCACACCGCCACAGTCTCAAAAGTCGTATGCCGCAGCACTGGCCCCGCCAACACTAGGGGGCAGGTTTGGAGATGCTGGAACCAGTCGAAATATGTCATCGCTTCAGGCTTCGCCACAGGATTAACACCTTAACGAATTTTTAAGGGGGTGCCGTCATCCCTTGGGAATTTGTTTGATCGAGCTTCCTCCTCTCGCAATCATTCAAGGTCACCCCCCAACCTAGACAAGGCTTAAAGAAAGATCTCTATAACTAAAGTTTCACGCCTTGGCTTAGAGATTCATGGTTAAATATGTCAGATATTGCACATTTAACTGACATCAGGGCATATCAGCGCAGCGGCCTTGAAGTAATTTCTCCCTCCCGTCATGAGTAAGCTTAACCCCTCCCTCTCTGCTAGCCTGGCGGGCGCAAGCGCCCCCCGTTCAACTGCGTCGCGCTCAACGCCGTGGCGGTGGCTTGTGCTGGCATCTGCACTTTGCATGGCGATGGGCGCTGCTGCCGTTAGTGCCTTCCTGTGGCTGCTCTCGGTGCCAACCGCGCCAGACTGCCAGCGGCTGTCCTCTCTCTCACCCGACATCGAGCGCCTCTACTGCTCTCAGATTGCTGCTTCATCGGGCAGCGCTGAGGATCTGCTGTCTGGGCTAGCGCTGATATCCGCCTGGGACGAAACCCACCCGCTTTACGGAGAGGCCCAGAGCTGGATGGCGGAATGGTCGGCGTCGATTCTGGATATTGCCCGTCAGGCAGTGCGTCAAGGTGACCTTGAGCAGGGCCGGCAGCTGGTGAAGCAGATTCCTACCCACAGCCCCAACCACGGGGACGCAGTGGCTGCCCTAGCGGCGTGGGACGAGACTTGGGCCTGGGGCGAAAACCTGGTGACCCAGGCCCAAGCGGCCCTCCAGAATAGTCAATGGGGCGAAGTGGCCTACATCACTCAGACGCTGCGAAACTCCGAATACCGCTACTGGCGATCGCAGCGGGCTCAAGCGCTTAGTGAGCAGGTGACCTTGGAGAAGGCGGCCCAGCGGTGGCGGGCGGACGCGCTACGGGCTGCCCAGAAAAATACGCCAGAGGCGCTGCTTCAGGCCATTGCCCTAGCCCAGCAGATTGATCCCGACACTTACGCCTGGGCCCAGCTTCAGCCCGACCTCAATCAATGGGGCGATCGCCTGCTCGATCGGGGCCTAGAAGACTGGTACGCCACGCGGCTGTCGGACGCGATCGCCATCGGTGAGCAGGTCACTGACATTCCTGACCGCGCGATTGACGCCCACGACCTGATAATTTTGAGCCGCGCCCGCCAGCGGGCGATCGCCAGCTTCACGAACTGGGAACCGACCATCGCCCATTTATGGGATCTCAACCGGGCCATCGCCACGGCAAGGGCCATCACCCCAGAGAGTCGATTCTATCCCCAGGCGTCGGCCATTATCGCCAGTTGGGAGCGTCAGCTTGAGGATTTAAGCCGCCTCTACCAGGCTACTTTGGCCGCAGACGGTAAGCAGATTCCGGCCTATCAGACGGCGATCGCTAGGGCAAACGGCGTTGAAACAGGTCACCTGCGACGGGTCCAGGCCCAGACCCTTGCAGCCCACTGGCAAAGCGAAATAGAGCGCGTTGAGGATGCGCCCCATCTCCAGGCGGCCCGGCAGCTTGCCCGACCCGGCGACGTTGAAAACTTGCGCTCAGCGGTGGCTCGCGCCAACCAAATCCAGCCCGACCGGGCGCTCTATGGGGAGGCTCAAGGAGCGATCGCTCAGTGGACTGCCCAGATTCAGACGATTGAAGATCGGCCCATACTTGATCAGGCCAGACGATATGCGTCTCAAGGCCGGCTGGGTCAGGCCATTCGAAAGGCCGCTACCGTTCGTGCGGGACGAGCCTTGTTTGATGAAGCGGTTGCCCTAAGGCGGCAGTGGCAGGCCCAGCTCGACGCCGCAGCTCGGGCCGCTGCCAGACCGTCCCCAAATGAAGGGACACGGCAATCCAGTGCGACAAAATCGACCCGGCAGCAGACTGAATCCCGCCAGGCAACTTCATCTGGCGGGATTCAGTCTAGCCCGCTGCTTCAATCTGCTCCAGCCAGACCCAGCTTGGCTCAAGATGCCGCAGCTCCCGTCGCCCCCGTCGAACCTACCCCAGCTCCCGTGTCCCAAGAGCCAACATCCCCGTCTATCGTCTACCCATCTGAAACCCCTGCAACCCTAACCCCGACGGCTCCACGCTTCTCAAACGAGTTTGTCGACGAGTTTGGCAATACTACGACTCCTATAGGACCGGGGCGTGCAGAATCGGGAGGTGGTACTCGCTCCATTCCATCGACTCCGGCACTAGCTCCGGCACAGACAGCGGCACCAACAGCGGCACCAACAGCGGCACCAACAGTATCCCAGGATCGCCAGGCCAGCCCGGCTGATGTCCCAACGCTACCGCCCGCTACAGACAGTCGTCGTTCGGCACTGCCCGATAGCGAATCTGGAGATGGACAAGATCCCTTAGGTCCCCAATCCAGCCTAGGCGATCGCCGTCAGAGCGACACACCTCGGTCAGTAACCCGAGCGCTTGCTGCCTTAACAGAGGGCTTTGCGGCACCTCCCGAGTACGTAGACCTGCCGCCGGAGTCAGCCGCTCAAGCGTCAGCCGCTTTCCTAGGTGACGCGATCGCGTTTCCGCTCCTCTATGCGGCGCCGCTATTCATTAGCTAGAGGTCGATTAGATGCCCGATGAGCGCCAGTATGCCCCTGCCACAGAGCGCAACCGCGATGTCATTCTAGCGGTGCTACAGAGCGTCTTGCCGCCCAAAGGCACCGTGCTTGAGGTTTCCAGCGGTACAGGGCAGCACGCCGTCTACTTTGCGCCGCGCCTCCAACCTCGCACGTGGCTACCTTCTGACCCCAGTGCTGAGGCCCTTAGAAGCATTGTGGCATGGCAGCGGCACCAGCCTGCAGAGAACCTCCGCCCGCCCATCTATCTCGATGCGCGAGATTCGGTTTGGCCTGTTGAAAAGGATGCCGCCTCATCAGGTCCAGATTCAGACTCAGCGGCCCGCACTAATCCCGTTGGTCCCATTACCGCCATCGTCAACATCAACATGCTGCATATCTCTCCATGGGAAGCGGGCTTGGGACTGCTAGCGGGGGCAGGCCGCATTCTTGCCGAGGCAGGGGGCGTTCTATACCTCTATGGTCCCTTCCAAATTCAGGGGCAAATGATGCCCAGCAATGCGGCTTTTGATCAGATGCTGCGCAGCCAGAACCCCGCCTGGGGCGTGCGAGAACTTGACGACGTGGTGGCGGCAGCCCAAGCTCAAGGCCTCAAGCTTGTTAAGCAGGTTCCTATGCCGGCCAATAATCTATCGCTAGTGTTCAAGGTTGGATGAGGCCTCAAGTGCCGGCTTGGCCTACGCTGGCTGTCGCGCCTTGCCAAAGGCCCGCTAGGGGACTGTCGGCCAAAATTGACTCGGTGAGCTGCGCTAAAGGGGGAGAAAGCTGCTTCTGCCAAGCCATCGCGATCGCCTGGGAACCCGCCATGTTCTGCGCAATTCCCTGGGCGATATGCTCGCTCCACGGCAGACCGCACGTCTCGTAGACCAGCTTCATCACCGCAATCGGATCTCGGACTAAGTCCTCATAGATAACCCGCAAGTGGTTTGCACATCCCTGACCCGCTTGATAGACCACCTCGTTGGCGTAGCGCCAGTACCACAGCTCAAGCTCATCGATAGACATCGCCTCTATGCTGCCGATGCGCCGCGCCCAAGTGGGGCTAGCGGCGACGAGGGCCTGCAGGCGGCTGTAGCAATCCTGCCGAATTTCTTCGATATTGCGATCGCTGACGTAGCGGTTGCGCCACGAATTGATAAATCCTCCGGGGTGGCGAACAATCTGAATGGTCGTGGACTGAGGACGGTTTGGCATAACCCAAGCGGCCCATCCAGGAATCTGGTTGAGCTTGAAGATGGGGCAGGCCTGCTTGAGAAGCCGCTGCTTAACCAGCCACGCCGGAGCAGCCCACTGCTCCTCGGCTAAACCAGGCGTTAGGGCAGCAGCAATCTGTCGCCGCCGTCTGCCCCTCATCAGGTAGGTTCCGCCTCCGTGTCTAGCATAGGCTCGAAAGTAGTGCTTTGGGTTTACCCCAATCCGATCCCGCTCCCCCATCTGCATGGCTGCGGTCGCGATCGCCTGATCCCAAGCTGGACCAAAGCTATCGCCATAAGGCTGCTGCAGGGTTGGATCAGGCAGAAGACTGAAGGGAGAGCCCACCAGCGCATCTGGCTCATTGCGGCAGTGCGTGTGCGGGCTGAAGTCCAGAAGGTCTAAAAGGCAGTTGGTGCCCGAGCGGCCCTGCCCGCAAATCAGGACATATTGGGTAGATGTCATAATCTCTTGAGAGGTAGCAGTTGGCGACATCTTTTAGGACGTCGATTCAGTTGGCTATGTGTCAGCTTACCCAATTAAATAATAATTCCAGCAGAATGAGGCAGAGAGAAGAGGAGATTAGCGTTAGCGCTGGTGCAAGAGACATCAGCGCCGCCTAGTGCACTCTGATTTCAACGTTCGTCTACAAGAATCCAAAGACGATCACAGCGAGATATACGACATAGAGCCCCACCAATAGGCCCACCTCCCAGGCCGCAAAGCTGTATTTACCCTCCTCATCTCCCCAACGCACCAGTGCCCCATAAGCTAGGGCAAATGCTGCGACAAAACCCAGGTTCACCAAGAACATCGGCAAATCCTGAATGGATAGGCCTACCAGCGCCAGCGGCACCATGGCTAGGGACATAGTAGCCGTGTTGTCAGCGATGACGCTGGTTGTGGCGGCAGTAACCTGACCACTGCGAGCGACGCTCCAGGTGGCGAACACCTCGGGCGCAATGCTGAGAGTAGAAGTGATGAACAGTCCACCAATCAGCTCAGAAATGCCCACAATCGAAACGATATTTTCCGTCGCCGTCACCGTGAAGTAAGCCCCAATCACCAGCGCCAGAACACCTGCCACCGATCGCCAAACCTCTTCTTGTGTCCACTTCACAGGCTCACCTGGCTTGCGCTGCCGCAAAATAGCTTGAGCCAGATAGACCGCATAAACCGCCAGCATGATGTAGCCGTCTACAGGCTGCAGGCCTCGCCAAGCTGGGGGAATTGTAAGAACAGCGGCGATCGCAATCACCACCAGGTAGGGAATGGCCTGTACGGTAAGCGCCTCCCGCTTGAGGCGCAGCAGGTGCCGCGTCGCGGGAGGCGCATCAACTTCTTCACTAGCTTGCTCGGGCCGCGTCCGGTTGGCAAAATAGGCCACCGCCACAATCGCTGGGACCGAGATGATGTTGCTGCCTAGGAGGTTGCCCAGGCCAATATCGGCCAGTCCTTTGATGGCGCTGGCAGTATTGGTTCCCACCTCCGGGCTAGCAGTAGCTAAGGCCACAAACGCCGCCCCAGCCGCCTCCGACAATCCCCACTGCTTGCGCAACTTTTGCAGCGGCACCGACACCTGATCGGCGCCCCAGTTGGCCGCCAGAATGGCCCCCAGCAGCGCCAGGCCCCATAAGATGACACCCAGCATCGCTCTAAATCCCCAGTGGCGAAATGAGTGGCGCCAGCCAGCCGAACCGGGCCGCCACCGACGATAGAAAAACGAGAATGGCTCCCAGCAGGAATAGAATATCTAGCGCATCGATGCTGGGCAAGTTGAGCTTCTTGCGGCGCTTGGTGGCAGAGAAGCCGCGCATTTCCAATACGCTCATCATCGGCATGGCCCGCCGCAGCAGAGAAATGATAGTAGGAACCATCAGCCGCGGCAGCGCCCCAATTAAAGTAAAGGGATTCTTACTCTCCAGCCTGACGCCCTTGGCCTTCATGGCATCGGCAATGCGAAAGATGTCGTCGCCGCTGCGATAGATCAGCAAAAAGATATACTCCACCGCGAAGCAGAAAAACTCGGGTAGCCCCAGGCCCCGCAGACCGTCCGCCATGTCCTTCACCGTCATGGTGGACATGAGGCTAATGCTGACAAACAGCGCGGCGGACCAGGCCAGGGCAAGGCGAACGCCAAACGCCAGCCGCCCAGTGTACTCAAATCCATCCCCGGTGACAAACTGGGCAATCAGGGGAATGAGAACGAGCGCCAGAATATTGGGCAACTGCAGGGCCCAGAGAATCAGCAGCGCCTTCTTCGAGAGCTGGGCGATAAAGGCCAGCGCCAGCCCCAAAATTGTCATCCCCAGCATCCACTTCCAAGAAGGGGCGAAGTAGAGAAATAGCACCAGGAACACAAACATCAAAATTTTGATGCGGGGGTCGCGATCGTGGAGGATGGTGTCCTGCTCGTTATAGACAATGGGAACCCGAGCCATTTAAGCCACCTCCTGAGGGGATGAAAATACGGTTTCAAAGTCGCGAATATTCATAGCGGTGCCGCCAAACCGCTGTGCGGCTTGGGCCACCATGGGCGGCAGCACGGCCCCCGCCTCCAACTCGTCCCAATTCTCGCGCGCAAAGACTTGGTGCAGCTGATTTTGCATCACCACACTTCCATCTTTGAGTACCGTGACGGTGTCGGCTACCCGACCCAAAAAGTTCATGTCGTTTGCCACGATGACGACGGTTTTGCCTTCTTCTTTGAACTGCAGGATCATCTTGGCTAGGCGATCGCGGGACGGAGCGTCTAGGCTCACCCGGGGCTCGTCCAGCAGCAGCACCTCGGGATCCATCATCAGCGCTGCAGTGATGGTCACCAGCTTACGCTGACCCATGGGTAGGGCGGTGGGGTCTTTGTCGAGCAGGTCTTCGTCTAGGTCGATGCGGGCGATCGCATCTTGAAGCCGCTGCTCGATGTGATCGTCGCCGTAGCGCTTCTCCTTGGAGAACAATCCTGTCGAGCGGTGCTGCCGCTGCTCTAGGGGAAACCGCAGCTCCTCCTTCACCGTGCGTTCGCTGAGCTGCTCGTCGGGATTCTGATAAACCACACCAACGCGCTCCGCCAGGTTGATTACCTTCTGATTCTTCGTACTTTCCCCCAGAATGGTGACGGTGCCAGACGTAGGTTTGTAGAGGCCAATCATTAGCTTGATTAACGTCGATTTGCCAGCGCCATTGGCCCCCACAACAGCGTGCACCTCTCCCTTCCGAACCCGCAGGCTGAGGTCATCGATTGCCAAAGGACCATCGTCGTATTGATACGATACCGAGTCCAGCTCCAAGACGACCTCGCCGAAGTCGGGGTCGGTGCGATCCGACGACAGTCTGGACTGATCATGGTTCAGGTCGTTGACGCTTTGCTCTAATTCGTCGAGGTCGAGCGGAGTTGCGTCAAGACCCAGCGCGTCGGCCAGCTGAATCGTCTGGGGCAGCTCAAGCGTGGCTTGCTCTAGCATCTGGCGATCGCGGAATAGATCTGCTGCCGCGCCGTAGGCAACCATTTCTCCGTCCTTGAGCACCAGCAGCTCATCAACCAAATTGACGAGGGGATTGACGTCATCCTCCACCACAATGAGGGTCGTGTCTCCTGCCAACTCACGGATAATCTGCCGCACATCGTCCTGGGTTTTGGGGTCCAGCATCCCAGTGGCGTCGTCAAAAATCAGCAGCTCTGGCTGCATCGCGAGGGCAGCGGCGATCGCCACCCGCTGCTGCTGCCCGTCGGAGAGTTCCCAGGTGCGACGGTTGGCAACCTCTTCGGGGTCTAGCCCCACCTTCGTGAGCAAATGATGGGCGCGATCGCGGGCCTCATTCTCAGGTACCGTTTGATTCAAGAGCGGGGCCATTACCTCGTGAATTACCCGCACCTGTGTGAGCTGGGAGCTGTAGTCGGCGAAGACCATACACACATACTTTGCCATCTCCCTCCCAGATAGATCTTGCGGATCTTGGTCTGACACCGATAGGTCACCTTCTAGTGTGCCGCCTGTGAAGCGAGGAGCAAAGCCCGCAATAATCTGGCACAGCGTAGATTTGCCCGCTCCGGTGGGCCCTGTGATGCCGAGAAGTTTACCGCGCTCTAGCTTGAAGGAAATGCCCTTAAGCGCCTTATCGTCAGCGCCAGGATATGAAAAAGACAGGTTATTGATTGTTAGCATCAGACTACCCCCGTGACGGTGCCCTACAACAGTATTTAGTGAAGCGATTGGTGGCAACGCTAGATAAAGGAGGGACGCACAAAGGCACCTTGCTCTGTGCGTCCCTTACGCTTTGAAGCCCAAGTCGCTTGAGCAGATACCCTGCTCAAGCCGAAGAACTACATCCAAGTGCGTCCGCGTAGGCGAGCGCTGGTCTCGCGGCGGTCTTCAGCGGTGGAGTAGCCCAGCAGGCGCTCGACCCGACCGTAGAGCAAAGGAATCACGATCACCAGAGGAATTGCACCCAGCGCAATACCGTGGGTTGCTGTGTTGCCCAGTAAGCTGGTCAGAGCCACCTCAAAACCTTCTTCACCGAAGATCAGCAGCGCCGCTGCCTCAAACGCAGCCTGAACTGCAGCACCCACGATGGCACCAATGATCAGCAGCATTTTGTTGCGGGGACGGTTGCGGAAGATGTAGCCCGCAACGGTAAAACCAACGACGTAGCCAACGAAACCTAAGGGATCATCAACCTCGTAGCCTTCAATCAAGTCGAGGAAGCCTTCACCAATAGCTGCACCCAGCGCTGCTGCTATTGTGGGACCGCCCAGTGGGAAGAGAGCTGTTATTGCATAGACGATGAAGAAAGGCTTCCAGTCGATATCAACCGGAATTTCGGGAATTCGCTCAGTGATCAACAGACCGATCGCGAAAAGAACGGCGCTAATTCCTGTGATGGTAATTAGCTTAGTAAAACCAGAGTCAGAATTGGACATGGCTCTATTCCTGTATTAAGGTGATTCTTGCCTACGGCACGAAGTCAAAGTACTTAACAGCAAAAAGCGAAATTGCTGAATTTTCTTCTGACTTGCCCTCAGTGGAAATTAATTTCTGCAGCAAGCATGCTCATAAAATAGAAGTAAGGCAAAGCTGCCATCTCTAAGAAATGTATAAAATATAATTAAGATTTTATTAAGAGCCCTCTTTTGTTTCCTGAGCTAGAGATTGTCCTATTGCTAAGGTTAGATTTTCGCTAGGCTTATCTATAAATTGCTCTATCTTTTGAGAGATGTCGATCAATGCATAAGTGATTCGACCACTTATTTTTAATTCATAGGATAGAGCATTAAAAATGCGGCGGAGGAGTTCCGCCGCCTGAGTGAGCAAATCATTTTTATGGCAATGGGCTCAAAGATATGGGTTTAAGGTGCTCATGTTTAAGCGAGATCCTCCCGTCGCTTGCCGTGAATGCTCTTCATATGGCGCTTGACGGTATTCATCGTAATGACGCACTCCTCCGCAATCTCACGATACGACAGGCCGCGAAGATGCAGCTCCCACACTTCAGTTTCGCGGGGTGTAAACCCATACCGATAGGCATCAAACAGCGATCGCTGATGAGTAACTTCTGCAAGATCCTCCAGCGTAACAACAATGTAGGACGACGCTTGGGGATCAATGTAGATCCATTCAGCCTGGAGGTGAATGGGAACGCTATTCTCAAGACGCAGATCATCTTGAAGCTGAATGGGCTGATTGGGAAAGAGTTCACGGCTTTCAATCAGATGCTGCACAAGAGTTTTAATAGCACTGGGGAGCTGCGGACCGTGCTCAGTCCCATGGCTGCAGAGCGCCTGACATAGCTGCCTCGCTTTCGGACTGCTCTGAATAAGACGACCCGACTGATCGAGTAATAGAATCCCCTGGGATGGAAAGAGCTGATCGATAAAGGTTTCAAAGATGATAGTTAGGTAGTCAATCGCAGTGGTGTTGGTAGCGCGCATTCTATGACCCGACTGGGGCTTAGTGGGGTGGGCCTTGGAAGGAAGCGCTACCAAGGTGGGGGTTGGCATAACTTGATTTGTAACTGGCATCCGTTGGTCCTCTTCTATGGTGAGTCAGTGGTGAGCTGAAGTCCTGTGGATATTGAAATCGCGCCACATATTCTCTAAATGATCTAGAGCGCTGCCTTTGATCGCATTTGCAGTCACCACACGATCTAATATTCCACGGGGGTCTAATTATGACTACGAGTAGAGGAAAACGTGGGCAAGGGCGGCGAGAACTGGAGAAGATTAAAGCAGCATTAGGAATTACCCTGAAGCAGAGTGAAGTTTTCCTGTAGAGTGAGGCGATCGCCGAGGCAAATTGCATATGGCGATCGCAGCATACGCGGTATAGCACTCTTGACTGGCTAAGACGACCCCAGTACCTATGAGCCCCGAATCCCCACCCAGCGCCAAAAATATTGCTGACTGGTTTCCGCATGAGTGCCAGCAGCGCTACATCAACGCCCTTATTGGTCAGTCAGGGCTGACGCGCACCCAGGCCAGATGCTTTGTGCGGCTGTGGGGCTACGCCCACCTGCAGTCGGGCAAAGCGGTCCCTATCCCTAAGCTTGACCAATACCCAGAGGTTTTTTGCTGCTCTCACGCTGAAGCGGCAGACCTGTTCTACTGCGATCGCAACTCCGGAACGCCTCGAGCAGCGGGCATGATGGTGGATCAGCTGGTGGCCAAGCACCTCGTGACCCGGGAGCCGTTTGACGGCGTTTGTACGCGGCTGAGTCTGCGGGTGCCCAGCAGTTTTTTGCCTTCTGCAGCCCCTAAGCCCGCCCAGCTTCGTGCAGACGCATTTAATCCGCGGGGTGACGCCCCCCTAGTGGCTGCACTGCTGGCGGAGGGCTACGGCTCGATGATGCCCCAGGCCGAGGTATCCTCCTACAAAATGACCAAAGTTCTACGGCAGTGGGCCACACAATGTCCAGACAGCCTGCGGGTGCTGAGGACGTCTGAGGAAGAGCCGGTTGGCATCTCGGTGTTCTTTCCGGTTCACCCAAGCTGCGAGGAGCAGTTCCATCTTGCCCCCAGCAGCAGCCTGCACCTGAGTACGCTCAACGATGAGGATCCGATTTTGGTGGCGGAGCCGGAAGATTTGGGCTGCTGCGTCGTCTTTGTGCGTGGCTGGCAAATCAAGCCCCAGTACTGGAGCTATGCTGCGGCCTGTGAACTGCTGCAAGACGCTCAAGCGACCCTGAGGCGCATGCAGCAAGCTTTCCCAAATCTGTGCGACGTGTTTACCATCTCCCTCGATCCGAGGCAGGAGTCATTTGCGCTAACCCTAGGGTTTAGGCCGGTAAAAGCCGATCCAAACTCGTCACTACGCTGGCTATACATGCCGCTAGATCGGGTTTTGGAGCTAGATGTGGACGAAACGCTAGTCGAATTTAACTTTGGAGCGGGATAGGACACACGCTATTCATCTTCGTAAGTTGCCCAAGAATGGGGCGTTTCTGAAACCGCCACCTTTAGCATGACGCCTTCAGGCAGGGTGACTTTCGTTTTGTCGTAGATGAACTTAGCGATCATTTCTGCTGTGGTGGCATACTCCGAGGGCAGCACGTCATTTAGGATGCAGTGGTCAAGCCCCCCCTTGCGCTGGTCGCGTTTGGCCCAGCGCAGCGTCTTAAAGTCAGCCACCATCACAGGGCGCGGGCAGGATTCAGACTCATGTAGCTTGCAAGAGGCGGCCTCAAGCTTGACCCTGTAGGTGTGGCCATGGATGCGACCGCAGGAGCCCTCATAATCCTGAATGTAGTGAGCGGCGTCAAAGGTAAACTCGGTGTTGAGCGTCCACTTGGGCATGGTTTCCAGTGCCTATAGAAGAGCAGTATCCAGACGACGAGGGATCGTCATCTAAATAATATGGCTCAATTCTGAAAGCGCAAGGTGGGCTAACCCTGTAGTGGTCTGATCCTCTTTAGGCTATTATCCCTAGTGCTTTGTGTACTCATTGCTCCAGCTGAATCCGAATCGTTTGTACCCCGGCCTCCACCGAAATCTCTAGGGTCCAGGCGACAAGACTGCGAGTTGCGGCGCCTTGTTCGGCTTGTGGATCGACCTGCAGGCTGATGTCGCCGTTAGTCTCCAGGGCGGCCTGTCGCACCCGAGACAGGGCTACACCTGAGTCAGCGTATTAAACTGCAGAACGCCACGAGTCAATCAGCTCCAGCACCGCGCATTCGTAGCGTTCTAAATGCTCGATGGTTTGCTCAGCCGACTGCATCAGCGGCGTTAGCTCCCCCGATAGATAGGCTTCTGGGACGCGGGGGTGAACGTAATACTTGCGGCATGTGGCGGGCCGATTTCCCAGTTGCTTAGCGACAGCCTTGATGGCCGCCACAACCCGCTGCTTTGCCGCTGCCTCTGAGTCCTCAAGCGCCTGCTCCCCTAGCTCCAGAGCAGCCAGCACCGTTCCCCCCCAGGTGCGGAACTCCTTCGCCGTTAGGTCTTCACCCGTGAGCTCCTGCAGATAGTCGTTCACATCTCCTGAATCGATTTGCTGGCGATCGCCGTTCTCATCAATGTACTGAAACAGCGTATATCCCGGAATTTCGTAGCAGCGCTTAATCACCCGCGCCAGCCGCCGGTCCGCCAGATGAATGTGGTGATCCACGCCGCTCTTACCCGTGAACTCAAACTCCACCTGGCTGCCCTCGATATCCACATGGCGCGTCCGCAGGGTAGTCAGTCCGTAAGAACTGTTCTCCCGGGCGTATTCGATGTTGCCCACGCGAATCAGCGTCGTTTCCAGCAGCTTCACCACTAGAGCTAGCACCTTCTGTCGCGGCAAACCGTGCATCCGCAGGTGGGCGTCAGTCTGCTGCCGAATGCGGGAGAGAAGCTGGCCAAAGGTCTGCAGCCGCTCAAACTTAATTTCGTTGCGTAGCTTGCGCCAGTCGGGGTGGTAGCGGTACTGCTTGCGACCTTTCGCGTCTCTCCCGGTGGCCAGCAGGTGACCGTTTTCAATTGGGCAAATCCAAACGTCGCACCACGATGGCGGAATGGGTAACTGCTTGAGGCGATCGCGCTCAGCTTTGTCTCGGATGCGATCGCCCTCTACGTCGAAATAACTAAATCCCCGCCCTACCTTCTGACGCCGAATGCCCGGCTTCTGGTCGCTGACGTAGCGTAGACCGAGCTTGCGAGCAACTTTAGCAGGACCACTGTTCACGAATAGAGCACAAACGTTGACCTATATAAATTAAATAATGCGTCGCCTAGAAAATCACCTGCCAGAAGAGCAATCTTCAAGCGAGATCTTTCCTGTTACGAGCTGGTCCAACTCTGGCTAGGGAAAGAGGCAATATTGCCGGAGCCCCAGTATGGTTGTCGTTGTCACACGTCATGCGGCCTAAAGGCCATGGGGAGGCTTTGAGAATGCGGGGACTGAAAGGCAAGAGCGTCTTAGTTACAGGAGCAAGCACCGGCATTGGACGGGCGATCGCCCAGCGGTTTGCCGAAGAAGGGGCCGACGTGTGCGTCAACTATTACAGCAGCGAGGAAGAGGCGGAAGAAACCAAGCAAATGATGCTGGAAGCCTGCAGCGAGATGGAGAGCTGCAGCGTCAATAAGCCCCTGCTGGTCCAGGCGGACGTGTCTAAGGAAGAGGACGTGACGCGGCTGTTTAACGAGACCATCACCACCTTTGGCAAGGTAGACATCCTGGTGAACAACGCCGGCATTCAGTTTGAAGGGGACTCCCACGAAATCGAAATCTCAAAGTTCAACAAAATGCTGGACGTGAACCTGCGGGGTGCTTACCTCTGCGCCCGTCAGGCGCTGCAGCATTTCGTCGAGCACGACGTCAAAGGGGTGATCATCAACAACTCCAGCGTCCACGAGGTCATCCCTCGCCCAGGCTATTTGGCCTACACCATGAGCAAAGGCGGTATGGAAAATATGACCCGTACCCTGGCGCTAGAATACGCCCGTCGCGGAATTCGAGTGAACGCCATTGGCCCCGGCGCGACGGTTACCCCCATCAACGACGACTGGATCAACGACCCCGAAGAGCGGCAGAAAATCGAAGAGTTTATTCCCATGGGGCGGGCGGGCACGCCGGAGGAAATGGCGGTGGCGGTGGCGTTCTTGGCTTCCGACGATGCAGCTTACATCACCGGACAAACCCTGTTCATCGACGGCGGCCTGACGCTCTACCCTGGGTTCCGAGAGCCCATCACCTAGCCCCCACCGGACCTATGCTTCATATCACCGATCGCATTGCGATTCCCCTAAATGAGGTAGACCTCAGCGCCGTGCGATCTCAGGGGGCAGGGGGGCAAAACGTCAACAAAGTGGCGACCGCCATTCACCTGCGCTTCGACATCAAGGCGTCGTCCTTGCCGGCTCGCGTCAAGGCGCGACTGCTCAACCTCAGCGATCGCCGGATCACCAAGGACGGCGTCGTTATTATCAAGGCACAGCAGCACCGTACCCAGGAGCAAAACCGAGAAGACGCTGTGGGACGGCTCAAGCGGCTGATTCAAAAAGCGATCGTGGTGGCGCCACCCCGCAAGTCGACCCAGCCTTCTCGGCGGGCGAAGCAAAGACGGCTCGATAATAAGGCTAGACGTGGACAGATTAAAGCACTGCGACGTCGCGTCGAGTCGACTGAGACCTAGATCGCTTATCCTTGGAGCGTTCTTCAATATCTGTCACTGACTAAAGTCCAGCATGCTTAACCAATTCAGCCCGCTTGTGGTCACTGTGGCCACGGGATTCGTCCTGATGAATAGCTCAGCTTCTGTCGTCGCCCACCCACTTCAAGCCCAACCGCCTCAAGCCCAGCCGCTCCAGGCCACCCAGCTCATTGACGTAGACCTAGTACGGGCCAGAAACCTCGCCCGCCAAGCCGCTGAGCGAGAGAACGGCGGCATTCTTTCCTATCGAGCAGAGCCTGCCATGCACGGGCCAGCCCAAGAGACGCCCTTCATCGAAAATCTCGACGGCAGCCGAACGTTTACCTTTCAGGGCTGCAGCACCGATCTGATCGACAGTTCAGGTCAGTGCACCGCTTACACTATCGAATCTGTCGTCACCGTTGCCCCCAGTGGCAGGGTAACCCTCAACGAGAATCGTACCCTGCCCTAAGGGGAACTAACTGGTACGCCCATATTCTTCTACGACGACGTTGCCCTGCGCATCGAGGGTCTGCACCATGCAGTTGCCGCTGTCGAACGTCTTGAGGTACGCGGTGGTCTCCTGCAGATAGCCGTAGGTGATGCTGCCGCCGTCTTCGCGGATGGCGACAGGCGATGCCTGATTGAGCACGGGCTGATTGGGCTTTTCAGTTAGGGTGAAGCGGGGCTCAGTCCCTTCCCAGGTCACCTGAGCCGTTTGGCTAGGGGTGCTGCAGAGGACGTTCTTTCCCTGAACACTGTCTGCGGTAGTTCCCTCTGTATTGGGCTGAGCCGCGGGGTCAGTTGTCCCCTGAGGTGCTCCAGTCGTGGATTCGGAGGGATCGGTCGGTGTTGCCTCAGACGAAGGCTCAGACGGAGACTCAGGAGGTGGGCTTTGGGGTTCACCCGTCTCCGGTGGGTTGGAGGCGGTTGGGTCAGGCTCATCGGAGCCACAGCCCGCCATCAGCCCTGATAAAAGGATTAAACCAGCACTGATTGCAATTGCTTTTTTGTTGATGAATTTCCTAGCCAAAACAGTTATTCCGTATAGTGTTTGTAGTTTGCGAGCATTATCGCTCATTCGCTGCAATTCGTGCGCGATTCTACCAGAAACATTGAAAGGCCCGCACGATTTTGCTCCAGGGCGATCGCTGCCACACCTGATCTTACAAATGGCCCGTCTTCAAGCCGGCAGACCCGCAATCGCTTTGGGACAGACGGGGCCGCCTGTGGAATTGTCATCAGCTCAAATTGGCTAATTTAAGCTTGTCACTTAGAATTTCAGCCATAGCCCGATGCCCTGACCCACCAAGGCCCACAGTCATGACACAACTCCCTGGCCCCACCACGGCGCAGCTTCCCAGACTGCTGAAGCTGGCCTTCAATCCAACCGGATACCTTGAGCAGTACCGTCACCAGTATGGTGACTTATTTAAAGTAGGCCGTAAGCCGCCCTATATCGTGTACGTCAGCCATCCTGAGGCGGCTCAGGCCGTCTTTTCTAGCCCGTCTGAGCTATTCACCCTAGATTCCAGTGGTGGCGACGTGCTGACCACACTACTAGGGGACAATTCCGTGCTGCTGCTAGACGGCGATCGCCACCAGCGGCAGCGCAAGCTGCTCATGCCCCCGTTCCATGGCGATCGCCTGCGCACCTACGGCGAACTCATGGTGGCGGTGACCCAGCGAGTGAGTGACACTTGGACACCACGCCAGCCTATTCGCGTCCGTGCCCCTATGCAGGACATCACGCTGCGGGTCATTCTGAGGGCGGTATTTGGCGTTACGGAGGAGCGTACCCTCAAGGGCGGCGAGACGCGCTTTGAGCAGTTCCGCCAATCCACTAGCGCCATGCTGGAGGCTCTATCGTCTCCTTTGGCAGCCAGCATGATCTTCTTTCCATCGCTGCAGCGCGACTGGGGACAGTGGAGCCCCTGGGGACGGTTTTTAGGCCACAAGCGGCGCGTGGATGAATTAATTTACGCCGAAATTCAGGAACGGCGAGCAGCGATCGCGAACCAGACGCCCCTCGGGGACGACATTCTATCCTTACTGATTACCGCTGTGGATGAGGCGGGGCAGACCATGAGCGATGTGGAGCTGCATGACGAGCTGATGACGCTGCTGGTGGCGGGCCACGAGACGACGGCTTCAGCGCTGACCTGGGCGATGTATTGGATTCACGCAACGCCGGGGGTAGAGACAACGCTGCGGCAGGAGCTCGATGACCTGGGTCCAAAAGCTAGCCCCAGTGAGGTGACCCGATTACCCTACTTGAATGCAGTGTGTCAGGAATCACTGAGGGTCTATCCGGTGACGCTGACCACGGGGGTGCGGCGGCTGCGATCGCCCATGACCCTGATGGGCTATGACATTGAAGCGGGCACGATTCTATTTCCCTGCATGTACCTAGTGCATCAAAATCCAGAGATCTATCCTGAGCCAAAGCGGTTCCGGCCTGAGCGATTTTTGGAGCGATTATTTTCCCCCATAGAGTTCATGCCCTTTGGCGGCGGACACCGCTATTGTATTGGGGCTGCCATGGCGACGATGGAGATGAAGCTTGTGTTGGCAACGGTGCTGAGCCAGTGGCGATTTAGGCCAGTGACCCGGAAGATTAAGCCGGTACGACGGGGACTGACCCTAGCGCCGCCGGCAAACTTTTCTATGGTACCTGCAGCGGCGATCGCTCCCAGCAGATAGCCTCAATAGGCTGCAAACCAAAAAAAATCCCAGGGCTCTGCAAACCCCGGGATTACGGATTGGCTATGCGGTGACTCAACTCTGGCTTATCAGAGAACGATTCAGGGATTTAGAAAACTATTTGTTATCCAAACCCTCGTAAAACTCTTCTTCGAAGCGGCCAGAAAGCTTGTTCCCTAGACCTTCGCTTAATTCCTCAGCGTGACGGCCCGAAAGCTTGTTCCCCAGACCCTCACGGAACTCTTCAGCGTGACGGCCCGAAAGCTTGTTCCCCAGACCC
>JBHJHJ010000159.1:0-25879 GCA_050330955.1 Elainellaceae cyanobacterium | reverse complement strand
TCTAAAATAGCGATCGCTGCCTTTACCGCAACGGCAGACCCGCAAGCTCAAGCCACCATTCGCCAAGTGCTGCAGCTCAAGTTGCCAAAGAAGGTGCTGCTGAACCCCTACCGGCAGAACCTCCACCTTAGCGTCGCCACGGTGTGGACCCCCCAGGCGAGGCGATCGCGGCTGCGACGATTCATCGACGCCCACCCAGGGCAGCCAGGGTTAGTGTACGTGCGGACGCGGCGGGATAGCGAGGAGTTGAGCGGGTGGCTGCGATCGCTGGGGCACTCGGTGGCGGCATACCACGCGGGGCTGGGCTCCCAAGAGCGACGGCAGATGGAAGCCGACTGGATCGAAAACCGGCTGCGATTTGTCGTGTGCACCTCGGCATTTGGCATGGGCATCAACAAACCTGACTGCCGCTGGGTCTGCCACATGCACGCGCCGCTGCTGCTGTCGGAGTATGTGCAGGAGGTGGGGCGCGGGGGGCGAGACGGAGCGGTGGCGGAGGCGCTGACGCTGGTGAGCGATCGTTATGGGCTGCTGGATCCGGAGGACAAGCAGCGGCGAGAGTTTTTCTTGAAGCGGCAGGAGAAGCAGCAGCGGGAGGCGCTGGCGCTGGCGCAGAAGCTGCCGTCTCGGGGAGATGTGCGGGAGGTGACCCAGAACCTCAAGCAGGGCGCGATCGCGCTGTCGCTGCTCCATGCCATGGGGCGGCTGCGGTGGGCGGATCCATTCTGCTATGAGATGCAGCGGGGAGACGGGGCGACGATAGACCCAGGGGCTGCGGCGCGGCGGATGCAGGCATTTTTGTATGGTTCGGGGTGTCGCTGGGGATTTATTTTGGCGGCGTTTGGGTTTGAGGGGGAGGCGCAGAGGTTTAGCTGCGGACACTGCGATCGCTGCCATTAAGGTTTGCTCGGATTCGATGTTGAGTTTGTCAACGCATCAAAGCGCCAGCTCATCAATCCTCAAGCGCTTCAGTTGACTATTACAACTTGAGTGAAAGAAATGACGGCGAGGGCGATCGCTCAATCACACTCCGCACCGATAATGCACATCGCACAAAATCACTGGGGCAATCAATCCTGCAGGCATTAAGACCGATGGCCGTGGAACCGGATGCCTAAAAACAAGTCGTAGACAAAGCTGAAAAAATCTTTTCCCTGCAGCAGCCCCAGAGTCTGGTGGCAGCCCTTTTCATCCAGCAGCGGTTGAGTTGCGCGATAGGCCGTTTGGTAGTGGTACCAGGGAATTGATGGCCACAGATGATGAATTAAGTGGTAGTTCTGGCCCATGATCAGCAGATTGAGCACCGGGCTGGGGTAGACCCGTGCGTTCTTCCAACGATCGCGCTCTTGGAAGGGCCGGTGGGGGAAATAATCAAAAAACAGCCCCAGGGCAATGCCCACTACTAGGGCTGGAGAAAACCAGTAGTTGAAAATAAAGCCCAGAAAGTCGTATTGAATTGCCAAGTAAACGACTGTGGCCACAACGGCGCGGCTCAGGAACCACTCTAGCAACTCGTACTTGCGCCAGAGCCGCCGGCGAAAGAAGAAAACTTCGTGATAGAAAAAGCGGGCTGCAATCATCCAAAGCGGGCCACCGGTAGACACAAAGTGATCGGGGTCGTTTTCCGGATCGTTGACGTTGGCGTGGTGCTGCATGTGAACCCGCGTGAATACGGGAAAAGCAAACCCCAGCATCAGAGCGCTACCGTGTCCCAGGGCAGCATTGACGATGCGGTTGCGGTGAGCGACGTTATGAGAGGCGTCGTGAATGACCGTACCTACCAGATGCAGCGCCAGTACGTTGAGGCTGAAGCAGAGCCAGTGTGGAAAGTTCCATTGCCAATAGCCCAAAACAGCCGTGACTGCCATCACCACTGCTACCAAAAACATCATCAGGTTGAGGTTGAAAACCGCGTCAGCCGGACCCAGCAGCTCTCTGGGGGCCATTCCACTCCTCACCGTCAGGGGCGCTACTGCCTCCGACATCGACACTTTCTCCTGTGAACTGTCCTTCGGTAGTATAAGCTACCTCCGATGAAGAATAAAGTTTTATTAAATTAGCTCATTTAACTGGAACGATGTCCATGTCTAGACTGATGAATATGGCATCCCTGCTGATTCATCGTGTCGGTAGAGTCAAAGCCACGGATCTTTTCACCTGGCCATCTGCTTCAAGTATCGCTCGATTAAGATAACGGCCACAATGCCATCGACGGGTCCGGGGATAGACCGCAGCGGCTGCGGAATCCATCGCGCTAGTCCGGAGGCAGGATGCATTTGCCAATAGCGATCGCGCGCTTCCAAAGTGCTGTTCCGCTCATCCACCAGTGTAACGGGAAGCTGGCTAAATCTCTCCTCTAGTCGCGTCTGCCAGCCCTGAGCGGTGGTCTGATTGCCCAAAACAAGCTGGGTCACCTCAAACTGGCGCAGCAGGGCTGCGATCGCATCGAGGGTCGCTTCTGCAGCAACGACGCTGTGGTGTAGCACGCTCATTCCGCCCGGCCCACCCACAGGCCTCACCTGGCTAGCTTCTGGCGCGTCCTTTGCCGCGACCGCTAGCTCAGCCTCTGGCCCAGTTACTACGGGTAAACCCCCTGGTTCGCGCTTTGGTGGCAGAGACAAGAGCTTGGCAACGGCAACCCCGCACTTATCACGGCCCGGATCTATGCCTAAAATCGTTGTCATACGCTGCGATCGCCCCGGTGTCATTCTGCTAGTCTCACTTTCTTGGTGTTGCTTCAGCGCCGAAGCTTTGGTTCACGGCTCAGCTGGATCTTCCTCTGGGTCTTCCTCCGCCAAATCACCGCCCAGTACTGGCTGGTTGTTTTGCAGTACTGTGAGCTTTAAGGCTAACGGGCCTATGGTAAAAATGTCATCGGCCGCCATCGCTTGGATGACAAACGGCTCTGTTTGCGACTGCCGCAAGGTTTGCAAATCCTCCAAAAACCTGCTGAGCTCGTCGTATCCCTCGGCCTCCACCTGTACCGTGCGGGTCAATACGCCGGCCTGACGGGCCCGCAGTTGAGAGGCCGCAATCAGCAGCTCCAGTCTTTCTTGAAGCTGAGCACTATTGACTTCATTGGGGTCGATGGTCACCGATCCGATAATTGCCTCCGATTCAAACACCAGATCGTTCGGGACGGCGTTCGCTGACACATCAATACAGGGTTGCCCAGAGATGACGCAGGGCTCCCCAATTAAATAGTTTCCTCCTGATAGAATTTGGACGATATGGGGCTGTCCGTTGCTGATGCGGCGAATCACCTCTTCAACTTCAGCGCTTCTAATTTTGACCACTTGAGATTCCAGCGGAGCCACGCTAGGCAAAATAGTTTGAAGCACGGTTTGATTGGCCTGACGCAGAATTTGATCGATAGCTTGCTGCGCCTCAGTTGGGTTGTCAACCCGAAGCACGCCAACCGCGAGGACCTGATTGTTAAACAGCACCACATCCCCTTCACGCAGCGCCTGAATCTCTTGCTCAAGCACCTGAACCTCTTGCAATAGGGCCGCTCTCTGTCGTTCTAAAACAGCCTGCTGGCGCCCCAAGGCCATCAGCTGCCGCTCGCGCTGGGAAAGCTCTTGGTCAAGCTCTACAACCCGCGTTTCCTGCGTTTCTCGCTCCTGCTGCAGCTGATCAATTTCACCCTGTAGCTCAGCAGACTGGCGTGTGGCCTCCTGCAGCCGCTGCTGGGCCTGCTGAAAATCAGCCTGAATTTGCTGAAAAGCGCTGCGGGTATCCTGGAGCTGCTGCTCGGTTTCGGCTTCCTGGCGAATAGCAGCCTGCAGAGAGCGGTTAATGATGCGCAGGCGATTTCGAGCCGCCTCTCGCTGGGACTGGGCCTGTGAGAGCTCCTGCTCAACCTGTGATTTCTGGCGACGGGTCTGCTCTAGGTTGGTTTGAGTTTGGCTCAAATCTTCGTTGGCGGTATTGAGTTCGTCCTGAATTTCGCCTAGCTCAAACACCCCTGTTCGCAGCTGCTCGCTGATAGCAAATAGAAGGCCTAGGGTCGACGCCGAGATGACGCCGCCCGTCAAAATTGTAATCAGCGTCGCCGTCTGGCGGGGTCTGAGGTTGAATAGGCTCAGGCGGGCCTTGCCCACGCGCATACCGATGCGATCGCCAGCGGTTGCAATCACACCCCCCAAGATTAAAATGGCAGCGATAAGAACGAAGCCGCTGGTCATTAGGCCCAACTCAAATTACACGCTTAGCGTATCGCATCGATGCTGCCTTGACGCCTAGCGATTGCCATGAGGCCCTGTCCCAACCCTTGGCCCGCGGATTGGCGGCTTTAAGGCAAGCCTGAGGCAAGATCCAAAAGGCCTGTTCAATCCATCACCTGCTCAATCTATCAGGTCGGGTTATCAGGTGAACTGCTGGCTGAGGTTGACTGGGTTGTGGACCGTGATTTTTTTCTTATGAATGGAGATCATCTCATCCTGGCGCAAATCTCCTAGCAGCCGAGTGACGGTAACTCGCGTAGAGCCAATGGCTTCGGCGATCGCCTGGTGGGAAAGCTTGAGATCGATGGTGATGCCGTCCTGGCTGGGTACGCCGAAGTCGCGGCAGAGAATCAGTAAAAAGCTCACGAGCCGCGACCCCATATCTCGGTGAGCCAGGGTCTCGATCATCATCTCAGTTTGTAGAATCCGGGAGGACAGGCCCTGCAGCATGATTAAAGATAAGTCGGGCTTCTCTTGTAGCGCTTTCTCCATCTGCTCGATGGGCACCGAAAGCAGCTCCACCGGGGTAAAGGCCACAGCGTGATAGAAGCGGTCTGAACGATGGCCTGTAATCAGCGACAGCACTCCAAAAACGCTGTTCTCCTTCAGCAGCGCCACTGTAATCTCTTCCCCAGCCTCATAAACTCGGGAGAGCTTAACGGCGCCTTTGAGCAAGAAATAGACCCGCTCAGCGGGATCCCCCGGAAAAAAAATTGTTTTACTGCGCTCGTAGGTTTCCACAACGGGCGGAAATGCGCCGCCACCGACTTGGCGAAATAACTCTGAAAGGGGCTGGCTTTGCGTAGCAACCATGGGCGATTCTCCACCAAATGATATCGAACAAGCAGCAAACCCTGATCAGCAGGAACGGCGTGTAGCCCTGTGTCTTGGCATCCGCTACTCAAGTAGAAAGCTACCTCCTAGTGGCTCAGCGGCGTCAGGGAATAGAGCGCCGCCTACCCCTAAAATCTAACCACGAGGCCCAACAAAATCAGGTATGTGATAGAGAGTTGACTTTAATATCACTTAAACTTAATCTTATAGCAGTTTTTTGTATTAGAAGATACAATTCAGGGCCATACTTCTTATATTTCGTGTCTAGTTTGGCTGAGGCCGGTCTAGCAGGCCAACAGAATTAAACCAACAGCCATAGCGATAGGGCGTTCGTGTATTCTCGATAGAGTTTGTTGTGTCGCCACTCTGCGGAGAAATCAAAAATGCTGGATTTAACTGGGAAAAAAGCGCTCGTTACCGGTATCGCCAACAACCGCTCTATTGCCTGGGGAATCGCGCAGCAGCTCCACAAGGCCGGAGCAGACCTAGCGATTACTTACCTGCCGGACGATCGCGGTCGTAACGAAAAGAAAGTTAAGGATTTAGTGGAGCCGCTGCAGCCCAGCCTGTTTTTGCCCTGTAACGTCCAGGATGACGCCCAGGTGGCAGACACCTTCACCGCCATGAAAGACCAGTGGGGTCAGCTCGACATCCTGATTCACTGCCTGGCCTTTGCTAACCGAGACGACCTAACGGGGGACTTTAGCGACACCTCCCGGGGGGGCTACGAAACCGCATTGGGGGTGAGCGCTTATTCCCTGGTGCAGCTGAGCCGAGGCGCCAAACCCCTGATGACCGATGGCGGCAGCATCATCACCTTGACCTACCTGGGCGGTAACCGCGTGGTGCCCAACTATAACGTCATGGGGGTCGCCAAGGCCGCGTTGGAGATGAACGTGCGCTACTTGGCCGCTGAGCTGGGGGGGCAGAATATCCGGGTGAACGCCATCTCCGCTGGCCCCATCCGTACCCTGGCGTCCTCCGCAGTCGGGGGCATTCTCGACATGATTCACCATGTAGAGGAGGTAGCCCCGCTCAAGCGTACGGTTACCCAGGTGGAAGTGGGCAACACGGCGGCGTTTTTGGCCAGTGACCTCGCCAGCGGCATCACCGGGCAAGTGATTTATGTGGATTCGGGCTATGAAATTATGGGAATGTAGCGATCGCCGCTCGATCTCCAACTGTCCCTATTCTGCCAGCGAGCTGCGTCATTTCCTTATTGGCGCGCACTAGACTGGGACTAATCAACGACATGTGATCAAGGGAGTAACCCATGCAAATTCAGGATGCGCCGCTAGATCGGTCCACCGCGTCCGCCAACGGACAGGTCAAACCGCACCCGTTGGAACGACAAGCGACCGTCCACCGTCAGACGAAGGAAACTGACGTACAGGTCAGCCTTAATCTCGACGGCACCGGGCGCTGCACCGTCGATACTGGGGTTCCCTTCTTGAATCACATGCTGCAGCAGATCGCCTCCCACGGGCTGATTGATCTGGAGGTCAATGCCACAGGCGACATCGACATCGACGACCACCACACCAACGAAGACGTGGGCATTACCTTGGGGCAGGCGCTGGCACAGGCCCTGGGCGATCGCAAGGGCATTGTCCGCTTTGGCCATTTCTTTGCTCCCTTGGACGAGGCTCTGATTCAGGTGACCCTGGACTTCTCGGGGCGACCCCACCTCAGCTATGGCCTCTCGATTCCCACTCAGCGGGTGGGCACCTACGACACCCAGCTGGTGCGGGAGTTCTTTGTCGCTGTGGTCAACCACGCCCAGCTCACCCTCCACATCCGCCAGCTGGACGGCATCAACTCCCACCACATTATTGAGGCCACCTTCAAGGCCTTTGCCCGGGCGATGCGCATGGCCACTGAGGTCGACCCGCGCCGCGCCGGCACCGTTCCTAGCTCGAAGGGGGTTCTGTAGCGCTGTGATTACGGTTGAGCACCTCAGTAAGCTATACGGCAGCGTGCCGGTGATCCAGGATGTGACCTTCTCGGTGGAGGCCGGAGAAATTCTGGGCTTCCTGGGGCCTAACGGCGCCGGGAAAACTACCACTATGCGCATCCTGACGGGCTATCTGCCGGCTACCAGCGGCACCGCTCGGGTGGACGGCGTCGATGTGCACCAAGATTCCATGGCGGTGCGACGGCAGATTGGCTACCTTCCGGAGACGCCGCCCCTCTACCCCGAGATGACTGTGGAGGGATTTTTGTACTTCGTGGCGCGGATTAAGGGGGTGGCGGCGGGCGATCGCCCGGAGCGCGTCCGTTCCGCCATCGGGCGCTGCAACCTGAAAGAGAAGCAGCACAGCCTCATCCGCAAGCTGTCTAAAGGCTTCCGGCAGCGGGTGGGCATCGCCCAGGCCATCGTCCATGATCCGCCGGTCATCATTTTGGACGAGCCCACCGTGGGTCTGGACCCCCGTCAGATCATCGACGTGCGTAACTTGATCAAATCCCTCGCGGGAGACCACACCATCATTCTCTCTACCCACATCCTGCCCGAGGTGAGCATGACCTGCGATCGCGTCACCATCATCAATCAGGGCCGCATCGTCGCCACCAACACCCCCGACCAGCTCGTGGCTCAGCTCCAGGGGGGCAGTGGCTATGAAGTGGAGGTGGAAGGACCCTTGGACGTGGCGCGATCGCAGCTGCAGCGGCTGCCTGTAGTCCAGGCTGTGGAGCCCCAGCCCAGTAGCGCTAGCCAGCGGCACCGACTGCTGGTGAGCCTGACCCGCGGCGCGACGGCAGGGCCAGAGCTTGCCCAGACCCTAATGCAGGCTGGACTGAGGCTGCACGAGATGCGCCGCGTCCAGGTCAGTTTAGAAGACGTGTTCTTGGAGTTGACGACGTCAGAGGCTGGGAGTCCGGATGGCTCCGCTGCTCCTGCTGAACCTGATTCAGATGCCCCGATAGACCCGAAAAAGCAATCTTGAAAGTGGCTTAAAAAGAGACCATGAGGACCATCTTTAGCAACATCATCGCCATTTACCGCAAAGAGCTGCAGAGCTACTTTGCCTCACCGTTCGCCTACGTGATTGCGGGCATCTTCTGGCTCCTGAGCGGCGGGCTGTTTCTCCGCATCCTGCAGGATGTGCAGAGCTTTGTAGCCCTCAACGACCAGGTTGGGGGGGGCAGGCCCGTGGACGTGCCCTATGAAGTGCTCGTGGCCTTCTTGGGGGCGTTGGCGGTGCTCTCGCTGTTTCTGCTGCCCATGCTCTCCATGGGGCTCTATACCGAGGAGCGCAAGCTCGGCACCCTAGAACTGCTGGCCACCTCGCCGCTGACCAACTGGTCGGTCGCTCTCGGCAAGCTGCTGGGGGTGCTCACCTTCTTTTTAACCATGATGCTGCCGCTGCTGGTTTATGAGGCGATCGCCTTTGCCACGGCGGACCCGCCCCTGTCTTGGGCGCTGGTGGCCCTGGGGCACGTGGGGCTGCTGCTGCTGGCGTCAGCAATTTTGTCGTTGGGTATGTTTATCTCTACCCTCACCAGCAGCACGATTTTGGCGGCTATTTTGACCTTTGCCCTGATGGCGATGCTGCTGCTGATCGATTGGTTCACCGGGAATGTCACTGGCTTAGCTGGAGACGTACTGGGACATTTGTCCTTGCTGCAGCACTATACTGACCTGGCCCGAGGCATTTTTGAGCCGAGCAGTCTAGTGCTGCTGCTGAGTTACACCGTGCTGGGCCTTTTCCTGACAGCCCAGTCCATTGATGTTTTTCGCTATCAGCGTTCATAGCTGTTAATCCGTCATGAGAACCGCATCGATTCAGCGTTTACGCTACTTCTTTTGGATTGGCCCTATCCTCATCATTATGGGCCTTGCCGCTGGTCTGGTTTCTGGAGACTGGGGGCCGCTACCGCTGACCTTAATCCTGGGCGGGGCGCTTATTTTGGTGCTATGGCTGCTCTCTGAGAGCAATTCACTGCCCGCTTTTTTCGGCAGGCGATCCACCCAGGCAAGTACCAATGCGCTGCTGGCGACGGTGGCGGTCGTCGCGATTTTGGCCATCGCCAACGTCCTAGCGGTTCGCTATGACCGGCGCATCGACCTGACTGAAAATCAGCTCTTTACCCTCTCATCCCAAACCCAGCAGGTGCTCGCAGAGCTAGACCAGCCCGTCAAAGCGTGGGTTTTCTGGGATACGAGCGATCGCGGCAGCGTCAACGAAAATTTGCTGGACAATTACCAGCGCCAGAGCGAACAGTTTACCTACGAGCTGGTAGACCCCCAGGAATCTCCCGGTGTAGCTCGCCAGTTTGAGGTGCAGGCCTTTGGTGAGGTGCACCTGCAGGCGGGGGATGAGCAGCGCCTAATCGAAACCATCGGGCCCCAGCAGCCGCTTACGGAAGGGAGGCTCACCAGCGGCATTGTGGCCTTGCTGAGCGATCGCCGTCCCCTGGTTTACGTGCTGCAGGGGCACGGGGAGCGTCCTTTAGAGCCGGGGCAGGGTGGCTTTACGCAAACTGAAGCGCTTCTGGAGGATGGGGCCTACCAGGTAGAGCCGTTAAACCTCGCCCAAACCGATTTTATGGTCCCCAGCGATGCCGCTGTGGTGATTGTGGCTGGACCGACCCGTCCGCTTCTAGGCGGTGAGGTTTCCGGGCTGCAGACCTTTTTAGAGGGCGGCGGCGGACTGCTGCTGCTGGTGGATCCTGACACCGAGGTTGGTCTAGACGCGCTGCTGGCAGACTGGAACTTGGCCTTTAGCGATCGCCTGGTGCTGGACCCCATTGCCCAAGCTGCTAATTTGGATCTGACCACAGCCCTAGTGCAGGACTACGGCGAGCACCCCATCACTGAGCCCCTCAACGGCGGCTTCACCTTTTTCATTGAGTCCCAGCCAGTGGAGCTGTTGGAGCAGTCCGAGGATGCTGAGACCGCGCCGCTGCTGATTACAAGTCCCCAGTCTCAGGCGCTAGAAATTCCAGAGGATGGGCAGCTGGAGTTCAACCCCGATGAGGACTGGCAGGGTCCGCTAGTGCTGGGAGTGGCCCTCAGCCGTCCGGCCGAGACCCCTGAAGCCGCAGATCCTGAAACAACAGAGGCAGAACCCGGTGAGGCGGCAGAAGATGGCCCATTAGAGGGTACCTCCAACGAAACATCAAGTGATTCAGGCCTTGAATCTTCTGAGTCTGAAGCACCTGAGATCGAGATCACCGGCAATGCATCAGAAGATTCAGACGACGCATCAGAAGCGCGGCTTGTCGCCATTGGTAACTCCAGCTTCGCCATCAACGGTCTAGTCGAGCAGCAGCTCAATGGCGATCTGCTGCTGAATGCCGTCGGCTGGCTGGCCCAGGCCCCTGAGCAGGCCCTCACTATCAGGCCCAAAGAAGCGGTCAACCGCCGCATCGTGCTCACCCCGCAGTACTGGATTGCCACCGCCTTGGGGGCCGTGGTTGTGCTACCGCTGCTCGGGTTCGGGGGGGCGATCGCGCTGTGGCTGCGTCGGCGTTAGCGGTAAGAAGATGGGCTACGCTGCGTCCTCACGAAACCCATACCTATAATCAGCAGCGCCGAAATGGGTGCATCGGTCTGCGATCGCGCTCTAAGTCTCGGCGTTTTGAGATTCTGCGGGTTGAGACTCGGACTGAAGCTTCTGTAAAAGCGTATTGAGCTGCGCTGTCACTACGTCGATATCCGCCATCGCATCGATACGGCGAAGAATTTCTTTGTACTGGTAATAGGGCAGCAGCGGGGCGGTCTGCTTTTTGTAAGCTTGAAGTCGCGTGGCAACCGTCTCTGGGTTGTCGTCCGCCCGCCGCTTAAACTCGGTTGAGCCGCACACGTCACATACCCCTTCTTTCTGGGGCTGCTTAAATTCGTCGTGGTAGCCTTCGCCGCAGTGAGCGCAAGTAAAGCGCCCTGAAATTCGCTTGACGAGAATTGCGCTGTCAACGGCAAATTCGATCGCCCCATCGATTTGGGTGCCGCGACTCGCCAGCATTTTGTCCAAAGCGGCAGCCTGAGCCACGGTGCGAGGAAACCCGTCCAATATAAAACCAGACGCCTCGCAGTCAGGCTGGGTAATGCGATTTTCGATCATCTCAACCATTACATCGTCAGAGACAAGCTCACCCGAGTCCATAATGGCCTTCACCTGCTGACCAAACTCCGAGCCAGACGCGGCAGTGGCCCTGAGCATATCCCCCGTTGAAAGCTGCACCAGGCCGCGATTTCGCTCTAGACGCTTAGCCTGTGTTCCCTTGCCACTTCCCGGTGGCCCAATAAAAATAAGCTTCATGCTCAAGTCCGTTCCCTCCGGCGTCCAAATCTCTAACTATCCAGACTCTTTATACAATAGAATCACTCAGCACTGCCCCGCTGCGGCATCGCAAGCGGGCTGCCGAGCTTCGCCCAAGCTGGGCAACCCAATATTTCTTGACTCCCATTGCAGCACACCCAATACCTCTATTGAAGTAAAGTTTCAGGAAAGACCATGCGTTAGCGCCTGAAGTTGTAGAGATTAGGGCGTTCGCAGAACCTGATCTAGAATATAAGACCAGAAACTTATGCATCCGTTAGATTACGGAACTATGGCTGTGAGTCAGCGGCTGAAAGGGCGAACAGAGGGTGAACCATGGCTACGGCATTAATTTTCCTTACGGCACTGCTCCTTTTAGGTTGGGGCATCTACAGCGCAAAAACAAATGGCCAGATGGGTATTCTATCTTGGCTACAGTCTGCCATTTTGCTAGTCCCCTGGCTTGTCATCTTCGGGCTGTCGCTGCTGGGAGTGTTTCCCAACCTTGCCGTCATGCTGCTGCTCATCGTGATCTCAATTGGGCTCTATGTCATCTTAGGAAACCGGCTGCGGCTCATCGCTCAGCAGGGCAGTACACTCAGCCCATCTGACACTCCCCAAACGAACGTCACTCAGGGGGACGCCGTTCACGCTGCCCCGCCCCCCTCAACGGCTCAAGCCTCCACAAATGATGGCCCGACGATTGCCTCGAAGAATGTTGAAGAACCGATAGATCAAAATAGGTCGCAGCCCGCTATTCCTCCAGCAGTTGGGCACAAGCCTAATGCAAAGTCCAAAGCCGCTCAAGCCGCTCAATTTAGTCAGATTCCTGAAGCAGAGCTGGCCCAGATTCGACCTATCTTTGGCATCGACACCTTTTTTTCAACCGAGACGATTCCTTATCAAGATGGGGCCATTTTTAAGGGGAATCTTAGGGGATCCGACCCAGCGGAAACCCATCGCATTTTGTCCGATCGCCTACAAGAGAATGTTGGCGATCGCTACCGCCTTTTTCTACTGAACGGCCCCGAAGAGAAGCCCGTGGTTATTGTGCTGCCGAAAAGCAGTGATCCACCCCGCTCTTCTACAGTCCAGTGGCTGTTTGCCCTCCTGCTGCTGGCCGCAACTGCGGCAACCTGTCTGGAAGCGGCTGGCATTTTGCAGGGGTTCGACTTTTTTAGCGAGCCGGGGCGCTTGGCTGAAAGCTGGCCCATTGCGATTTCACTCCTTATTATTTTGCTGGCCCACGAGACGGGCCATTGGCTGCAGGCGAGGCGACACGGCGTCCGGCTCAGTCCACCTTTTTTCATACCCGCGTGGCAAATTGGCTCATTTGGTGCACTCACGCGGTTCGAGTCTGTTTTACCCAACCGCAGCGTCCTGTTCGATATTTCCGTCGCAGGGCCTGCTATGGGTGGTGCCCTTTCTCTCAGTTTTCTGATAGTTGGGCTGTTTTTATCTCATCAGGGAAGCACGTTCCAAGTACCGTCTCAGTTTTTTCAGGGCTCGGTACTGGTTGGTACTCTAGCTCAGGCGGTGCTGGGGGCTTCTGCCTTCCAGCAGCCGCTGATTGATATTCACCCCCTAACCATTGTCGGATGGTTAGGGCTGGTGATTAGCGCGATTAACGTGATGCCAGCCGGTCAGCTCGACGGCGGACGCATTGTTCAGGCTATCTATGGCCGGAAGATTGCTCGCCGCTCAACAATCGCGACGCTGATTGTGCTGGCAATTGCCACTCTAGCTAATCCGTTGGCCCTTTATTGGGCCGTTTTGATTCTGTTTCTTCAGCGAGACTTGGAGCGTCCGAGCCTCAATGAATTGACTGAGCCAAACGATGCTAGAGCGGCGATAGGATTGCTCGTACTCTTTTTAACTGCCGCCGTCCTGCTGCCGCTGCCCCCCAGCCTGGCAGGCCTTCTTGGTATTGGAGGTTAATCTTTGTGTCTGCCCCCCCCATTATTCTGGTTCTAGACGTCAGTACCCTGACTGCGACTGACGTGCGCGATTGGATCGGCTTTTCGCGCGCTGGTATGTGCTTCATCCCCCAGACTGTCTTTGAAGAGATGCGATTTCTCTATGATCGCTCTCCTGACAGTGATTTAGAGCGGGTCTCCCGTGAATTTAACCGCTTCTATGCCAGCAGCGGATGGCAAATTACTGAGGTTTCAGGGCATCACCCCATGCTTAAATCCTCCACGGGCCATGCCCTCACCCGGCGTGTGAGGGTTGCCCTGGCCGTCGCCCGCTGCGCTTACGGCATGGCTCAGCAGCACGATCAAAGTCTAGTGATTTTGGTCGCTAGCGATCGCAGCATCATTCAGCGCATTGAAGATATTCAAACCGCCAACTTGACCGCTATTTCAAATACAGCGCTGCTGCAGTGGAGCCGCAGCGGTCAGCGGCCAGCAGCGGTGAATCAAAAGCTTCAGGTCATGCGCAGCGCTAAGATGATGCGCTCCGCTATGGCAGCAGGAGTGGCACAAAAATCTCGCGGTGGTGGTGCAGACTATGCAGCAGTGCCTCGGCGTAGCGTGAGCCCGACCCACGCCGCCCCAGTACAGCGCGTCGTCCCTAAGCGGTCGTCACCCGGCCCAAATCTAAAGGCGCAAGGGGCTCAATTTCTCTCGCTACTTTTGTCCATAGGTGCTTTAGCTGTTGCGGGCTTTATCGTCTGGCTACTGTTTTTCACAGATTATTTTGAGCAAACTCGGCCAACTGGCCAGCCCGCTACTGAATCTGTTCGTTGAGATATTGTGTTCTCATCGTTGGACATACCACAGGCCCCGCTTACGATCCCTGAGCTGTGGCGGCTGACCTCAGGACGATGTCGACGCTTTGACTATAGTCGACGCTTTGGCACGGCTGTGTTACCATCACCTAGGCATTTAGACCATTTTCCCTGCCGCATTATTCTGCTCTGATAGCGACTTGTCAGGACTGCACCACTGACTATGACCAACTTCAATACGTCTATCGCTGACCCACACCAAAGTATTGATCAGTGGATTGACAGCTTAGCAAAGGCGCTAGGTGCAGCCATTAAGTGGCGCCGTCGTGGTAACAGTCTTCACATTCTGTGCGAGGCGCCCTCCTGTCCTGATAGGAAGACCGTTGTCGCCCGTATTACGCTGCTTCTAAAGCAGCAAGATATCAACAGTATCCTCAAGCCCGGTCAACCGCCCATTTACCAGCTCTGGTGCTATGGCCGCGTATTGGGAGAGTATGAGCCGGCCTGGAGCACAGCGATCGCGCTGGGTTTGCCGGCGCCCGTTCACGCCAGTGCGGTTATCCCTGAGACCTCCGCTAGAGAGTTCTCGCACCGCACCGCTAGTGGAACTCCCTCAGCCCGCGAACGCACCTTGCCGCGCTATACAAACACAGCCATTGCTCAACAGCTCGCGAAAATTTTAAGCCCCCTCGGCATTGCCGTAACCACTCGCGTCAAACCCCAGGGTCCTCATAAGAAGCGGCTTTGGGTCGCCTGCCAGGCCTCCTATAGCCCTGCCCCCAGCATAATTGCGGAGCCTCTTTCCCACGAACTCCGTCAACTCCCCCTAGAGGGGGTCAGGGATGCGGTCGTACTGGTAAAAGTGCGCGGGGAAGAGCGGGTTGACTGGGTATTGAAGATTGACCTCACCCCGGCGGAGGAAATTTTGCAGGCTCGGGCCCGGTGGGGAGACCTCGAGGCGATCGCCCGTCTGTTGAACTATCAGCTTGAATCGTGGCGGCTGGGGCGAGTCACCAACGGGAGCCTAGCGGGTAAAACGTTGAGGTTTGACTACTGCACAGCAGACCACACCCCCCACAGCGCTGATGGATCCACCATCGACCAAGCGCTAAAGCTGCTCAGCAGCTACCTCCAAACCCTCGCACCTCAAGGCATTCAAACGCTCCAGCTTATAGACGCTCAGCCTGAGGCAAAGGCCCGGCAGCGAACGATTGCCCAGAAAGACGCATCTATCGCCGGTCCGAGAGAGCTAGCCCAAACTGGCGATCTGGCGGCAGTGCAATTTTTGCTGAGTCAGTGCCTCAATCCAGATCTGGATCAGCAGCTCGCCACGGGCGGCATCCGAGTGCAAGTGCTGCTGAAAGATGGGCTGCTTCACGTCATGTGCGATGGACCGCTCTGCCCCGGGAAGGACGCTGTCGCCGAAGCTGTCCAGAATTTGGTTGAGCAGCTTGCGATCAACTCGGTCCATGGCGTGCGCGTCTACGGTCGTAGGGCTGGCCAACGCCAGCCCCGCTGGCGATCTGGCGTTAACTTCAGCGATCGCCAGCGGTTTGTGCCCTCGCCTTCGCCGACCTTTGCTGCCACAGACGCCTACGTCACCGAGCTGATGACCCCAGCTCCTGAGATATCCTCGGAAGCGACTTCTGAAACGCCCTCTGAGGCGCCCTCTGAGGCGCCACTTGGCATGCCGGTCAATCCTCAGCGGCTCTGGAGCGTTGGGCAAACAACCCTACAGGCTTGGGGCCAGCAGCTTCGCCGTATTCTGCTGCACTCTCAGGTGTTTGTCCCCAGCGTTAACGCGCGAGACTTAGTGCGCCCAAGTAAAACCACCTCTCTGGACATACAGCTTGCGCTCGTATGGGGTACCGTCGGCCTGCTGTTGTTTGCCCAGCTTGATCTCGCCACTGGATGGTGGCTCGATTCCCAAGTCAAGGCTGAACAGAGCCCTTTAGCGTATAGCCCTTCCCCGGTTTCTGCCGATGGGCCATTTCTGCCTACCGATGGGCCGCTGACGGATAATGCGGCGCTGTTGCTGATGCAGCAGTCCCCCTTTCCCAGCTTCAACAATCCCCAACTCGACCTCAAGCTAGCCCTTTATCAGCGCTATTTGCAAGAGTCTGGTCCCCCAGATGTCATTGCCGTCGGTAGCTCGCGGGCAATGCGGAGCATAGATCCTGCCGTACTCAAGTCAGAGCTAGAGGCCTTAGGATACGCTGACGCCAGCATTTTCAACTTTGGGGTCAACGGCGCAACGGTGCAGGTGGTGGATCTGATCTTGCGGCGTCTCCTGCCGCCCGAGCATCTGCCCAAGCTCGTAATCTGGGCGGATGGAACCCGCGCCTTTAACGGTGGCCGCGAGGACAAGACCTATGAAGATATTGCATCGTCAGAGGGGTATGAAGATCTTGTTCTAGGCGAGCTAGCCGTAAGCGATGCCTTGGATAGCACCGTCACGGATGCGGCAGTCCCTGCCCCACTCAATCGGGGGTCTTGGTCTAAGCGGCTCTTTGAGCGTTATCAGGCTCTAGATGACGGACTAAGCGATCGCCTAGGCAGGATTTCCACGGCCCACCGCCACCGAGATCGTATCAAGGCCTGGGTTGCCCAAAGGTTTAATCCACCACACCCTGAGTCTTCAAGCGCTCAGGGGCAGCCGACGACGTCTGACTTTATTGTGGCGTCATCGAGCACCCCGGCCCTAACCACATCGGGGATTGAGCCCGACGGGTTTCTTCCGATTGAGGCTCGTTTCGATCCGGCAACATATTACGATCAGTTCGCCCGGGTTCCAGGAAACTACGACAGAGACTACGAGAACTTCCAGCTTCAGGGAGCTCAAACCGAAGCGCTACGCAATCTTCTCGGAGCAATGGCGGCCCACGACGTCCCCATCGTGTTCGTTAACACGCCGCTCACCCAAGAGTATTTGGATCCCTTCCGAGCAAACCACGAGCAAACGTTTCGCCAGTACATGATTGACACAGCGCTTCAGCATAACCAGTTCACGTTTCGAGACTTTGGCCGGCTCTGGCTTGATCAGCCTAACTACCACCAGTATTTTTCCGATCCGAGCCATCTCAATCGCTACGGCGCTGTCGAGCTGTCAACTCACTTGGCTCACGATCCGCTAGTGCCTTGGCCCTTTACGGCAGAGTGACCCCTAGCTGCGTGAGATTAGGCTGTAGGCCTGCAAAGGGGGAGAGTAATGCTGTGTTTAGGCACTAGATGAATGAGCGACGTCGATAACTCCCAAAATTTAACCACACAGGGGCTAGCTCAGGACGCGGTCAATCAAGGTAATTGGGGTCTGGCTGTCCAGTATTTGCAGCAGTGGCAGCAGCAGCCTGAACTGCCCATGGCCGCGATCTGGCGATCGCTAGCACTGCGCACCCTAGAGATGGGCGATTTTCAGACGCGCTGGGACGTGGCTAAGCTAATCTCTCACTGCGGCCCCGATTTGGTCCAGCCTAAAGACGTAGTGGCCCTAATTGGAGAAGCGAGCGAAGAAGACTGGAGCCTTTTATGGTTTTTGGTCCGAATCTTGGGAGAGTTTCACCAGCCGGAGAGCGTTTCCACGCTGGTTGATCTCTTGCAGCGGTCCCCATCTGAAGATGTGGTGGCTGCGATCACCACAGCGCTGAGCCAAATTGGCGAGCCTGCGATCGCCCCGGTCAGCCAACTGCTAGACTCGCCCCAAACCCGCCACGCCGCTGTTCAGATTCTGGCTCGCATTCGTCACCCTGATGCCGCTGCCGCAGTGGCCTGCGTGGTGAATGATTCCGACCCCGCTGTTCGGGCCCTAGCTATCACGACCCTCGGTGATGTGGCCTATCCCCAAGCACAGCCCCTTCTGATCGCCGCGCTGAGGGACGTAGCGGCTGAAGTTCGGCGGGCCGCCGTAGTCGGCCTCGGGGCGAGGAGAGATCGTCTGTCCTCTGAGACGATTGAGCAAATGGGCGAACTGCTTTGGGACGTCAGCCTCAGCGTCCGGCGAGCGGCTATATCAGCTTTGGGACGTTTAAACTGTAAGGCCGCGGCTGATTTGCTCTATGACGCGCTTCAGTCCTCCAGCACACCGCCCATTCTAGAGCCGGATCTCCTCCAGGCCTTAGCCTCCACGGAGACGAGGGCTGGGCTAGATCATCTCGCCGTCTACGCCGAGGCTGACTCCGGTAAGACTGACTCAGGCCGTAGGATTAGCGCTATTGCCGCTAGTCTAGGGCGCATCAAGACCTCCGCACTTGTCCCTAAGGCCGTCGGTTTGTTGATGCGCTTGCTAACCTGGACCCAGTCAGGCGATCGCGCCGCTCGACAGGCGATTGCCACCAGCTTGGGTCAGCTGGGTCAGGTAGACAGCACCGATACCCTGATTGCGATGCTGAGTGATGCCGATACAGGCGTCCGCCTCCACGTAACGGCTGCCCTTCGCAAGCTGGCGCCGACAGAGGCCTATCGACGGCTGGTGGCGATCGCCGCATCGCCGCAGACCAGCCCAGACTTGAGGCAAAACGCTAGCCTAGCCCTCCAGGACTGGGACCAATCTGCCTCCCCCGGATTACGCTAGCGGCTTCGAAAAGCGTCTAACGCCACAGTTGCAGCCATTGGTAGTCTTGGCTACAACAGGTTGGGGATATTTCTTCTAGGTTAATAGGCTGGTAGTGCTTTTGAGACATCTGATAGGCGCTGGCTGATTTTACGGGATTAGGGCAAGGGATTATGCGGCTTGAGCAACTGAAGGCGTTTTTAGAGGTTGCGGAGGTCAAAAGCTTCCAGCGAGCTGCCCAGCGCTGCCGTGTGACCCAATCTACAGTGAGCCGCCAAATTCAGAGCCTAGAGACGGTGCTGGGGCTGCCGCTGTTTCACCGCAGCGCCCAGGTGAAGCTGACTACCGCAGGTGAGCAGTTTTTGCCTCGCGCGCGGCGGATCTGTCAGGAGTGGGACTTGGCGGCTAAGGAGCTGAGCGACTTTAAAGCCGGCAAGCAGCCCGAGCTATGCGTTGCCGGAATTCATTCAGTTTGCGCTTTCTACCTGCCCTCAATTTTGCAGATCTTTTGCCGGGATTATCCCGACGTGCAGCTCCGGATCACGTCTTTGGGAAGCGATCGCGCCCTGAAGGTGCTGCGGGACGGGCTTGTGGACGCCGCCATCGTGATGAACAACCCCCTGCTGACCGCCAGCGCGGAGATTGTAATCGACTCGCTCTACGTTGAGCCCATCAACGTTCTTCTGGCCGCTGGCCATCCCCTGGCTCAGCAGCAGCAGATTCCCTGGAGCGCGCTCTCAGAGTATCCACACGTTGTCTTTAAGGATGGCTACGGCATGCAGCGGCTGGTCCAAGAGCAGTTTCGCCGCCAGGGGCTTGTGCTGAAGCCGACGCTGGAGCTCAACACCCTAGATGCGTTTCGCGGCGTGGTTCGCCAGGGAGAAACCTTGGCTCTGCTGCCCCAGTCCGCCATGCAGGATATCCACGAGAGCAGCGGCCTCGTAGTGCGTCCTACGACAGCGCCTCAGCTGCAGCGGGAGGTGGTATTTGTCACGACCCGCGATCGCCTCGACATTCCACCGATTCAGCACTTCCGTCAGCTCGTGGCTCAGCAGCTCGCGCAGCCAGGCGCCCCCAAAATCAGTTCACCCCAACCCAGGGCAATTGTTTAGTGCGTACCGTAGTGCCTAAACGCTGCCCCAGCTATATATTTGAATCCCAGCGATGAGTGATCTATTTCGAGAGCTGCTAAAAAAAGTCGGGAGTGGGACCCACACTGGAAAAGTGCTCACGCGGCAGGAAGCCAAGATCGCTACAGAACTCATGCTTCAGCAGCAGGCGACTCCGGCCCAAATTGGCGCTTTCATGATTGCTCACCGCATTCGCCGGCCCACGAGTGAGGAACTGGCCGGGATGCTCGATGCCTATCGTGAGCTAGGGCCAACGCTGGATTTCCTCGACCGTAGTGAACCGTTGTTGGTGTTTAACTCGCCCTACGACGGGCGATCGCGCACGGCTCCGGTGATGCCCTTGGTGAGTCTCGTTCTAGCCGCAGCAGGTTACCCAACGCTGATGCACGGCAGCGGACGTATGCCGACCAAATACGGGATACCTTTGAGCGAGGTTTGGCAGCTCCTTGGTGTGGACTGGACGGGGTTAGCCCTCGGCCAGGTCCACACCGTGCTCCAGCGCGCCCACATGGGCTTTATCTACGTGCCGCGCCAATTTCCGCTGGCTGAGGGGTTGGTGACCTACCGGGAGCAGATTGGTAAGCGTCCCCCCACTGCGACTTTAGAGTTGCTGTGGTTCCCCTATCGTGGGCCAGTGCGGGTCGCCTTTGGATTTGTTCATCCGCCAACAGAAGAGCGCGCCCGAGACACCTTTACGCAACAGGGCCTACTGGATTATCTAGCCGTTAAGGGGCTAGAAGGAAGCTGCGAACTTCCCCGTAACCGAGCCTGTATTATTGGCGTGCAGCGGCCTCAGCAGCCGTTCGAGCGGCTTATTCTGCACCCCCAAGATTATGCCTGTGCAGGTACAGAAGTCCCCTTACCTGAGCCCCAGCAGTTTGCGGCTGAGCTGCGAGCGGTGCTCCAGGGTAAGGCGAGTGACCTAACCACCGCCACCCTGTGGAACAGCGGGTTCTATCTTTGGCAAAGCGGAGCCTCAAGCAGCCTCAAGGGCGGAATTGAGCAGGCCCAGGACTGTTTGCGCAATGGAGGGGCTGCTCAGGCGCTGACGGCGCTACAGGGGGCGATCGCAGATGCGTTATCGCTGGGCGGCTGAGATCTGGACAGAATCCTGTGGCGGCCCTCTGCCATCAGCTCACCGCCATAAATCCACAGTCATAGGCCCACAGTTCTAGATCCACAGTCACAGACCCACATCTGTCACCCCCCAAGGCTCAGCACAACCGCGGTAAATCCGGTTCCAATCCTCTGGTGTGTTGCAGTTGTACAACATGGCAATCTGCTCGTCGGTCACCGAGATGGGGTGGACCTCCTGGTATCTCAGCCACTGCTGAAAAGATCGCCCACCAGCTTCAACAAAATCGGCGAGGGAAGCCTGACAGCTGCAGCGATAAAATCCACATAGCGGCTCCCATCGGCCCTCTGTTTTTGGTAATAGGGCGATGGTTTGCTCTGGCAATGACTCAAGTTGCTGGCTCCAAGCCTGGAGGGTACTGATATGGAGTCGGGGCAGATCACAGGCGAGCACTAGCGCCCAATCACTGCCCACAGCCGCCAGTCCTTGTAGAAAACCTACCAAAGGCCCTTGGGAGCCCAGAGGATGAAGGCTGTCCTCGTGCGCACTGGCGGCAGCAATCGGAAGGCTGATCTTCTGAGTAACCTCCTCAACAAAGGTACAGCCTGCCGGCAGGCTCGCGCGGTAGCGCTCGGGCCAGGGGGTAACTACCACGACGCGATCGCTACAGGCCTCAGCCACATCGTAAATGTGGCGAATCATAGGCGCTCCTTGAAGCGGTAAAAGTGCCTTATCGCGGCCCATACGCGAACTCTGTCCCCCCGCTAAAATTATTGCTGTCAGGAAGCTCGCCATGGGCCGGTAACTCTAGAGTGGTGTATCGTGAACTTGGAAAGAATCATTAAAACGCTGCTTATCAAACGAAAGTAATTTTTGTCAATCTCTTGTTGACAAAAATTAGTCAATGTTATGATATAGATACTAAAAGCCAATAACTATTGTCGTTTTGCTTAACTGTTTGTTACAAATAAGGCAAGCTAGAAAAGGACCGGACGCCATATGCTAGGAGGTCTTACGGGCCTGGGAAACCAAACGGGGGGAGACTTCGGCGAACGTATGCTCAATACGGTTGCCAGTCAGTCCATTCGGCATCTATTCACGTCTAGCGAGTCTGTTGACGTTGCGATTAGATGCTCTCCGTCGAGTAAGCTGCTGCAGGGAAGTGTTGACAGCTTCAAAATGAGTGGCCGCAGGTTAGTGATTCGCCGCGACTTTAAAGTCGACGAAATGTCTTTTGAGACTGATTCAGTCGCAATCGACGTGAGGGCTATGCTGGCAGGAAAATTGCAGCTTAGGCAACCGACCCAAGCGGTGGCACAAGTTGTGCTTACAGAAGACGCAATCAACCAAGCCTTTGAGGCTGAGCTTGTCAAACAGCGGATGCAGCAAGTTGACCTCGAATCCCTCACCAATTTATCAGGCGGAGAGCCGGTCTCGTTTCGAGATGTGAAGGTGATGCTGCGCCCCAACAATGGCGTCACAATATTGGCCAAGACCGATCTTCCCAACAAAAAGGACGTTCCTGTAAGTCTGCAGGCAACGCTTGCAGTCGAAAAGCGGCGACGCGTCCTATTTCAGAATGCTGAGTTTGTTGGTGACGTTGTTCCCAACGATATCCAGGGGCTCTCTAAAATTGTGTCTGAGGCGTTTGCCGATATCCTAAACGGCATGGTTGACCTCGATCGGTTTGACCTAGACGGTGTATTAATGCGCATCAATCGACTCGAGACTCGGGGAAAGCAGCTTTTATTTAGCGGCTATGCCCAGATAGAGAAGGTGCCTAACAGCTAGCTTTCTGGCCCGGGCGCCCTGGACTTAAATGCTTCGGCGCCTTGAACATCTGGCGATCTATAGGGGCAAGGGCCGCTATAGATCGCCCAGTTTAGGCCATTGTCTACTGCTGGTCTTCGCGGCGGATTTGCTGAGCCGTTTCATCTAGCCGGTAGGTCATAGAGCGGCCTTCACCCACAACCTCTGCCCGCCAGCCTTCGACTAGGGACATGCTGCACAGGTCTTCAGGCTGTGGTAGCCCTAAGCACCCGTTGGGCCAAGTTTCGCGCTGAATGCTGCGGACTGTGAGTGCTGAGACAGGGGCCGCAAAGTCAATTACGGCTTGCTCAAGCAGGCGATCGCGAACTGATGTAGGGAGCGTAATGGTATCCCGTTGGGCTGGCTCCACTGCAGAACTTTCGGCAGTATTTTGCTTCAGGAATGCCCTGCTATCAGCACTGTCCGTACTCGGGAGGCTGCAGCCTACGCACAGCAGAGCGACAATTATAAATGCCAACAGCGCTTGAGCGGGTTTGATAGTCTCCATAGTCAGCAGCGCTATAGTCGATAGCGTCCCCCTAGCCGCCTGGCTTTAGATCGAGCCTAAAATTGCTCCCCGGATCAAGAAGCAACCACGCTCAAGCTACGGCAGCTGCGAGTCATGCTGCAGCTTAGCATGCAGGTTTTAGCGAGATTCTTCTTTAGTCTGAATAAACAGAATCAGCAAAAATACCGTCGGCACGAATACGAACAAGATAGTTGCGACAAAACCCAAATCATTGATTTCCATAGGTCCTAGCCTCCCAACGCTGTCAGCAAGAATCATACCATCTTGTGGGGATTCAGATTTCTAGGGCTTGGCGCCGCTACTCGGGCTAATACTGTAGCCACTCTTGTTGGCGGGCTTACTGACGCCAGGCTACTTTTTCGACTTTTTTTGGGGCTTTGTTCGAATCGAAACTGGTCCCTGGACCGTAGTTTGGCAGGACAGCCGATAGGTCTTTGGGTATTTCTTGAGCTTGCGGTTTTCCACCTCGGTGCGGGGGGAGAGGTTCCGCATACCTTCAACTACCTCGACAATGCAGGTGCCACATTGTCCATACCCGCCACAGTTCATCAGCTTGCCGGTAAAGGTGTAGATGTCGATGTTGTTCTCTAGCGCCTTAAACCTGAGATTGGCGCCATCCGCGGCGATCGCCTCTACGTCTTCGTCAACAAATTTAATAATAGTCACAACGCTCGCTCCTAAATGCTTTGACCAAAATACTCATCCACTGGAGGGAGCCGTGGCTCCGACGCTGACCCCTTGCAATAGAACCGGGCAGTGGTTACACTTCTTTATACACTTTCATTTTTACAATTGAATTGTCAAACTGTCTAAGCTAGACCTGAGTCAAACCTTTAGGCCAAGCCTTTGGACGGCTCAAACGTTCAATCATATAAACCGTTTAAGCATAGGAGGAGCGTAGTCGATGGGACTACCCTGGTACCGGGTACACACAGTCGTCATTAATGATCCAGGGCGACTAATTGCTGTACACCTGATGCACACAGCTCTTGTTGCGGGCTGGGCTGGCTCGATGGCACTCTACGAGCTCGCTATCTTCGATCCGAGTGATGCAGTTCTAAACCCCATGTGGCGTCAGGGCATGTTTGTTCTGCCGTTCATGGCGCGTCTTGGCGTCACTGACTCCTGGGGTGGCTGGAGCGTCACTGGTGGGAACGCTATAAACCCTGGCTTTTGGTCATTTGAAGGGGTTGCTGCTGCTCACATCGTGCTGTCCGGTCTGCTATTTTTGGCCGCTTGCTGGCACTGGGTCTACTGGGACCTAGAGCTGTTTAGAGATCCGCGTACTGGAGAGCCAGCGCTGGATCTGCCTAAGATGTTTGGTATTCATCTATTCCTCTCCGGACTTCTCTGCTTTGGATTTGGGGCATTCCACCTCACAGGTCTATGGGGGCCGGGGATGTGGGTGTCTGACCCATTTGGTTTGACGGGGAGCGTGCAGCCTGTCGCCCCGGCTTGGGGACCAGAAGGATTTGACCCATTTAACCCCGGCGGCATCGTGGCTCACCATATTGCGGCGGGCATTGTCGGGATCATCGCTGGGCTATTTCACTTGACAGTTCGTCCGCCCGAGCGCCTCTACCGGGCTCTGCGGATGGGTAACATCGAGACGGTACTCTCCAGCAGTATCGCTGCTGTATTCTTCGCCGCTTTTGTGGTTGCCGGCACCATGTGGTATGGCAGCGCCGCCACGCCCATCGAGCTGTTTGGCCCGACCCGCTACCAGTGGGACAGCGGCTACTTCCAGCAAGAAATTGATAAGCGGGTTCAAGGTGGTTTGGCTACAGGCCTCACCGAAGAAGCGGCTTGGGAGCGCATTCCTGAGAAGCTGGCCTTCTATGATTATGTCGGCAACAGCCCTGCCAAAGGCGGTTTGTTCCGCGTAGGCCCAATGAATAAAGGCGACGGTATTGCAGAAGGCTGGCTAGGCCACCCCGAGTTTACCGATGGAGAAGGCCGTGAGCTTACAGTTCGCCGCCTGCCCAACTTCTTTGAAACCTTCCCAGTCATCTTGACTGATAAAGACGGCGTCGTACGGGCTGATATTCCCTTCCGCCGGGCTGAATCGAAGTACAGCTTTGAGCAGACTGGCGTCACCGTTGCTTTCCAAGGCGGCGAGCTAGGCGGCCAGACCTTCACTGAACCCGCCATCGTGAAGCGCTACGCGCGCAAGGCCCAGCTGGGAGAGCCATTCGAGTTTGACACCGAGACCCTTGAGTCTGATGGTGTCTTCCGCACGAGCACCCGCGGCTGGTTTACCTTTGGTCACGCAGTGTTTGCGCTACTCTTTTTCTTCGGCCACATCTGGCACGGCGCTCGTACACTGTTCCGCGACGTATTTGCTGGTGTGGATCCAGACCTGTCTCCCGAGCAGGTGGAGTGGGGATTCTTCCAGAAGGTGGGCGACAAGTCTACCCGGCGTGAAGAGCCTATCTAGAGTCTGGTTAGCCTAACTCGATGTTTGGGCGAGTCTGACCTTGCTTCCAACACTCATCAAGGCTCAAAGACAGGGTCCAAACCCATTCACGAGGTTTGGACCCTGTTTAACTTTCACCCTGGTGTAGGGTGAATTAGTGATAAGCTAATATCAACTGTGAACTGATAGAGGACCTACCGTTATGGAGAGTGTGGCATACATTCTTGTCCTAGCCGGTGCCATCGGCGTTCTATTCTTTGCGATCGCGTTTCGAGAGCCGCCTCGAATTAATAAGGACTAAGGGCAGTTAGGATCAG